>JAIOJQ010000321.1 GCA_019911865.1 Thermoanaerobaculia bacterium
GGCCTTGCCCCCCCAGGCGCCGGCGGCGCGCGCCGCAGCGAGCAGGCGCTCGATGGCCGGCGTCGGAATCTCCGGCGCGAGCCCCTGCCGGGCCTCCCAGTCGCTCTCCATCGCGGCGCCGACCGCCGGCCAGTCGGACGCTTCGAGGGCGGCCGGCGTCCTTCGCGCGGCATCGCGAATCCGGTCGAGGCGTGCGATGACCTCGCGGTCCCCTTCGAGCCGGCGCCGGATCACCTGCCAGTTGTTCCCCGCCGAGAAGTGGCTCTGTCCGGTGAACGCGACGAGGAGGCGCTCGCCGAGCGCGTCGAGATCGACCGCCAGCCGGCGGACGCGCTCCTCGCCCGGCCGATGCTCGAGCGCCAGGGCGCCACCGAGCTGGGCCGGGAAGTGATCCTGACGCCCGGTGGGCAGTCCCATCAGGCGCGCCTCGAGATCCCGCGCCACCGCCGCCCGGTGACCGCTCGTGCGCTGCAGGTGACCCGTCTCGGCCATCTCGAAGGCGGCCAGCAGGGCGACGGTGAGCGCCGAGCTCGCCCCGAGTCCGGCGCCCGCGGGCGAACCACTCTCCAGCTCGAGCTCGCCGCCGGCCAGTCCGTGTTCGGCGGCAACCAGCCCGACCAGAGCGGTGCGAGGGCGATCGAGCAGGGCCTCGGCGCGCGACGCTTCGATCGTTTCGCCGCCCTGGCGAACCGTCCAGCCGGACGCTCGCCGGGCGAGCGCCACCCGCACCGGCAGGTCGATGGCGACGTTGACCGTCGCAGCCTCCGCGTGCAGCAGCCCGATGGGCCAGATGTCGAGTGTGCCGCCGGCCAAGTCGACCCGGCATCGGGTGGTGACGCGGACCACGGCGAGCGGCCTACTTGCGCGCGCGGTCGGCGACGGCGGGAGCGGCGGCGGCGAGCCGGGTCGACGTTCCGGAGAGCTGCGACGGATCGAAAGCCGCCCCGCTGTGCAGACTCTCCTGCATCGCGGCACGCGCGACCCGGAAGTCGGCGAGACGGGTCGAGGTCAGGGGCTCGGCCGGCACGCCACCGAGCGACAGCGGGTCGATCCATTTGCCGCGCTGCTGAACGCGATAGTCCAGATGCGCCGCGGTCGCCAGGCCGGTCGCGCCGACGTAGCCGATCACGTCTCCCTGACGCACCGGCTTGCCGGAGCGCACGCCATCGGCGAAGCGGGAGAGGTGAAGGTAGCAGGTGAGGTAGTCGTTCGGATGGCGGATCTTGACCGTCTTGCCACCGCCACCGTCCCAGCCGGCCGAAAGCACGGTCCCGGACGCGGTGGCACGCACGGGCGTGCCGACCGGAGCGCCGTAGTCGACGCCGTAATGAGGCCGAAAGACCTTGAGTACCGGATGGAAGCGACGATTCGAGAAGCGGGAGGTGACGCGCGAGAAGGCCATCGGCGAGCGCAGGAACATCTTCTCGAGCGGCCGCCCCTCGGCGTCGTAGTAAGCGCCCGCTTCGGCATACCTGTAAGCCTCGAGCTGGCGACCGTTGGACTGGCTGTAAGTCAGCGCCAGGATCTCCCCGAAGCCGGTGAACGCCCCCTCGACCCAGATCTCCTCGAAGAGGACGGCGAATCGGTCCCCGGGCTGCAGATCGCGGCTGAAGTCGAGGTCCCACTGCAGGACGTCGTCCATCACGTAGGCGAGAGTTCCGTCCGCCCCGGCGCGCGCGATCGAGCTCTCGAGAGAGCCCTCGAGGGAGCCGCGGACGGATCGCCGGCGGACCTCACGCTCGAAGGGTCGGAAGTTCGCCTCCCAGGCCTCCTGCCGGCGCTCGACCCGGACCTCTCCGCGCCCGGCGAGCACGAGGTCGAAGCGCTCCACCTCGCCGGCCGGGCCGTTCCAGGCGGCCCAGCGGGTTCCCGGGCGGAGCTGGCGGGGATCGGCGAAAGCCCGGGCACTCTCGACGACCCGGTGAGCTTCGGCGGGCGTCAGATTCAGGCTCGCGAGGACCTGCCCCAGAGTCTCGCCCCGCTTCAGTTCGGCGCTGCGGGCCGGGGGAGCCTCGGTGAGGCCCCGTGGAGAGGACGATACGGCGTCCGCCTCGAGGCCGCCGAGCGGGTCGAGCGCCGCCGTCTCGAGAGCGGTTGCGGCAACCATGCCCTCATCCCAGGGCGCTTCGACCACTACCGCGAGGGCCAGCAGCCCCCCCAGCGGCAGGCTCAACCACGGAAGTCCCACTCTCTTCCGTCTGGGCCAGATCTTCACCTCAGCGCCCTCCTGAAACCGGAATTCCGTGATCGCGCTCCTGTGCTGCCTGCGAAGGCGGAAATATAACATCCCCCTTCGCGCTGTCCAGCGCGGTACGGCACAGTCCGGGTCCTGCCCGGGAGCGCCAGAGTCTCAGTCGAGAAGGTTGCGCAGCGTGGCGTCGAGGTCGGCGGGGAGCTTGCCCGTGTACCGCGCCTGCCCGTCGCGGAAGACGATCAGTCCGGGCAGGGCCGTCACCGCGTGGGCCTTGGAAAAGGCGCCGTCGCGGTCGAGAAATACGGGTACCGAGAGCTTCTGCCCGGCGAGGAATTCGCGAATCGTCGAGACGTCCTCCTGGAAGTTCACCGTGACGATCCGCGCTTCGCCCCCGAACTTCGCCGCCACCGCGTTGGCCCGCGCCACGATGTCCCGGCAGCGGGGGGACCAGGACGCCCAGACCAGAATGACCACCGGACCGCGCGCCAGGTCGGCGCCGGTCAGCTGGCCGCCGTCGAGCCCGGGAAGCCGGACGTCGGCCTGCGGCATCGCGGGCGACGCCAGCAGCAGAGCGGCCGCAATCGCCCACACCGGCCAGCGGGACCACGCACGTCGCAGCTCGATCCTCATCTCACTCCCCTCCTCCGGGTCAGCTTCAGTCCAGCCCGAGCAGGGCGCGGATCCGGACCGCCAGATGTCCCGGTGCGGCCTCCCGATGGCAGCGCGACCGGATCGTGAGTACCAGACGCTCGACCCGGATCGCCTGACTGCGGCACTCCGGACAATTTTCCAGATGCTCGGCCAGCGGGCCGACCGGCAGCGCCTCGCGCTCGCGATCCACCCAGAGGAACAACAGCCGCCGACATCGATTGCAGGCCATGATCCGCTTTCCGTCCGTCACTCGGCCGCGCCCGGAGCGGGGCGCCTGGCCGTAACCTGCAACCGTCTGTCGCGAGGGCGCATTCCCGTCACGCCGCACCCGCCCGGCCACGCCGCCGGACCGGCTCCTCGCCTTCCTGCAGGTAATTGCGCTGGCGAGCGTACCGCAGGAGGGCCTCCTCGAGCAGTTTGCGACCCCGGTATAGCCGGCTCATCACCGTGCCGACGGGGATCTCGAGGATTTCGGCGACCTCCTTGTAGCTGAAGCCCTCGAGGTCCGCGAGGACGATCGCCATCCGGTAGTCGGGCGGCAACTCGTCGAGCGCCCGCTGCACTTTCTCGTCGAGCGCGGTGGCGAGCGCCTCTTCCTCCGGGTTGGGGATCTGCCCCGGCGCTTCGGGCCGCAACTGGCTCTCGAGGCTCTCCTCGATGTCGGCGAAGTCCCCTTCCGGGGGCTGCGCCTGGCGGCGGCGGTATTCGTTGATGAAGGCGTTCTTGAGGATGCGGAACATCCACGCCTTCAGGTTGGTCCCCGGGGTGAACTGGTGGAAGCTCCGGAAGGCCTTGAAGTAGGTCTCCTGAACCAGGTCTTCCGCGTCCTCGGCGTTGCGCGCCAGCCGGAAGGCGGTGTTGTACAGGGAATCCAGGAACGGCAGCGCCTGGCGTTCGAAATCCCTGCTGTCGACCGGTTCCCGGCGGCCCTCCATCGCTCGGCGTTCCCCCTCCCCGAACTCCATCTTACGTACGAACCGAACCCGGCCCGGTTCACCGGCCGGATACGCATGTTCGGTGCCAGCGGCTTCCCCGTCTCGTGTCAGAATGCGGGCCCCGAGCCCGTGTCCGATCCCCGCCCGCAATCGCCCGCGCCCGAGCGGCTTCTCGACCTCGTCGATGCCTTCGCCGACCAGCCGGTGCTGATGCTCGTCGACTTGGTTGCCGACCGCTTCGTCCACGGCGTTCCCAAGCGGATCAGCCGCGAGGCGCCCGTGCTCATCCTGCGCTGGACGGGCGAGTCGGTGGCTCCCGGCGGCGGCGCCAACGCGGCGGCCAACGTGCGGGCCCTCGGCGGCCGGCCGCTGCCCGTCGGTTACGTGGGTGACGACGAAGCGGGCACCGCGCTGCTCGCGGCCTTCGCGGAACGCGGCATTCCGACCACCGGCGTGGTCGTGCGCACCGGCTGGCCGACGCCGACCAAGACGCGGATCCTCGCCGGCTACCCGACCGGGATCAAGCAGCAGATCGTGCGCTTCGACCGCGAGGAACCGGTCGATCTGGCGCCCGCCGAGACCGCCCGTCTGCGCAAACGCCTCGAGGGCCTGGGTGGGCAGGCCCGCGTCGCCGTGCTCTCCGATTACGGCTACGGCGCGGTGGTTCCCGAATTGCTGCCGGCCGTGCGTCGCTCGCTCGCCGCGGACGGCATCGTGCTGGTCGACAGCCGATTCCGCCTCGCCGACTTCCAGGGGGCCGACGGCGCTACGCCCAACGAGGAAGAGGCCGAGGCGTTCCACGGCGGCCCGCTCGGCGAGGGCACGGCCGCCGACCCGGCGGGCCACGCCCTGCGCGAGCGCCTGGCTGCGCGTTTCCTGCTCGTCACCCGCGGCAGCCGCGGCATGGCGCTGTTCGAGCCCGGCGGCGCGACGCACCTTCCCGTCCATGGAACCGATCAGGTAGCCGACGTCACCGGCGCCGGCGACACGGTGATCGGTACCTTCGCCCTGGCGCTGGCGGCCGGCGCCACGCCGGTCGAGGCCGCCCTGCTCGCCGATTACGCCGGCGGCGTGGTGGTCATGAAGATGGGGACTGCCACCCTGACGCGTGACGAGCTGCGCACCGCCATCCGCACCGACTCGGCGCCGCTTGCCGGACTGCAATGGGCGAGTTCCTGAGCCTCGGCGAGCTGGCGGAGCGGCTCGCCGTCATGCGCCGCGCCGGGCGGCGGATCGCCTTCGCCAACGGCCACTTCGACCTGCTCCACGTCGGCCACCTGCGCTACCTGCGCGCCGCCCGGGAACAGGGCGACCTCCTGGTGGTGGCGATCAACGACGACGATTCGGTGGCCCGCCTCAAGGGGCCCGGGCGGCCGGTCGTCCCGGCCGCCGAACGCGCCGAGCTGCTGGCGGCGCTGGCGCCGGTCGACTTCGTCGTCGTCTTCTCCGGCGATTCGCCCGCCCCTCTGCTCGAGCGACTGCGTCCCGACGTGCACTGCAAGGGCACCGACTACGGCGCGCCCGAGCGCGTTCCCGAGTTCGCCACGGTGAGCGCATACGGCGGACGGACGGTGCTGGTCGGGGATCCCAAGGACCACGCCACCAGCGACCTCATCGCGCGGGTCCGGGCGCTGCCGTGAGCGGCGGCCAGGCGCCGCCGCGGATCCTCCTGATCCGCACCAGCGCTCTCGGAGACATCTGCCAGACGCTGCCGGTTCTCGCGGCGATCCGCCGGGCACTGCCCGAAGCCCACCTCGGCTGGGTCGTCGACGAGGCCTTCGCGCCGCTGCTCGCCGGCCACGCGATGCTCGACGCGCTGCTGCCGATTCCCCTGCGACGCCTGCGCCGGGGTGGCCGCGGCCGCGGCCGCGAGCTGCTCGACCTGGTTCGCCGGCTGCGCGCCTTTCGCCCCGAAGTGGCGCTCGACCTGATGGGCAACCACAAGGGGGGAGCGCTCGCCTGGCTCTCCGGAGCCCGCCGCCGCGTCGGGGCGGCGCGACCGGCGCGCCGCGAACCGTCCAGCGCCGTGTGGATCAACCGGCCGGTCGCCGTCCCGGCGGCCCACGCGGTCGAGCGGGGACTCGCACTGCTCACCGGACTCGAGCTCCCCGCCGGTCCGGTCGACTTCGCCCCCGCCGCGCTCGCTTGCGGACGGGGCCGCACGCCGGACGGCGAGTACCTCTTCCTCCACCCCGGAGCGGCATGGGCGAACAAGCGGTACCCGCCCGACCTCTGGGGACGCGCCGCGGCGGCGATCCGCGATCGGGTCTCGCTGCCGGTTCTGGTCGGCGCGGCGCCGGGCGAAGAGGCCCTGGCCGAGGCCGTCGTCGCCGCGTCGCAGGGCCGGGCGCGCCGTCACGACGCCCCCACCCTCGACGACCTGGTCGGCGCCCTGCGCGGCGCCCGCCTGGTGCTGGCCGGCGACACCGGGGCGGTGCACATCGCCAGCGCCCTCGGCGTCCCCGTGCTGGCCCTCCACGGTCCGACCGACCCCGAGCTTCACGGCCCGTGGAACGCCCCTCCCGATTCGACGCTCGCTCGGCGCCTGCCCTGCAGCTTCTGCCATCAGCGGATGGACGAGGCGAAGGCCTGCCTGCTCGGCATCCCACCCGAAGAGGTCGCCGAACACGCCGTCCGGCTGCTGCATGGCTGATTGACCCCTTTTTCGGGCCGCTGCTACACTCCCGCCGTTCCCCGCTGAATCCGGCCGGTGCGCGGAGAAGGCCATTCCGTCGCCGGCGCAGGCCATTGCGCGGGACCGGGAGATCATGAGCAATCGACTCGGGGACGTCCTCGTCCAGGCCGGCAAGATCACGCCGCAACAGCTGCAGCAGGGGCTGGCAGCCCAGAAGGAGAAGGGCGGCCGGATCGGGTCGGCGCTCGTCAAGCTCGGCATGCTCTCCGAGAAGGAGCTCGTCGAGTTTCTCTCCCAGCATTTCGGTGTCCCGGCGATCGACCTTTCCCGGGTCGAGATCGACGAGTCGGTGGCCAAGATCGTCCCCGCCGAAACGGCCCGCAAGTACATGATCCTCCCCGTCGCGAAGGTGGGCGCCAAGGTGACGCTGGCGATGATCGACCCCACCAACCTCTTCGCGATGGACGACATCAAGTTCAAGACCGGGTACAGCGTCGACCCGGTCGTGGCGTCCGAGTCCGCGATCCGGGCCGGCATCGACAAGTACTACGGCTCGACCCATGCCATCGAGCTGAAGAAGGTGATGGAGGACCTCTCCGAGCCGGTGCAGTCCGACGGCTCGCTGGAGGTCCTCGACGAGGACCAGGAGCTCGATCTCGACACGCTCGAGAAGGAGTCCGAGGAGGCGCCGGTCGTTCGCCTGGTCAACATCATCCTCACCGACGCCATCAAGCGCGGTGCCTCCGACATCCACGTCGAGCCCTACGAGAAGGACTACCGGGTTCGCTACCGGATCGACGGATTGCTGTGGGAGATGATGCGTCCGCCGCTGCGCCTGCGCGAGGCGATCACCAGTCGCATCAAGATTCTCGCCAAGCTGGACATCGCCGAGAAGCGCATGCCGCAGGACGGCCGCATCAAGATCAAGACGCGCATCCAGGAACGCGTCAAGGACCTCGACTACCGGGTCTCGGTGCTGCCGACGATCTTCGGCGAGAAGATCGTCATGCGGCTGCTCGACAAGGACAACCTCATGCTGGACATGGGGCGCCTCGGCTTCGAGCCCGACTCGCTGCGGCGCTTCGAGCAGGCGATCCTCAAGCCCTTCGGCATGGTGCTGGTGACCGGCCCGACCGGATCCGGCAAGACCAACACGCTCTACTCGGCCCTCCAGCGCGTCAACAAGGAGGACGTGAACATCATCACCGCGGAAGACCCGGTCGAGTTCAACCTGCCGGGCATCAACCAGGTGCAGATGAAGGAGCAGATCGGCCTGAACTTCGCGGCCGCCCTGCGTTCGTTCCTGCGCCAGGATCCCAACATCATCCTGGTCGGCGAGATTCGCGACTTCGAGACCGCCGAGGTGGCGATCAAGGCCGCGATGACCGGCCATCTGGTGCTGTCGACGCTGCACACCAACGACGCGCCGTCGTCGATCAACCGCCTGATGAACATGGGCATCGAGCCCTTCCTGGTCGCCACGTCGGTGCACCTGATCGCCGCCCAACGGCTCGTTCGGCGCATCTGTTCGTCGTGCAAGGAGCCGTTCGAAGTGACCCCCGCGGCGCTGGTCAACATCGGCTTCGGCGAGAAGGAATCGAAGACCCTCAAGCTGTTCAAGGGCCGCGGTTGCGAGAAGTGCTCCAATACCGGCTACAAGGGGCGCGTGGCGCTCTACGAGGTGATGGACGTCAACGACGACGTGCGTGAGCTGATCCTCTCGGGCGCCTCGGCGGTCGAACTGCGGACGAAGGCGATCGAGAACGGCATGCTCACCCTGCGCGGCTCCGGGCTGCAGAAGATCCGCGACGGCGTGACGACGATCGACGAAGTGGTCCGCGAGACGGTGCTCTGAAGCCGGCCGTCCGGACCTCATCGACTTGCGCAAGTACGTCGTCTTTCTCTTCCTCGCCTCGATCCGCCTGATCGCCCTGCTGTTCTGGCGGCGCCGGATCCGCTGGGTTGGCGAGCGCCCGGCGGGAGATCCCTGGGAGGGCATCCGGGTCGTCTGCTTCCTCCACCACACCAGCCTCTTCGAGTGGGTATTCATCTCGGTCGTGCCGCTGCGCTTCGTCTGGCGGGTGGCGTGTCACGGCGTCGTCCCGGCGGCGGACAAGACCATCCGCCGGCCGCTGGTGGGGCGCTTCTACAAGCTGATCGCCGCCGAGGTCGTCTCGATCACCCGCGAGCGGGACCACACCTGGCGCGACGTGCTGGCCAGCATCGATCCCGACTCGATGGTCCTGATCGCCCCCGAGGGGCGGATGATGCGTCCCAACGGCCTCGATGGCGATGGCAAGCCGATGACGGTGCGCGGCGGCATCTCGGACATTCTCGAGGCGATCGGCGAGGGGCCGCTGCTGGTCGCCTACAGCGGCGGGCTGCACCACGTGCAGGCACCCGGAGAGCTCCTGCCGCGCCCGTTCCGCACCATCCGGATGAACCTCGAGTGGATCGACATCGCCGCCTTTCGAGCCGCGCGGCGTGGCGTGGCGGGAACCACCGACGCCGGATTCAAGCGCGCCGTGGTGACCGAACTCGAACGGCGGCGTGATCTGTACTGCCCGACGCCGGAAAACCTGGCGCGGCAGGCCGCGTCCGCGACGGACTGACCGGCGCGGCCGTCAGGCCCGCGAGTCCCAGAGGACGTCCGGCCTGCCGGCCAGACGATTGGCGACCCGGGCCAGCACGAAGAGCGCATCCGACAGACGATTGAGGTAGGGCAGCGTCCAGGCGCCGACACTCTCCTCGCGCGCCAAGGCAACCAGCAACCGTTCGGCGCGGCGGCAGACGGTGCGCGCCACGTGCAGGTGAGCGGCCGCGGCCGTGCCTCCCGGCAGCACGAAGTTGGCGAGCGCCGGGAGCTCTTCGTTCCAGCGGTCGATGAGCACCTCGAGCGCGGCGACGTGACGCTCCTCGATGCGCGGAACCGGGTGCCGCTCCTTCTCGGCCTCCGGGACGCAGAGGTCCGACCCGAGGTGGAAGAGCTCGTTCTGGATGCGCGCCAGGTCGGCATCGAGCTCGGCCGCCACCGGCACGCCGCGCACCACCCCGAGGGTCGAGTTGAGCTCGTCGACCGTGCCGTAGCATTCGATGCGCAGGTGATCCTTGGGCACCCGGCCGCCGAATCCGAGCCCGGTCGTTCCGTCGTCGCCCGTGCGGGTGTAGATTCGCGTCAGACGCGGCACGCCCGCCATCTTACTCCCGGAGCGAATCCATGCATCGGACGTCGCCCAGGCTCCTTCCGTTCGCCGTCCCGGCGCTGCTCCTGCTTTTCGGCTGCGTGTCGGCTCGCGAGGCGGGCCGCCATCCCGGCCAGGATCCGGAGTCGGGCGGCGTCCAGGTCGCGGTCTTCGCCGACGACGAGGCCCGCGACGCCGGCACGACGCTCGCCGAGCCGGTCAGCGGAGTGCTCGAGCGCCGCGAGGGCCGGGACTGGATTCCCCTCTTCCGCAGCCTCGAGTCCAGCTGGGCGATCGCCGGGCTCGAGCCGGGCCGCTACCGCGTCCGGTTCGACTCCCGGCTCGACGACCGGGGGCAGCCGGACGCCCTCGAGCGGCCGCTCGTCGAGGAGGTGCGGGTCGCCGGCGGCGAGGTGGTGGACGTCGAGGTCGTGCTCGACCACGTCTCTCCCGCCATGGTTGCTGCGGGGGCGGCCGCCGTGATCGTCGCCGCGGTGCTGCTGCACGAGTGGCTGGGCGACCTCGACCTCCCCACTCCGCCGTCGCCCCCGGCCTGGGCCCTCGACGCGGCGTTCTGGATCACCGTCGATCTCGCCGCGCAGCCCCACTCCTGGATACCGCGCGACCGCGCCCCGCAGGTGACTTCCCATTTCCCGCGACAGGACGAGCGGATCGCCGCGGCCAGGGTGCGCGTCGTTTTCGCCCTCTCCGAGGCGATCGATCCGGGGCGCGGTATCGCCGACGCCATCCGGGTCACGACGACCGAGGGCCGGGTGCTTTCCGGACAGGTCGGCTGGGTCGAGGAGAGCTGGTGGCTGATCTGGGAGCCGGACGAGGACTTGCCGCGCGATTCCGTGATCCGCGTCAGCCTGCTGCCAGAGTCTGTGGTCGACCAGGTCGGCGCGCCGATCCGGCAGGCAGTCTCCTTCTCGTTCCGCACCACGCCGTGATTGCCTGCCGAAGGTAGACTCGCCACGTGTCCACCGAGATCGATGGGCCCGTTCCCGCTCCGGCCCCGCCACCGGGCGCCGATCGCGGCCTGCTCTCCTTCTACGACCGACTGCGTACCCGGATGCTCGACGCCGCCGGTCGGCAGCACGGCCGCCTCGGCAAGCCCGCCGTGGAGGCGATGCTGCTGGTGCCGGACGTCTTCATCCTGCTCGTCCGCCTGGCACTCGATCGCCAGGTGCCGGCCGAGGCGCGGGCGCTGATCGGCGGCACGCTCGCCTACTTCGTGCTGCCGGTCGATCTCTTTCCCGAGGCCGTGGTCGGTGCGCCCGGGTTCCTCGACGATCTGGTGCTCGCCGCGGCGGTGCTGTCGCAGGCGCTCGGCGGCGAGCTCGAAACGCACGCGCGCCGGCACTGGAATGGCGACCAGGAGTTGCGGCAGACGCTGCTGGACGTGACGCGGAGCGCCCGCACCCTGCTGGGCGGCAATCTCTACCGACGGCTGAAGCAGACGCTGGCGCGGCGCGGCGTCGACCTGCGCGACTGACGCGGCTACGCCGTCGTCCGGGGGCCCTACTTTTCCCAGCTCGTCGGCCAGGCCGACCCGGCGCCGAGGGCGCCACGCGAAACGTAGTCGGCCATCGTGATGCCGAACATCAGCAGGAGGAAGAAGACGGCCCCGACCACCACCAGGGGGATCAGGCGGGTCGAGTAGCGCACGTGCATGAAGAACAGCACTACCAGCGTGGCCTTGGCCACCGCGATACCCAGCATGACCACGTTGTTGAGCGCGCCGAGGTCGAGGTAGGCGACCGCCACCGTGATGGCGGTGAAGACCATCAGCGCGAAGAAGATCGTGACGTAGGTACGGACCGGTACGACGTGGTGCTCCGACATGTCCCTCGCCTCCGCCTCAGTGACGGCCGATCAGGTACAGCAGGGGGAAGAGGAAGATCCAGATGATGTCGACGAAGTGCCAGTACAGCCCGAAGTTCTCGACCGGGTTGTAGTACGAGGAGCTGAACTTCCCCGCGATCGCACCCTTGAGGATCCACACCAGCAGACCGGCGCCGACGATCATGTGCAGCGCGTGCATTCCGGTCATGGCGAAATAGAGGGAGAAGAAGGCCTCCGCCCGCCCTCCGACCTCGCCGGTGAAGTGGAACGCCGGCCCTGGAATCAGGTGATGGTGCCACTTGGCGCTGTATTCGAAGTACTTGATGACCAGGAAGGCGAGCCCGAGCACTCCGGTGGCGACGAGAAAGCCGATCAGCGGCTTGCGACGGTCGGTCTGGGCGGAATGGACCGCCATCGCCATCGTCAACGAGCTGGCGATGAGAATCACCGTGTTGATCACGCCCAGCGCGATGTCCAGCTCGTGGCTGCCCGCCGCGAACGCGAGGGGATCCCGCCAGCGGTAAAGCAGGTAGGCCATGAACAGGCCGCCGAAGAACATCACTTCCTGGGCGAGGAAGAGCCACATCCCCAGAGTCGACGCCTCCCGCTGCTGTTCGAGGCTGTCGAAGTGGTGAGCCAGGGCGCTCGACTGACTGTGCGACACGAAGTTCTCCTCGCCTCAGTGACCGCGGGCCGGCGACGGTCCGCTCGAACCTTCACGACCGGCGTGCTCGGCATAGTCGTAGACCTCGCCGACCGCCGGGGTCTGGTGGAAATTGTGCACCGGCGGCGGCGAGTCGGTCTCCCACTCGAGTCCCCGGGCGCCCCACGGGTTCTTGCCGGCCAGCTTGCCGTACTTCAGCGACCAGAGGAGGTAGATCACCGGCAGCACGAAACCGACGCCGAGCACCGAAGCGCCGGCGGTCGACAGGACGTTGAGCACCTGCCACTCGTCCGGATACTGGTGATAGCGACGCGGCATTCCCATGTAGCCGAGCAGGAACTGCGGGAAGAACGTCAGGTTGAACCCGACGAAGATCAGCAGCGCCGAGAGCTTGCCCCAGAACTCCGAGTACAGCCTTCCGGTGACCTTGGGCCACCAGAAGTGGAGGCCGCCGAGGAAGCCCATGATCGTGCCGCCCACCATCACGTAGTGGAAGTGCGCGACGACGAAGTAGGTGTCGTGGACGTGCACGTCGAATCCGAGCGTGCCGAGGAAAACGCCGGTCAGACCACCGATGGCGAACAGCCCCATGAAGCCGAGGGCGTAGAGCATCGGCGTTTCGAAGGAGACCGCTCCCTTGTAGAGCGTGAAGGACCAGTTGAAGACCTTCACTGCCGACGGAATTGCCACCAGCATGGTGAGCAGCGAGAAGATCGTGCTGGCGTAAACCGACTGGCTGGAGACGAACATGTGATGTCCCCAGACGAAGAAGCCGAGCACCGCGATGCCGATCGACGAGAAGGCGACGAAGTGGTAGCCGAAGATCCGCTTGCGGGCGAAGGCGGCAATGATCTCCGACATCACCGCCATTGACGGCAGGATCATGATGTAGACGGCCGGATGCGAGTAGAACCAGAACAGGTGCTGGAACAGCACCGGATCACCGCCCTTGGTCGGATCGAAGATCCCCAGGTGGAAAGCGCGCTCGAGGACCAGGAGCACGAGTGTGATGGCCACGACCGGTGTGCCGAGCACGTTGATGAAGCTGGTAGCGTAATGGCTCCAGACGAACAACGGGAGCCTGAACCAAGTCATCCCCGGAGCCCGCATCCGGTGCACCGTGACCATGAAGTTGAGGCCGGTGAGAATCGAGGCAAATCCGTTGACGAAGACCCCGATTCCCGTGATCAGGACGTTCGAGTGCGAGAAGAGCGAGCTGTACGGCGGGTAGAACGTCCAGCCCGTGTCCGCGCCGCCCATGACGATTCCGGCGAGCGCCAGGGTGCCGCCGATCATGTAGATGTACCAGCTCGCCAGGTTCAGTCGCGGGAAGGCGACGTCCTTGGTACCGATCATCAGCGGGATGAGAAAGTTTCCGAGCACGCCGGGGATGGCGGGAATCAGGAAGAAGAACACCATCAGAACGCCGTGACTGGTGAACAGCCGGTTGTAAGTGTCCGGTTGCACCATGTCTCCCGCCGGCGTCAGCAGCTCGAGGCGGATCAACAGCGCGAAGATGCCGCCCAGCAGAAAGAAAGTGCTGACGCCGATCAGGTAGAGCAGCGCGATCCGCTTGTGGTCCAGCGTGAGCAGCCACGACTTGAGGCCGTGGGTCTCGTTCAGGTAGTTCCTGCCGTCCGTTTCGTGGGCGGTCATCGGACGACTCCCTCGCTTTCGCCGGTGGTGGCCGCGTGGCCAGCTCCGGGCAGACTCTCGATGTAGGAAATGAGCTGACGGATCTCGTCCTCGCTCACCTGCCCCTTGAAGCTCGGCATGACTGGCTGGTAGCCGGCGACGATTTTCGCGGCCGGATCGAGGATCGACTCACGGATGTAGCTCTCGTCGATCGTCACCGTTTCTCCGCTGGTGAGCTCGACCTCCGTGCCGAAGATCCCGTGAAGCGTCGGTCCGATCACGCTTCCCTGCTCGCGGTGACAGGAGCCGCAGGCGAGGCGAGTGAAGATCTGCTCGCCACTCTCCCCGGGAGGCGCCGGCAGGGACGGAACGGCGACGGCGGCGAGCCAGTCCTGGTAGGCCCCGGGGTCCATCACCGTCACCCAGCCGGTCATCCGCGAGTGCTCGGCGCCGCAGAACTCGGCGCAGAAAATGTGGTAGCGCCCCAGCTTCGTGGGAGTGAACCACATCGTCGTGTAGCGGCCGGGGACCACATCGAGCTTGGTGCGGAAGGCGGGAACGAAGAAGCTGTGCAACACGTCCTCGGAGGTCATGGTGAGCTTGACCGGCTGCCCGATCGGCACGTGCAACTCGTTGATCTCGCGCTGTCCGGTCGGGTGCTGGATCTTCCACATCCACTGCTTGCCGATGACGAAGTACTCGGCCGCGTCGGCCGGTGGACGGTACATCTTGAAGTAGACCTTGGCGCCCCAAGCGAAGGTGAAGAGGACGATGAGCAGCGGGATGACGGTCCAGGTGACCTCGAGCAGAGTCGATCCGTCGAAACGCTCGCCGACCTGGTCGGGCGACCGGCGGCGGTAGCGGATGGCGAATCCCAGCACCATCACCGCGATCAGCACGGTGAAGAAGGTGCCCATCGCCACGAGGTAGAAGGTCAGGCGATCGACGTCCCCGGCGAAGGTGGAGGCCTGCTCGGGAGTGAACGGGAGCTTGAACGGCATGGTCAGACGGCACCTCCGGCCGCGAGCCGCCGATGACGGCGTCCGCGACGCTGGGCGATGAAGAAGTAGAGGGCGAGCGCCAGCAGCGTCGCCACCCCCGCGATGCGCAGCGCCAGCATCGAAACCGCCGTGTAGCGGCCGAGACCCGCGTCGTAGCGGAAGCAGTAGAGCAGCAGCTTGTCGACCGGCGAGCCGATCTTGCCGGCGGACGACTCGACCAGCGCCAGCTTGAGGTCGCGCGGCGCGTACTCGGCTCCGTACAGGTAGCGCGACAGCCGGCCGGCCGGTGTGGCCACCATGATGCCGGCCGCGTGCGCGAACTGGCCCGTCGCCCCCTCGCGGACGAAGCGGAATCCAGCGGCACCGGTGATGGCGCGGATGCTCTCCTCACCGGCGGTGAGGAAATGCCAGCCGGTCGCGTCCTCGGAATCCCCGTACGCGGCGAGGGTGCGGCGGCGCGCCTCGACGGCGAGTTCCGGCGTGTCGGTGGCGTCGAAACTGACGAAGACGACGTCGAAATCTCGCCCTGGCGCCAGGTCGAGGGGCTTGGCCGCCATGGCCGTGCCACGCTCGATCAGGCTGCAGAGCATCGGGCACCGGTAGTAGACAAGCCCGAACACCACCGGCCGGTCGCCGAAGAAGTCGCCGAGCCGGCGCACCTGGCCAGCCTCGTCGACGACCGCCACGTCGAGAGGCAGCGCCTCGCCGAGGCGCTGGTCGAAGCCGACCGCGTCGATGATCGCCTTCGCGTCGAGGGCGTCGGCGGGGTTTTCGGTGGCCGGTGCCAGCCCGTTGCCGGTCATGAACTGGGCATGCGACGGCCTCACCGCGGCGAACGCCGCGAGGGTTGCCGCCAGGGCGACAAGGCAACGGTACCGCGACCGGCTCACGGCTGGACCGGGTCCCCGGCTACCGGCTCGGCCGGCCCGGCGAAGTCCGGCAGCTGTCCAGCCGCGGCGACCGCATCGATCGCCCTGTCGACCGGAACGTGGGCGACGCCGCTGCCACGGCTGATCCAGCCCCAGCCGTTCAGGCGGGCAACATCCTCGGCGCGCATCCGCGCCAGCTCCTGCTCAGGCCGGGCCTGGAGTCGCGGCCCCTGCGGCACCACGGGCTCGCGCGCTTCGATCAGGGGCGAGGGCGGCGGATCGACGGCGGCCTCGGAGCCGGAGAGGATCCGGTAGACCCCCCAGGAGACCGCAGCGGCAGCAATCGTCATCAGCGCCAGCACCGCGATGATGCGCAGAATCGAACCCGAGTAGATCTCGTGATCGAAGGGTTCCAGGCCTTCCGGCCCCCCCTGAACCGGCTTCTCACTCATGACCGAGCGCCTCCTCGAGCGCCGGATCGCCCACCGGCAGCAGCGTCCGGCGTCCCAGCTCGCGCGCAAAGGCGAACACCCAGAGGCCACCGATCCCGAGCAGCGCCGCCGGATCGATCCAGGTGAGCGGGAACCCCTCGTGCACCAGGGTCGGGCGGGTCAGCCAGATCAGGTCCACCCAGCGCATGAACAGGACGAAGGCGGCGATTCCGGCGAGCAGCCCGGAGCGGCGCTTGACCGCGCGCGAGAGCAGGATCAGGAAGGGGAAGAAGAAGTGGAAGACCAGCAGCGCCACGGCCACCCAAGCCCAGCCGGCGTGGAAACGCTCCTTGAACCAGATCACTTCCTCCGGGATGTTGCCCTGGTAGGCGATGATGAACTGCGAGATCCCGAGGTAGGTGAAGAACATGACGAAGGCGAACAGCAGGGTGCCGAAGTCGTGGAATCGACGGCTCGTGAAAACCGCCGCCATGGACCCGCGCAGTGAGAGCCAGCGGGCAACGAGGATCAGGAACGTCAGCGCTGCGATGCCGCAGCCGGCGAGAAAGATGGCGCCGAACAGGCTCGAGAACCAGTGAGGGTCGAGCGACATCAGCCAGTCGAAGCCGAGGAAGCTCACCACCAGAACCCAGAGCAGCAGGCCGCCCGCGCTCAGCTTCTGCATCGACCAGGCCAGCGCAGCTCCCCTGCCGGCGTCCTGCGCCACCGATCGGCGCGACAGCAGCAGCGCCAGCAGCCAGAAGATCACGATCGCTCCGACGGTACGACCGATGAAGAACGGCTCGTTGAGATAGGGCGCCTTGTGATGCAACAGATGGTCCGCCTCCACCCGCGCATGATCGGTCCAGATGAACAGCCGGTCGAGGCCGAGCAGGAGTGGTATCGACAGCAGGCCGACCACCGGCATGGTGCGAGCGCCGGCCTCCATCGGTCGGCGCAGGACGAGGCCCCAACGACCGCCCGAGAGGTGGTGCAGCATCAGCAGGCCCAGGCAGCCCGTCGCGACCGCGAACCAGAACAGCCAGCCGACGAGGTAGGCGTGGAAGAAGCGGTCGCGGTCGACAAACGCGCCAGCCGTTGCCACCAGGCCGGCCACGATGCCGAGGCCGAGCGCCCTGGTGCTCAACCCTCGCAGCTGTGCCGGCGGCTGGAAGTCCCCGGCGCGGAGAGGAAAATGCAGCGTGCTCATATCCGCCTTCGTGCCTCGCGATCAGTGAGCGGGAGCCGACGGTTCGACCGCGGGCACCGGTGCGTCGAGCCGCGCGCGCTCCTCGGGCAAGAGCACGCCGGCATCGAAATGCTGGGACAACTGGAGCGTCCGTATGTAGGCCGCTATCGCCCACCGGTCGGCCGGCGGGACCTGCGAAGCGTAACTCGGCATGACGCCGAATCCGTTCGTCATGACGTCGAAGAAGTAGCCGACCGGCGCCAGCCGGAGCCGGTCGATGTGGTACGAGGAAGGCGCCTTGTAGCCGCGGCGGACCACCATGCCGGTGCCCTCGCCGGTGGCCCCGTGGCACGGGCTGCAGAAGATGCCGTAGCGCTCGCGGCCACGGATCAGCAGCTCGCGGCTGACCGGCATCGGGAGTGCCTGCAGCGGCACCCCATCGGCGTTCGTTCCGGTCCAGAACTCACGGTTCTCGCGCAGGTCGCCGCGCGCCACCGCGCCGGCCGGCAGCGGCCGGGCGCCCTGGCCGTCGGCGAAGAACGAGTTGGCTCCGAGCGGCTTGATGCGCGGCTGGTCGTGCATGTCCTGGCGACAGCCGGTGACGAGGACGAGGATCGCCACCGCCGCGGCGCCACGGACCATCAGGCGGGTCTCAGGATTCAACTTCGTTCACCTCCACCGCCCCGGTCGCGGCGAGAAACTCGCGGGTGCCGACTCGATCGAACTTGCGGTCGGCCGCCTCGATGCACAGGAAATAGCCGTCACGGCTCGCCTTGTCGCGGAAGCTCGCCACGTTGAACACCGGGTGGTAAGGCTCCGGGAGCTTGTTGAGCAGGATCATGCCGATGCCCGCCGAAAACGCCGCCACCAGGATCGTGCACTCGAAGACCACAGGAATGAACGCCGGCCAGCTGTTGAACGGCTTGCCGCCGATGTTCATCGGGTAGTCGACGACCGACGTCCAGTACGTCAACGCCAGCCCGCCGAGCGTGCCGACGACGCCGCCGATCAGACAGACGAGAGGTACCCTCGACGGATGATGGTCGCAGACGACCTCGGCGATCGCCTCGACCGGATAGGGCGTGTAGGCATCCATGGCGCGGAAGCCTTCGGCATGCGCGCGCTCGGCGGCGACGAGCAGTTCCTGCGCCGATCGGTACTCGGCGAGCAGGCCGTGAATCTCGGGAACGCGGGTTTCGGCGTGCATGTCAGTGCGCCGACTCCTTGACCTTTGCCTCGGGGGTGAGCGTCTTGACCTCGAACATGGCGATGGCCGGCAGCACCCGGATGAAGAGGAACATCAGTGCCAGGAACAGACCGATGGTGCCGAAGAACGTCGAGAAGTCCCACTTCGTCGGCGTGTACATGTCCCACGACGAGGGCAGGAAGTCCCGGTGCAGGCTCATCGGGATGATCACGAAGCGCTCGAACCACATGCCGAAGTTGACGAACAT
Organism: Thermoanaerobaculia bacterium; assembly: GCA_019911865.1. GTDB lineage: Bacteria > Acidobacteriota > Thermoanaerobaculia > Multivoradales > JAGPDF01 > JACTMI01. The sequence continues at coordinate 18,686 of JAIOJQ010000321.1, forward strand.
CGCGATAACCCAGAGCGCGGCGGTCGAGTAGCGAACCTTGCGGAACCACAGCGGCTGGATCGAAAGGATGTTGCACAGGATGAGCAGGAACCAGATCCAGGCGTAGGGTCCGAAGATCCGGTTCTTGACCATGTACATCTCGTAGAGATTGCCGCTGTACCAGGCGGTGAACAGCTCGACCGCGTAGCCGTAGCCGACGATCAGCCCGGTCACCAGCATCACCTTGCCCATGTTGTCGAGGTGCTTGTCGGTAATGAAGTCCTCGAGGCCGAAAACCTTGCGCAGCGGGATGGAGAGGGTGAGCACCATCGCGAACCCGGCGAACACCGCGCCGGCGACGAAGTAGGGCGGGAAGATCGTGGCGTGCCAGCCGGGAGTCTGGCCGGAGGCGAAGTCGAAGGAGACCACCGAGTGGACCGAGAGCACCAGTGGTGTCGACAGGCCGGCAAGCAGCAGGTAGGCCTGCTCGTAGTTGTGCCAGTGGCGCGCTGAACCGCGCCAGCCCAGCGAAAGCGCGCCGTATACACGTCTCTGGACGAGACCCTTGGCCCGGTCGCGCAGGCTTCCGAGGTCGGGAATCAAGCCGATGTACCAGAACAGGGCCGACACCGCGCCGTAGGTCGAGACCGCGAAGACGTCCCAGATCAGCGGCGAGCGGAAGTTCGGCCACAACCCCATGGTGTTCGGGTAGGGCAGCAGCCAGTATGCGGCCAGCCACGGGCGGCCGGTGTGGAAGATCGGATAGATGACGGCGCAGGCGACGGCGAACAGGGTCATCGCCTCGGCGAAGCGATTGATCGAGGTCCGCCACTCCTGGCGCAGCAACAGCAGGATTGCCGAAATCAGGGTTCCGGCGTGGCCGATGCCGATCCACCAGACGAAGTTGATGATGTCGAACGACCAGCCGACCGGCTGGTTGTTGCCCCAGATCCCGATGCCCACGAACACCAGCTTGGTCAGCGAGCCCAGGAGCATCAGAACGCCGCCGAAAGCCAGCGCCATGCCGGCATAGAACCAGAGCGGCATGCGCCCGAAGACGACGGAGCTGATCTTGTCGGAGACCGACGCGGGCGAATGCCCCGGGGCGATGACCGGCGGATCGACCGGCGCTCCGCCGGGCAGGCTGCGGGTGGGTTCGGCGACGCTCATCCGAGGAGCTCCGGATTCGGGTTTCTGACGATCGCGAGGTAGGTCGTGCGCGGCCGCGTGCCGAGCTCGGAGAGCAACCCGTAGTTGCGCGGATCGTGCTTGCTGGCGGTGACCGCCGAGGCGGCGTCGTTGAGGTCCCCGAAGGTGATCGCGTGGCTCGGGCAGGCCTGCTGGCAGGCGGTCCGGACCTCGCCGTCGGCGATTTTCCGGCTCTCCTTCTCGGCCGTGATGCGCGCCCGGTTGATGCGCTGCACGCAGTAGGTGCACTTTTCCATCACGCCGCGGCTGCGCACCGAGACGTCCGGGTTGCGCTGCAGGGCGAACTGCGGCGTTTTCCAGTCCTGGTAAAGAAGGAAGTTGAACCGCCGGACCTTGTAGGGGCAGTTGTTCGAGCAGTACCGCGTGCCGACGCAGCGGTTGTAGACCATGTCGTTGAGGCCTTCGTCCGAGTGCACCGTCGCGGCGACCGGGCAGACCGTCTCGCAGGGCGCCTGCTCGCACTGCATGCAGAGCAGCGGCTGGCTGACGATCGACTCGGGCGCGTCGAGCCCACCCTTGAAGTACCGGTCGATGCGGATCCAGTGCATCTCGCGGCCGCGCCGCACCTGGTCCTTGCCGACCACCGGGATGTTGTTCTCCGCCTGGCAGGCGGTCACGCAGGCGTTGCAGCCCGTGCAGGCGCCGAGGTCGATCGTCATCCCCCAGGCGTAGCCCTTGTACTCGTGGCCGGGTGCGAAGGACTGCGTGACGTCGAGCCCCTCGTGCTCGTAGTCGAGCGCGAACTTCGGGTTGCGGCGGTACTCCTCGAGCGACGCCTCGCGCACCAGATGCCGGCGTTCGGCTTCGGTAGACTCCTCGGCGAGCCAGTCGTCGATCGAGTAGTGACCCTGGGTGCAGGCGAGCGGATAGCTTCCGCGCGTCGGCGTGAGGGTGACGCCGGCGACGTTCCAGCCGCCGCCCGCCGCCTTGAGAAGGTTGGCATCGACGCCCGTGCCGTCGGCCACCTTGCCGGCGCGGCGGCGGCCGTACCCGAGGTGCAGCGTGGCGACGCCGTCCGGCTGGCCGGGCAGGATCCAGGCCGGCGCCACCACGCTGCGCCCGCCGGCGGTGACCTCGACCAGCTGCTCGTTGTCGACCGAGAGCGACTCGGCGGTCGTCGGCGACAGCAGCAGGACGTTGTCCCAGGTCAGCTTGGTGATCGGCTTGGGCAGCTCCTGCAGCCAGCCATTGTTGGCGAAGCGACCGTCCAGCACGGACGAATCCGGGCGCAGCGCCAGCTCGAACTCCGCCGTCGGCGCCATCGACCCGAGAGCGACCGCGGCGGTCGCGGCGCCCGTCAGCGGGTCCGCCACCAGCGCCGCCGGCTCCGCGCCGGGCACGAATCCGTCGTGCAGTGCGCGCCGGAAGTCCGCGTCGGAGAGCGCCGTCCACTGCGCGCGCAACAGGTCGAGCCCGGAGGTGTCGGCCTGGCCGGCGGCGGCGGCGAGCAGCTCGACCAGCGACTTGCCGCCGTAGAGCGGCTCGATCAGCGGCTGGGTCAGGCAGACGCTGCCGTCGGCGGCGCGCGCATCGCCCCAGCTCTCGAGGAAGTGGGCGGCCGGCACGTGCCACTGGCAGAGCTCGGCGGTCTCGTCGGCGTACAGTCCGTGATGGAAGCGCCGGGTGACCGGATTGTTGAGCGCCGTGGCGAAGTCGAGCTCCGGCGGCGCGTCGTAGACGGGATTGACCCCCGAGACGATCAGCACGTCGACAGCGCCGGCGCGCAGGTCGGCGGCGAGCTCGGCCAGCGAGGCCGCCGAGTCGACCGGATCGACCTCCGAGGGCTCGCTGTAGACGACCGTCTCGCCCGCCGCGCCGAGCGCGCCGTTGATCGCGTGAACCAGGGCGTGGGCCTCGGCAGGCAGGGCGTCGCCGGCGACGACCAGCGCCCTGCCGCGGCTGGCGAGCAGGTCGCGCGCCGCTGCGGCAGCGATCGCCAGCACCAGTTGCGGAAAGGCGCTCGGACGCAGGGGCAGCCGGTGGTCGGCCATCGTGCCGGTCGGCGACGGGGTCGCCTCGGCGACGTAGAGCCGGTTCATCGCCGGCGCGTCGGCGGCCAGTCGTCGGCGCGCCGCGAAGTCCCCCGCATGCCGCACGGCGCCCGGCCCGGAGACCAGCAGGTCGGAGTCGAGCGACACGATGACGTCGGCCTTGGCGAGGTCGAAGTGGAAGCCGACCGGCCGGCCGAAGGCCGCCGCGGCGCCGCGCCGCGC
>JAIOJQ010000322.1 GCA_019911865.1 Thermoanaerobaculia bacterium
TGATGAGATGGACTCCTCCTTCGACTGGAAAGGCATCTGAAGTGCCAGAGTCGTCGGAGTCATGAGCGCATGCTCCCTGAAAGGAGGAGTCCGTGGGCAAGAGTACGACGATCGCGGTGGACCTGGCAAAGTCCGTCTTCGAGGTCGCGGTTTCGGACCGGCCGGGGCGTGTCGGCGAGAGGCAGCGACTGAATCGACCGGCCCTCCTGCCGTACTTCGCGCAGCGCGAGCCGGCGACGGTGCTGCTGGAAGCTTGCGGCACCGCGCACTTCTGGGCCCGTGAGCTCGAAGGGCTCGGTCATCGGGTCCGGCTGCTTCCGGCGCAGCACGTGCGGCGGTATCGCCAGGGCAACAAGACGGATCGCGCCGACGCCAAGGCTCTGCTCGAGGCGTTTCGCAACGAGGAGATCCGGCCCGTGCCGGTCAAGACTCCGGCCCAGCAGGAGCTCACGGCGCTCCACCGGCTGCGTGCCGCCTGGCACGGCACGCGAACGGCACGGATCAACACCCTGCGCGGTCTGCTGCGCGAACAGGGCATCGCGATCCCAGCCGGCGCGGCTCGCTTCGTCTCTCGCGCGCTCGAGCTCGCCGGCGACGTCGACAGCCCGCTCGGAGAGTCGCTGCGCTTCGCCGCTTTCGAGCTCGTCACCGAGATCCGCGAGCTCGAGCGGAGAATCGCCGAGATCGAGCGCCGGCTCGAAGCGTTGGGCAGAAAGAACCCGCTGGTGCAGCGCCTGCGCTCGGTGCCCGGCATCGGCCTGCTCACCTCGACCGCGATCGCCGGATTCGTCGGCGACCTGCGCCGGTTTCCGAGCGGGCGCCACTTCGCCAGCTACCTCGGTCTGACGCCACGCGAGCGCTCCACTGGCGGCACGCGGCGGCTCGGCGCGATCACCAAGCGCGGCGACGTCTACTTGCGCATGCTCCTGATCCACGGCGCCAGAGCGGTGCTCGCCGCCGCGGAGAAGCAGCGCGAACCCGACTCCGTCCGGTCCTGGGCGCTCGAGGCCGCGCGGCGTCTCGGTCACAACAAAGCCACTGTCGCGCTCGCCAACAAGCTCGCCCGATTCGCCTGGGCCACGGCGACACAGGAGAGAAACTTCGAAACGCAAAGCAAAGCTGCCTGAGAGGAGAAGACCACCGACGACTGCGACGCCCAGACGGAGATGACGATTCGGTAGAGACCGACGCGGGGATCGAGCCGATAACTATTCTGGCCTTCGGGGCCGGTGCGAGCGACTGGCTCCCCGCGCGCGGATTTCATCCTGGCCCGGAGCCCGCGGGCTCCAACGAGAGGCCGTAGATACGACTGCAGTCCTGCCCTTCGTCAAAAACCGCGCGGCAAGCTACTTGCGGGAGGAGTCCAGATACGACTGGTTAGCGGGCAGGCCAATGGCGTCTCCGAACGAGCAGGGCTGCGCAGACAACACCGACAAGCCACGAGACGACTAGAGCGGATAGCCAAACGCGCTGATTGAACACCGCTTGCTCGTGCGAATAGCCGGGGGCA
>JAIOJQ010000323.1 GCA_019911865.1 Thermoanaerobaculia bacterium
GGCGACAACGCCCGCGCCGGCCGCGGTCGAGCTTCCGGCGGCCCCGGCGGCCGGCAGCGGCCGCGATCACCGGCGAGCCGAGCGCCAGCGGGACGCGGATCCGCATCTCCGGCGACGGCGCCTTCCGCACCGGCCGCTTCAGCTGGTCGGAGATCGGCGGTGACAAGCCGCGCCTGCTGATCAAGCTCAAGGGGATCACCGAGCCGTATCGCGGCCCGTCGCCCGCCGCCAGCGCCGAGATCGCCGGCGTGCGGACCGGTCACCACCAGCGTCCGGACGGCCCCGAGCTGCACGTCGTGCTCGACTTCGCTCCCGGCGCGGCGGTCGGGGTGGCCGGCGTCACGGCCGAAGGCGACTCCCTGGTCGTCGACATCGACCGTCGCTGACCGCACGCCGCTCCCGCTCCCCGACCCCACCTTCCCGCCTGCGCCGCGCCGCCCGACCGGCCGCGGCGGCACCGCATCCTCCTCTTGACATCTTGCATATATGCCTTATTATGCGCATCTTCGTGCAGCTCCGGAGCGTCCGGTCCGCTGCCCGGGGCCGCCAGGAGACGACCGTGCCGACCGAACACGAACTGCGCGACAAGCGCCACCAGGCCATCCTCGCGCTGCTGCGCCGCGGCCCCGTGCGCCGTCAGGAGGAGCTCGTCGAGCGCCTCGGCGAGCGCGGCTTCGAGGTGACGCAGTCGAGCGTCTCGCGCGACCTGCGCGAGCTCGGCGTCGCCAAGCTCGGCGGCCGCTACGTTCCCCCGGCCGCGCCGCCGGCGCCGGCGCAGGAGGCGAGCGAGGAGCTCGCCCACTTCCTGCGCGGCGCGCGGCCGGCCGGCCCGCACCTGACCGTCGTGCTGACGCGTACCGGCGCCGCGCAGCGGGTCGGCATCGAGCTCGACCGCGCCGGGTGGAACGAGATCGTTGGCACCGTGGCCGGCGACGACACTGTCTTCGTCGCCACCGCCGGCGCGCGCGAGCAGACCCGGCTCCTCCACCGACTCCAGGCGCTGGTCGCCGACGCCGCCTCCGGAACCCACCGATGACCGCACCGACGCCGATCGTGCTCGCCTTCTCCGGCGGGCTGGACACCTCATTCCTCGTCCCCGCCCTGGCCGAGCGGTACGGCCGCCCGGTGATCACCGTGACGGTCGACACCGGCGGCCTCGACGAGGCGGCGCGCCGCGAGCTCGGCGAGCGCGCTCTGCGCCTCGGCGCGGCGGAGCACCGGATCGTCGACGCACGGCGCGCTTTCTTCGACGACGTCCTGCGCTTCCTCGTCTTCGGCAACGTCCGGCGCGGCGCCCACTATCCGCTCTCGGTCGGCGCCGAGCGCGCCGTGCAGGCGCGCGAAGTGGCGCGCCTGGCGCGCCAGCTCGGCGCCACCACCGTCGCCCACGGTTCGACCGGCGCCGGCAACGACCAGGTGCGCTTCGAAGTCGCGCTGCGCGCCTTCGCGCCGGAGCTCGAGGTGCTGGCGCCGGTGCGCGACCAGCCGCTGTCGCGCGCCGACGAGGTCGCCTTCCTCGCGGCGCGGGGCCTGCCGGTGCCGCCGCAGGGGGCCGCCTACTCGGTCAATCGCGGCCTCTGGGGGGCGACGATCGGCGGTCGCGAGACGCTGGGCAGCAACGAGCCGCTCCCCGAGGCGGCCTGGCTGCTGACCCGCGGCGCCTTCGACGCGCCGCACCCGGCCGAGCGCCACCGCCTCGCCTTCGAGCGCGGAGTGCCGGTCGCCTGGGACGGCGAAGCGCTCGACCCGGTGACCCTCGTCGAGCGGGTCGAGGCGGCGGCCGCCCGGTTCGGCATCGGCCGCGGCATCCACCTCGGCGAAACGATCCTCGGCCTCAAGGGGCGGGTCGCCTTCGAGGCGCCGGCGGCCGATGTCCTCCTCACCGCCCACCGCGAACTCGAGAAGCTCGTGCTCACCGGCCGCCAGCAGCGGCTCAAGGAGAGCGTCGCGGCGGTCTACGGCGACCTCGTCCACGAGGGGCAGCTGCCCGACCCGGCGGCGCGCGACGCCGAGGCGCTGCTCGCCTCGTCGCAGGAGCGGGTGAGTGGCGAGGTCGACCTGCAGCTGCGACCCGGTTCGCTCTTCGTCGAGGGGGTGCGCTCCCCCTTCTCGCTGATGGCCGCCTCGCGCGGCCGCTACGGCGAGACGACCGGCGAGTGGAGCGCCGCCGACGCCGCCGGATTCTGCCGCCTGAGCGCCCTGCCCGCCTTGCTGCATGCCCGCGCCGGAGGTGCCCGATGAAGCCCGTCGTCGTCGACAAGATCGCCTCGGTGACCCGCGCCTGCTCGCTCAAGCGCGAGGTGCGCGTCGCCGCCGCGGTGCCGTGCGAGGAAGGGGTCGTGCTCGCCGTGCGGGTGCTCAACGACAAGTCGACCTACAACCAGATCGAGCTCCCCTCCGGGCGCATGGCCCAGGTCAAGCGGGGCGACGTCATCGCCGGCGCCCTCGGCCACCGCAACGCCCTGTTCGGCTACTCCGGGCACCTGCCCGAGCGCCTGGCGCCGGGCGACATCGTGCAGCTGCTCAACATCGGCGGCGTGATCGGCCTGTGCGACTCGATCAACCCGAATCTCGGCAAGCCGTTCGACGTCGAAGTGCTGGGCACCGTCCTCTCCTTCCCCTACCTCGGCGAGCGCATCGGCGTGCCGGCGCGCGTCGGCGAGGAGCGCCTCGACCCCGGCGCCGCCCTCGACACCCGCGGGGTGCCGGTGGTGGCGCTGGTCGGCTCGTGCATGAACTCGGGCAAGACGGCGGCGGCCTGCGCCCTGGTGCAGGAGTTCGCCCACGTCGGCCTGACCGTCGACGGCCTCAAGGCGACCGGCGTTTCGCTGCGTCGCGACGTCCTGGCGATGGAGGACGCCGGCGCCCGGCGCACCTCGATCTTCACCGACTACGGCGTGGTCACCACCACCGCCGCCAACGCGCCGGCGCTCACCCGCACCCTGATCAGCCGGCTCGCCGGCGGCGGCCTGGGACCTCCCGACCTGATCGTCGCCGAGCTCGGCGACGGCCTGCTCGGCAGCTACGGCGTCGACTCGATCCTCGCCGCGGCCGACCTGCGCGCCGCCTTCACCGGCGTCGTGCTGGCGGCCAACGACCCGGTCGCCGCCTGGGGCGGCATCGAGCTGCTGGCGCGCGACTACGGCATCCGCCCGATCGCCGTCACCGGCCCGGCCACCGACAACCGCGTCGGCACGAAACTGATCGAGGAGCGCACCGGCGTGCCGGCGATCAATGCGCGCACCGACGCGCCGCGCCTCGCCGCCGTGGTCCTCGCGGCGCTCGGCGTCGCGGCGCCCGTGCGCGCC
>JAIOJQ010000324.1 GCA_019911865.1 Thermoanaerobaculia bacterium
CCCGAGCTTCGCGGCGTAGTTGGTGAGCGTCGGGTGCGGATCGGTGGCCGCGACCAGGTCGAGCGCCTGGCGAATCGCCTGGCGGTGCTCGTGCGTGAGGTTGAGCCCGGAAAGCGAGACCAAGCCGTCGATCCACTCGGCGGCCCACTGGCGCTCGAGCGGATCAGCGATCCGTGCGAGCGGCGCGAACTGCGGCGCCGCGGCGTTCTCGGCACCAAGCTCGTAGTGCGCTCCGGCGACGGCGAGGCAGAGCGCGAGCGCGGAGTGCCCCTTGTCGAAGTGGAACACGCGCGCTCCGGGATAGCGCAGCCACTGCGCCTCGATCAGGCCGAGCAGGGTGGACTTGCCGGCGCCGGTCGGTCCGAGGACGAGCGAGTGTCCGACGTCCTGCACGTGCAAGTTGAAAAAGAACGGCGTCGAGCCGGCGCCGCCGACGAGGAGGCAGGGCGAGCCCTTCGGCATCAACGGCGAGGGGTTCGCGCGGCGACCCGCCCAGAGGGCCGCGGTCGGCAGGAGATCCGCCAGGTTGAGCGAGCGGACGAGCGAGAGCCGGACGTTCGCGGCGCTGTTGCCCGGAAGCGATCCGCGCCAGGCGTCCATGGCATTCGTCGTCTCGATCCGCGCTCCGAGGCCTCGGTTCTGGAGTTCCTTGCGCAGGAGCCGCGCATTGCGATCCGCGACCGCGGGATCCTCGTCGTAGACGACGACGGTCGTGGTCAGGAAGCCGTAGCGGGCAAGCCCCGCGGCGTTCTCGGCCTTGGCCTGGTCGACTTCCTCGGCCATGCGGACGGCGTCCTGGTCGAGCCGTGGCGCCGTATTGGGATTCGCGTCGTCCTCCTTGTTCGACGTGGCGAGCTGCCAGATGCCGTGGCGCTTCGCCCACCAGCGCTTGCGCCGCTTCTCGAGGTGCCGCTCGGCGTCGACGGTGTCGAGCGCCAGGAACCGGGTCGACCAGCGGAAGGTGCCCGGAAGCGAGGCAAGCTCCGCGAGCAGCGCCGGCGCCGTCTCGCCCGGCATTCCCTCGACCGAGAGGACGCGCAGATGGAGGTCTCCGATGCGCGGCTGAAAACCGCCGCGCAGGTCCTGGTCGGCGAGCAGGACGTCGAGGTAGACCGGCAGGCGCGGCACGGCGACGGGATGCGCCAAGCCGGTCAGCGTCTCGTGAAGATGTTGGAGGAGCTCGCCCGAGCCCAACCGCCTCGCGGCGAGCGTCGCCGCCAGGCGCTCGCCGAACTCGGCGGCGAGCTCCTCGAAGGCGGCGAGCTCGCGGTGCCAATGGTCGCCGGCGACGCGCTCCTCGTCGGTGACGAGGGCGCGGGCGATCCGGGCCTCGGTCGAGGTTGCGGCGACGACGGTGAGCGTCGCCCGATAGACGGTTTCGTAATACACGCCGCGCGCGAAGCGTTCGCGGCGCTCGGCGTCGATCCACGCGGCGACGGGATGAGCGAAGCGCCCGCCGGTCGGGTACTCCTCGACCCGCCGGCGGATCGCGTCGACGTGCAGGCAAGACGTCGAAGTCAACGGCAACATGGCGGCGGAGAGGCGATGCGAAAGCGCCTCGAGCTCCTCGGGCGAAGCGCTCTCGATGTCCGGCCCCCGGAACTCCCAGCCGGTCAGGAACGAGCCGTCCTTCTGCAAGACCACGCCGTCGGCCACGAGCAGAGCCCAGCCGAGGAGATCGGCCAAGCCCTCCGGGTGCCGCCGGAACTCCCGGAGAATCACCGCTCGACCCCCGCGCGAAACTCCTCGATGGATTGACGGCGAACGTCCGCGTGCGAGCCTGCCGGATAGAAATCGAGGTACGGCAAGCTCCGGACGTAGACGCGCGAGAAACGAGGGTCGGTCTTGGCCACGCGCACGAGCAGCGGATGCGCGATGAAGAAGAGCAGGGCGGCGGTGGCGAGCTTCCACGCGAAGGCCGGGACGAAGAAGATCCCGAACATGGCGAGCATCGCCTCGAGCAGGAAGAGGTCGCGCTCGACGCCGTAGAGCAGGTCGGGTCGGGCGAGCGACCGGTAAAGCGGTCGGGTGGTGCGGGCGGCGGTGGCCAAGACCGTACCCGGCGTTGTCAGAAGATGGCGGACGCGATCTCGCGGGCGGCGAGGATGATGCCGCCGCCGACGAGGATCTGAATGCCGCGGCGAATGCCGAGCTGCGAGCCGCCGACGAACCAGCTGTAGCCGGTGACGACGACGCCGAGCACCATCATGGCGATGGCGACCGGTCCCATCAGTTCGTTGGCCAACCAATCGAGCATCTGGGCGAATCGAGACATGACGTACCCCTTTCTGGGCGCCCTGCG
>JAIOJQ010000025.1 GCA_019911865.1 Thermoanaerobaculia bacterium
GAACGAGTGCGTCCGTCGGCCCCTCGGTCGCACCCGAAATGTAGACGGGCGAGGCCAATCAGTCTCCGAACAGGGCGAGCTGCTCCGCACGCTCAGGGCGAGTCAACGGGAGGATTGCCTCGGCGAGGGTCGAGCCGCCTCGGAGCAGATCCTCGACCTCCCTGAACTCGTCAGCCGTTCGAACCACCGTTCCCTCCGGACCGGGGATGAGCAGGAGGAGTTCGTCGAGACCGATACCTTCATCTCTCAGAAGTTCCGTGGAATGCGTGCTCGTGATGATCTGGCGACCCGACCGACGTTGCATCCGGGCAAACATCTGGGGCAGGAAGCGAACAACGTCGGGATGCAGTGAAAGTTCCGGCTCTTCGAGCAAGAGCGGTCCCCCGGTCTCGGCGACTGCCCACAGGAGCCCCAGTAGTCTCAGGGTCCCATCGGAGAATTGGTCTTCGTTCTGCCATGCGCCCTTGGGGCGCCAGTGCTCGTATTTGCCCCGCAAGTGCGGAGTCCCGCGGCTGTCGCGCCTCAACTCGAGCTCGGAGAGTTGCGGTACCGCGACTCTGAGCGCGCCGGCGATCTTGACGAGCCTCGCACGCAAGGTCTTCTCGGGCGTGTTCGCGAGCTGTTCGAGGAAGTCCCCGCCATACGGATCGTTCGTCTTGCCAACCGACCGATCAGGCTCCCGAATCAACTGGGGAACGATGTGCAGGTAGCGGACTGAAGCGAACGCTTCGACGATCGGCCGGAAATCCTTGTTCTCGTTCACCTGCTGGAGGTAAGTCTGGGTCAGCCGCTTCGGATCCGCGCGATCCTCGTCGTTCGGCCGAGGTTCGAAGAGCCTCTCGCCATTCTTCCAGACGGCCTCTCTCTTGATTCGCGGCCCCTGTTGATTGTCCTGCCCAAGCGCAAGCTCGTAGCTCCAGCGTTCGGTGTCGCCTCCGCCAAGTTCGACCTTGACGACGACGTCCGGGGTTCTGCGGGCCGAGAGAGCTCGAATCTTCGAGATGCCCTGGCGACGACGCACGGCTTCCTCCAGGCCGCCGCCCACCGAAACGATGTCGTGGAGAAACCGAAAGGCGTCGAGGAAGTTGGATTTCCCCGAGGCATTGGGCCCCACGATGAACACACGGGAAGCCAACGCCACGTCGGCGGAACCGAAATTGCGCCAGTTCTCGAGCTTCAGCCGGGAAAACCGGAGCCCTGGGCCGACCTTCCAGCGGGGTACCTTCACTCCGTTATCCTCTCCCATTCAGGGCGATTAGCCCACCCTGAACACTCCAGCGACCGAATTCCTTCGGTAGCGGCCGAAGGCCGTCGCGCCCCTCTTCTTCGAAGTGAGAAGAGAGAACGACAAGACCGCGGAGCGATAGCGGGGGCGGGAGCGGCGCTCCGCCAGACTCAGAGGTCGGAAAGCACTAGAGCGGAAGGGCCCTCGCCGGGATGTACGGCCAGCGAGCTCGGCTCTCGCGAGGGGAGGTGCGGCTCCGGCGCTTGGCCGACGGACCCGGAGCCCACCTGGTGCCCTGGCCTCGCCACCGGCTCAGCTTCTCGGAAATTGCCTCAAGGCACGGACAGCGACCACCGCCCACGATCGCCGGATTCAAAGCCATCGCGGAAGAGATCATCGAAGCGTCGTGCCTGAACACTGAGGCCCGAACTGTCCGTCTCCAACGAGCCTGGGCTGTGCCAGGCAATGATGAAATTGCCGCTGCCATCCGAGGCGATCGAAGCGCCGTTCTGCTGCCCCGTGGTGTAGGTGTTGACTTGAAAGTCGGCGTCGACCGGCGTGCCATCAGCTCGGAATTGCCTGGCGTGCAGACTTGTTGAAGAGGTGTCCGATCCCGACGATCCTTCGCTCATCCAAGCGACCTGGAAGCCCCCGTTGGGCTGGACGGCAATCGCCGCCGCCATCTGGCCAAATGTCGTGTACGTGTTCACCTGAAACTGCTCACCGTGTGGCACGTCCTGGGCGTCAAAGCGCAGCGCCTGGACACTGTCTCCCGATTGATCGGATTCGGGGGACCCTAGGCTCGACCACACGACGACGAAGCCACCCGTCGAATCCGCCGCCACACGCGGGCCGATCTGGAGGTCCGGGGTGTAGGTATTGACTTGAAACGCGCCGGAAATCGGCACGCCGAAAGACCCAAAACGCCGCGCCTGAATGCTCGGCCCATCGATATCGGTGCCGAAAGAGCCGTCACTGTCCCAGACCACCACAAACTCGCCGTCTTGGCTCCACGACACCCCCGGAAAGCCTTGGTTGCCCGTCGTGAAGTCGTTGACCTGGAATTCGGCGCTAATCGGCTGGCCCGCCGGCGTGAAAAGCCTCGCCTGGACGCTGTACCCCGATGAATCGTCGCCGTAAGACCCGTCGCTTACCCATGCGATTACGAACTCGCCGCTTTCGGCGATCGCGACCTCGGGCATGCTCTGGAATCCCGTGGTAAAGGTGTTGACCTGCAACTCCTGGCTCGCCGGAGAACCATCCGCCTCAAAGATTCGCATTTGCACGGCGCCGCCGTCCTGGTCCGACCCGTCCGACCCCGCGCTCATCCAGGTAACGACGAACTTGCCGTCCAGCCCCACCGCTACCTTCGGAAACGCCTGGAACGAGGTCGTGTAGCTGTTGATCTGAATCTGCGCCCCAACCGGCGACCCGTCCGCCCGAAACCTCTGAGCCTGGATGCTCCCGTTCGAGGTGTCTCCCCCGTCAGAGCCGTCGCTCGCCCACACCGCGACAAAGTCGCCTGAGGCCTCGATGGCAACGTCGGGCCAGACTTGGTTGTTCGTCGTGTAGCTGTTCAGCTGAAACTCTGGCCCTTGAGGTGAGCCCTGCGCCGCAAGACCCGACGGCACACCGATCGACAGCACTGTCCACAGCGCGAGACTTGCCACCCTTCGGGTTCGCAAGCCTCGTCGGCTTCGGGCAACTCCGACGTCCATGAATTCTCCTCCTGGCGTGCCACATCGAGGCCGGCCTGAAGCGCGACCGCCACGAGGGCGAGTTTCAGACGCAGCCCGGCCCTCGGGTTGGTCCGGAATCGCCGCGCATACTACCGGCCCCACCGCGGACTTCGGAATGGGGTGACCGTTGCGGTGCGCCACTGCACATCAGGCTCGATCCGACCCGCACCGGGGACCAGATTCTCGTCGCTCCAGAAGGCTGGATCCTCCAGTGGAGCGTCGTCCTTCGGCGGCTCAGCCTCCTCGAGGGCCACCCAAGTGTCGAAAGTCGCGCGAGCCTCCCCCAGGGATTCAGGCGGCGGGTCCCCTTCGATCTCGGCCAGAAGCCGCACACTGTCGAGAATCTGTCGAGCCTCGCTGCCAGGCAACGGCTCTCCTTCGGGAAATAGGTCGTAGAGCCCCCTGATCAGATCGGTGCGAACACGCCTCACGCCCGGGCGTGAGGCGATCCAGGAGGCGATGCCTCGGGCGGCCCGGGCGTATGCGCGCATCCTCTCGGCAGCCTCGGGGTTGATCGCGATCGAAAGAACCGGCGTGCCGTCGCCAAGGACGAGCATTGCGAGCTCCAAACCCTCGAGGGAGCCGTCATCCGCGCGCTTCCGCTGAAACGGCTGGGCCGCCTCCAAGAGGTTCTCCCGACAATCCACGTCGGACCTCCTCGTCGGGTAGGGAAATCAGGGAGCAGTAGCCGCCGCTCTGGGCCCGTTCCCAGGCGAAGTTGGAGTCTCCCGGTACGCCGCGAACCATTTGGCGACGCGGCGGGCGATGACCGAAGGTCGCCTCCCTCGACTCCCCAGCTTCGACCAGGACTCGAGAGACCCTTGGCGAGCGTCATGACCGGCATGGGTAGTTGAGTCGCCTACGTCTAACACCTTGTTATGCTACGGGTTGTACCATCGAACCTCGGACCTGTCTCGGGGTTGCTGCGAACCTGTCGCCGGCAAGGGAGGGAGGCGAGACATGGCACAGCAAAAGGCGGACTCGAGAGGGGGCGCTCGGCCCTCTCGCCGGTTCTGTGGAGACTTCTCTCCGGAGGCCGCCGAGTGGCTCGAGCGGCGAGCAGATGCGTTGAGCCTTCGAGTATCCGATCTTCTGCGCGAGGCCGTCGAGAAGCTCCGAACGGACGACCCAGTGGCAACGGCGCAGCAGATCGCCTATGCCGAGAGAATTGCCAGGGATCTCGCAGATCCATTCCCGCAGATCCTGCGCGGCTCGAAGTCGAAGTGCAGCGCTTGGATTCGGGAGCGCGAGGCCCGGCACAAGGCCTTCCGCGCCGCTCGCACCGCGGCACCAACGGCTCGCACTCAAACCCGAGCGGGCAACAGCTGAAATCGCCGCTCGACTACCGCGAAATTGCCGCAGCAATAGTGTCGCCGGATACTGCGCGGGGTTCCACGACTTCCAGGTAGGCTTCGTGGTGGATGATGCGGACGAACTGCCCCGGTGCCACCTCAACCGGGACTTCCATCCCGGCGTTTCCGCCGCATGAGTACGTGGCGTAGAAGCGCCCCCGGTAGCTGCCGGGCCGCACGGGGATCGTGCTGCCGAGCGGAGAGAAGACGTAGCTACGCTTCTCGTTGACGATCTCGAGGCACCCGGGCGCTTCCGGATGCTCGGTTGCGACGTGGAGCTTGCCAGGCGCCTCGAACGGGGGAACCAGAGTCAGCTCCTGCCCCTCTCGCAGCTCGATCGTCTGCATCTCCTGTTCGAGATAGCTGGGTGCGACCTGCCGCCAGGTGATCTCCTGGGGCACGCCGGGGGGTAGCTCCAACACGAGAGCTTCGCCAACCTCATACGTGGCGCCGTTGATCCTCGCGAGAATCTTGCCGCTCGTCTCGGGCTTGCGCACGAGGGTGAGCGAAGTGACCGAACTGAACCCACTCACAGTCGGGGTCGTCCCAGCCTTTTGCCGAGCACTTGCACCAGCCGCCGGCAAAGTGGCCATCGTCGACGCCTCGCTGGCCGCCGAGTGTGGTGCGTCGCTGCTGCGCCGCTCAAACAGCGCATGGCTCCACGTATAGAAGCTCACAGTCAACAAGACCACGCCAGCAATCCTCAAGGACGGAATTGCGGCATGGGCGAGGTAGGCCAGCCGTTCCTGCGGCGTGCCGAGTCTCCCGAGGTTTCGCCAGTGCACCCACAGGGGAAGGCCCCGACTCGAACTGTGCTCGCTTTCCGTGTCCTTGCTCTGCCTCGAAAGCCTCTTGAGAATCGAGCCGCTTGTGGCGTCGTTCTCGTCGAAGACCATGTGCTTGATGCGCCGCTCGAGCGTCGCCGAGTCCGGCCGTTCGATAGCCTTGCGTCGCAGTGCCTGCATCACGAGGCGCTCGAGGTCGACCGAGACCTCGCAGTTGTACTCTCGGAGTGCGGTGGGTATGACGACGGTCTGCAGCCGACTCAAGACCGCCCCCTTCGGCATACCGGGCGTCACGCCGCATGCATGATGGCCCCCGGTAAGCAGCTCGAAGGCCACCAGACCCCAGTTGAAAACGTCGGAGGCGGGCGTCGACCGCGGAGTGATGGTCAGCACTTCCGGCGGAGAGTACGCTGGGGTGATCTCGTTGCGGGCCCTCTCCTGAAGTGCGGGGGTCAGGGCCACCCCGAAGTCCATGAGCTTGAGAACGCCTTCAGTCGTGATGAACACGTTCTCGGGCTTGATGTCGCGGTGGATGACATTGCGCCCGTGCGCGTAGCTGATCGCCTCGGCCAAATCGACGAGCCACATGAGCCGAATGTGAAGGGGTGGCAGGTTTCCCGTGTCCAGGTGCTCGCGCAAGGTCGCCCCTTGGAGCAACTCCTGGACGATGTAGCTACTGCCGCTTTCGGAATCGACTCCGATATCGAGGATTGTCGCGATCGACGGATGTTGAAACTTCGCAGCAATCTCGGCTTCCGTCAGCAGAAACGTCTCTTGGTCCGGCGTCGTGTTGAGGTGGACCTTGAGAGCCACTTGACGCCGCATATGGCGGTCCAGTGCACAGAAGACGGCCGCGTGGCCGCCCAGACCCAGGAGCCCATGGACATACCACCGGTCGTTGACGAGCGTCGGCTGCTGCAGCGGAACTCCGAGGCATTCGCGGTCGCCCCGCAGCAGCATCGGATCCTCGGCAGCCGGACGCCCGATGTCGATCGGCGAGCGGACCGCCCTCGGCGACTCGTCCGAGGACGCAGGGCCCTCGAACGTTGGCCACTCGTCGGTCGTGGTGGACACGCTGCCCGCTCCTCTCCTACCCCATCAGAACTACAGACCCGGAGCGCCAGACAGGCATCCAGGCTCACTCATAGCCAAGGAACCCTTCCGCTGACCAGGCAGCCGCTGAAAGGGGGCGCCAATTCTTGCCGAACACCCTGCCCCGAGACGTTGCGCCCGGGCAAACAGCGGCATCCCGCGTCGACTGCCGTGTCCTGCTGTGCCGGCCCGTGGCATGGACCGCCCCTCTTTTCACGAGGCTCGCGGTCTTGGGGGTAGGTCCTCCAGCCAATCGAGATCGAGAACCCACGAAGCCGAGGCCCTGCGGTCGCGATCTCGTCTGGCTTTCGAGAGGACCGCACGGGTGACTTCCGGCGTCCATCCGTTGAGCTCGGCGAATCGGGCTGCTGTCTCAGCGCCCTCCGTTTCAATATCGTGGGCGGCGTGGGCGCACGCCTCGCACAGTGCCATCAGCCCCAGCAGGCGCTGTCGCCGGCTCCGATCCTCGAATCTCCAGACCGGGTATACGCTCAGGCGCGTTGTCGCCTCGCAGGCCTCGCAGCGCTCGCCGGCCGCGAATCGGGTGGCAGCGACGATCTCGTCCCACCTCGGTCCGGTGGCCGCCGTCAAGGCGGAGAGCCCATGAGCTCCCTCAGGGGTAGCGAGGAGCGGAAGGCATCTGGCGGCGGGCGCGGCTCCCGTCGAGAACGCCGGTTGGAGGGATTCGGGAGCCGTCCTGGCACGCTCATGTTGGGGTGGCCCGAGCAGTTCGGCCATCCGATCCGGCACCCGCCAGTTCCTGGACTGGAAGAGGCCGTGCAGTGTTCCGGAGGCGCCGGCTCGCCGGTTCGGAGGTCCCTCGTCGCCACCTTCGTCCCGAGTTCTCGCCGCGTGTGAGGTCTGGCCCCAAACGTAGATGCCCAACAGGCCCGCTGCGACGAGGAAGACCAGAAGCAGGTTCGGGTGCTCCGGTGTTGGCTGCGGCACGGGAGTGCTGCTCGCCATGGCAGCCACCCAGGTCGGTTGCTGGAAGTAGATCGGAGACATCGGCGCGAGGCCGTCAGTGCCGGAAGGCGTCGGAGTCGGTCGCGGCTTTCGGCGGATCCGCTGCGGCCCAAAGCTGGAGCGCGAAGGCATGAAGGTCCGAGAGGGGCACCATGGCCTCGTCTCCGAAAGCTCCGAGCGAACACCGGATCGAGACCGCGTTGGCGGCTTCGAGGACGACGAAGCTTGTGCCAAAGTTGGCCAGGTAGAGCGGGGCGTAGTTTCCCTCGCCGAACACCTCTGCAAGCTCGCGGTTCTGCCAGCCCGGGTTGTAAGTGGCGTCGTTCGCCGCTCGCCGCAAGTGAAGCTCCTCGGTCAGGGCCGTCACCTGCCGGCCCAGCTCCTGCGTCGAAGAGGTCGCGGCCGCAGTGGCCGGAATGAACTCCTGGGCGGCAGCCTCGAACTGCAGAACGTCGCTCAAGTAGACCGAGGTTTGTCCGCTGAAGCCATGGCCCACGGGACCGCCCCACCGGATCAAGACGGTGTTCTCCTGGCGTGGCCCGAGAAGAAACTCCGTTCCGAGCGGAGCCTCGTAAGTTGCATCGCGGTCGCTCTCGGAGTCGAGCTCGGGCGGAGCCGCGCACGGTGGCGGGCTTCCGACCGCGCTCGCTCTTTCCCTCCGATGGGCCAGGCGCTCGACGAACTCCTTCTGAAGTCGCGTGGCGCTCTGCAGCAGTTCCTGGGTCCGTAGACCGCTGGATTGGGTGTTGGTATCGGAAGGTCTCGAGCACATGGCCCGGGAATGGTATGGTGCGGTATTCCATCAGGTCAAGCCGCCTAGTAACATGCTGTTACCCACAAGTTTCCTTGCTGGCTGAGGCCTCCGTGGCGGCCCCTCCCGAAGCCGGCGTGCCGACTCAGCGGGCAACGCACGGGCCCGGAGAGCGCCGGATCCTCAGCCCGCCGAGACTCCGATTCCGGCGACGCCGAGAGCTGCCAGCGTCGGCCCACCTGTGTCGCACCTCATCTGCGAGGTCTACGAGATCGATCCGGAGCTCTGCCCCAACTGTGGCACGATGATGCACATCGTCGCGTTCCCGATCGATTTCGCCTCTCTCCGCCGCCTCCTCGCCCACCTCGGCTTCGCGCCGCAGCAACTCGAGCCAGTCGCCCACTCGCCGCCCGACGAGACGGAGCTCTACCTCTCGAACGCCTGATCCGGGCTCGTTGGGGCTCAGGCCGGATAGGTCCTTTGGTGTCGAGCGCTGGGACGCCGAGGCCGCTCTGCTCCCGCGTCGGGTCCGATTCGCAGCCCCTGAGCCTCCGAACTGCGCGTGGGCGGAGCTCAGCTACAGAGAAGCACGACCGCGAAAGCGACGAGCGCAACGGAATCGGCCACCACTGGCCGGTCGGCCCCTCGATCGAAGTGGTTTTCCTGGAAGAGAAGCAGGGCCGCTGCGACGAGGCACTCGGCGCCTGGCAACGATCGCCGTGCCGCCTGCGGTGGTCTGCGGGTCAGGTCCCCCAGGAGCCCGTCGTCCCACTCCACGCGGAGGTGTCTCCCGACTCGAATCCGTTCGAGAAAATCGGCGACCTCATCCGCTGCCCGAAGATGCCAGTATACGGCCCGACCGTCTTCTGACTGCTCGACCAGACCACGACGAACTCGTGAGGGCCCGTCGCGGCGATTCCCGGCCTTTCCTGATTGCCCGTCGTATGCGTGTTGACGAGCAACTCCGAAGAGATAGGACTTCCGTCGTCCGCGAAATGCCGCAGAAAGACGTCCCTGGGAGGCCCAACCTGATCTTCGCTCGACCAGGTGATCACGAACTCGCCAGAATCGCTTACCGTTACGTCCGGTGCATACTGAGTGCCGCTGGTGTAGACATTGACGAGGAACTCCGCTTCCAGCGGAGTTCCTCCCGCGTCGAAGCGCCGCGCCAAGATATCCCTGTTGAAGGGTGCCGTCTCCTCGTTCTCCCAGACGACGACGAAGGCACCCGTTCCGGACATCGCCACGGCAGGAAACCGCCCCACGGCCGAGGTGTCGGACTGGACCGGGAACTCGGCGCCGATCGGTGCCCCGGCCGGGTCGAATCGCCGCCCGACGATCTCGAGGTCGTATCCACCTTCCGCGTCGGCCAGCCAGACGACGACGAAGTTCCCGGCGGCGTCGGCCGCCACCGAGGAATAGAACTGCCGGTTGGTCGTGTAGGAGTTCACGAGAAACTCGCCTCCGAGAGGTAGCCCGTCGCTGCCGAATCGCTGACCGAAGACACCCCAGAAAGACCCGTCGTACGCGTGCCAGACCACGACGAATCGACCCTGGCCGTCGCCCGTGATCGACGGCAGGAGCCGAGTACTCGTCCAATGCGAGCCGATCTCGAAGTCGTCGCCGCTCGGCAATCCGTCCGCGCCGAAGTGCCGGCCCCTCAGGCTCGACAGCTCCGGTATCGTTCCCGTGACCCGCTCCCAGACGACCATAAAGCTGCCGTCAGGATGCGCACTGACGACCGGATAGTCCTCATCAAGCTCAGTCGCCGTATTGACCTGGAACTCGACTCCCACCGGAGCTCCCGTCGCGTCGAACTGTTGGCCGAAGATGCCGTTTCCCGCCCCATCCTGACCGTAGCCGTCCCAGACCACGACGAATCCGTCCGCCGTGGCCGCGACCGACGCGCGGTCCTGACGACCCTCCGTGTAGCTGTTGATCTGAAACTCCGGGCCGAGGTGCTGTGCCTCGGCGGACCACGTCCCGGCACTCGCCGAGATGGCGAGACCCGCAAGAATCGACCGCCGCATGCCCAGGTGACAGTTCAAGGCGACGCTTCCTCCTTGGCCTCTTCTCTCGTGACTGGTCCGAGGATCTCACCTCGTCTGTCCGCTGTCCACCGCCATCTTACGGCAGACCAGCTCACGGGTCAGGAATCCCAGCCTTCCGGCTGAGAGCGCGTCCTCCTGGTCGAGAGGTAGCGCCTGCCGGATGAAGCTCGTTGATCGGCGGCCAGCTCCCTCAACAGGTGTCGGATGGAACTGTGACGGTTCGGACCCTTGGGCCCCATCTAATAGGCCCCCGATTTGCCTCCACTCGCCCACGCTGTTCCCGCGATCTGGCTGTCGCCAGAGAGGGACGAGCCCTTCCGAGCCGCGCGAGTTAAGCGCTGCGCTTTCCGTCTTCTCTGTGCGCAGAGGAGACGGCCACCGCCGCGCCGAGCCCCGGCTCTACCGCTCGCGTCGCCCGGAGCGCACGCTGGTCTACCGGGCCCTCGCGGGCCAGTTCGAGCGGTTATTCGCGGTCTACGCTGGTCGCTTCGAGGCGCTGGCTCCCCTGCGCTATTTGACGAGTGTCCGTAGGTTCCCGCCAAGGGAGTTGGAAACCCCGACCGGCGCGTTTCGGGTGACTCAGCCCGGCCGTCTCCTACCGAAAGGCCTTCTCCAGAATCTCCTTGATCGTGCGGTCCGCGACCCGCTCCGGAGAGGTCACGACGTTGTTGGGCCGGCCGAAGCCGGAGCCGGCCATGAGCACCTCCCCGGTCGGTTTGACCAGGCGGATCTCGACTTTGGTCTCGGAACCCTGACGTCCCCAATAGCCGTCACCTCGCTCGGCGAACGGAACGTCGATCTCCATCAGTGCGTCCAGGTTCAGGGCCTCACCCAGGGCAGCGCGGTGCTCCTTGCTGAAGCTTGTGGCACCCAGCTTGAAAAGCGCTTCGCGCACGTGGGTGTCGGCCACGATCACAAACTCGAGCTTCAACTCGGACTTCATGGTTGCCGTGACGCGTCGAAGGACGTCGGGACAGTCGAGCTGCGGCGCGCACTGGTCGGCCACCAGCGCAATTCGGTTGATGCCGGTGGCGAAGTCCTTCGGAGCCGTGACGGTGGTCTTCGTGGCGGCCAGGAGCGGCGAACCGACCACGAAGAAAGCCGAGGCCAGGATTGCGACTCCGGGGCTCTGTCTGCTCTTCGAACGCATCCCCACATCCTCCTCGAGCCTTTGCCGGGAGCTCGCCGGCCCGGGCTCGCCTCTGTGCCAAAAGAAAGCAGCCAAAAACTAGCATGTCTCGCAGGGCAGGCCGTGATCGTGATCGCCGAGTGACGTGAAGCTGCGAGGGACCAGGGCCGACGATCCGCGACCAGAGGTCTTGGCCAGGGCTGGGTGCCGCTGGGGATCTGGTATCCGTCTTCCTCAAGCTCGTCGTCGAACCTGTGGGAGCTGCGGGAGGGCGCGAAGCGGCTTTCCGCAGGTTCCACAGGCGTTTCTGCTACAGAGCTAGCTTCTCTCCTACTGGACTACTGAAGACTAGCTGGCCGGTAACTGTTGGCTGCGGGAGGGTTACGCGCGAAAAGGGGTACCGATTCCCGGGCAGATGGGTACCGATTCCCGGGTCCAGGGGTACCGATCCCCGGAGCAGAGGGCTACCGATTCCCGGCTCAAGGGGGACTAAAACCCGTTGAAAACTCCTCCAAAGAGGGGTGATCTTCCACAGGCAAGGGGGACCCTACAGGTGGGGGCAAGGGAAATCGCTGCCACAACCCCTAGGGATTCCATCGCGTCCCGAGGCTGGGGGGTACCAATTCCCGGAGAGGTGTTCGGGAGCCGTCGGAGCCCCTCGAGGGTTTCCGGTTTCCCCGGGGGTGGGTACCGATTCCCGGGAGGGGGGTACCGACCGAGGCCGAGGGGGGTACCGATCTCCGGAGAGGCCGCTGGGTCTCGAAGCGCCTCCTCCGCCCGTGCGGGACCGCCGAGGGGGGGTACCAATTCCCGGACGCTGGGGGGACACCAATTCCCGGAGAAAGCGCCGAATGGCAGGCCGGAAGCGGGCTGGGCGCTGGACACCTCGGGGGGTACCGATTCCCGGAGCCGCGGGGTATCAATTCCCGGACCCGAGGGGGGTACCAATTCCCGGAGCGCAGTTTCGGATGAACGGCCGGACTTCGGCTCGACGGTTCTCCCCCAGGGGGTACCGATTCCCGGGGAGCGCGGCCGCGAGCGTCGCAGGCTGCGACGGCACACCACCGGAGCCCGCGAGGAGCGTTTCTACTTCAATCGGCGGGGAGGAACGTGCGTCGGGCCCGGAATCAACACGATGCCCCCGGGCACGACATCGACCTCGAGCTCGGGCCAGACCGCGCGGATGTTGGCCAACTGGCGCTGGAGATGGCGCTTGAAGGCCTTCCTCCCGGAGGGGCCCGGGGCGTACTGCGACCCGAAGCGCTGCATGAGCTCGTTGTAGGTAAACGGACACGGCGAGTCGAGCCGGAAGCGCTTGAAGTTCAGGAGCAGGTAGAGGTCGATCGCCAGCGCCGAGCCGCTCAGGTTCTTCAGGGCGTCGAACTGGAACGGGACAACGGGTTGATCCGTCAGCTCGCGGAAGAACGTGGCATCGACGTGGACGACCGGCGACCAGGCAAGCTGATCGGGGTTGGTCGTCCGTGGAAGCTCTGCCGCGGACAGGATCTGAAACCGACGCACGCGGATGCTGCGCTCCGGGTCCGTGCGGCTCTCGCCCGCTACGGGCTGTTCGAGGGCGAACGTCGTGTAGAAGCAGCGCAGGACGTGGTTGCGCAACAGCTTGAGGCTCTTTGCGCCGTCGTCGATGCCGAGCTCGGCGGCGGCCGCGGTCCAGGTGCGGCCAAGAAAGACGGTCGACTCTTTCGTCTGCACGACGCGAGTCATCAGGTAAGTGAGGAAAAGCCGCGACACGGCGCCGTAAGGGAGGCCCACAGAGGGGTTGCCGAGCAGCTCGAGGGCGAGGCCCGAGTGCGGGTCCTGGCGCCGAAACTGGAAAACAGTCTTGCCCGGATCCGAGTGCGGCAGAGTGCACTGAATCAGCGACCGGCTCGTGAAGCCGAGCTGGGACTCCATGGAGGATTCCGATTGCTCGAGCCGGACACGGGCGTCGATCAGCTTCGCGAGCTTCCTGTCGCCGACGTTACGCGCTGCGCGAGCCTCGAGCTCGAGCGCGAGAGGGTCCCGCGGTCCGAAGAGGGGGATCAGCTCGCCCTGTGTCTCTGGTCGCTTCGCCATGGCTACCCCTTCCGACTTGGTCGGGCCTGCGGCGGCTCGGTTGACCAGGGGGGGTGGCTCGGCTACACTTCTGCCGTCGACCACCCCCAACCGGGTCGGCACCCCAACCGTCGGTACCCCCCGACGATCCCTCGCCAGCGGCTGCAACCGCTGGCGATTCTGTTTTTCGGCGGCCCTCCCCCACTCTGGGCCGGACCGCCGGTGTCTCCCGAATTCGATGGGATGACTCATCTATTGTAAGCCCGCCGGGAGAAAAGGGCGAGCGAGCCGCAGCGGGAAACAGCTGGGCGCCAGGCAGGGCGGGGGCCTTGGTGACTACGGCGATTCGCCGTTGTTCACTGCGCAGTAAAGATACACTCGAAAGCGAATATAGGGTAGAATGCCCACGTTTGCTGTTCCCTGGGAACGGCGCAAGCACCCCATGCGCGAGTCCATCCTGACCGAGCACCAGCTGATCGCCCGCTTCCTGGAGGCCCTGCGCGAGCTGCCTGATGTGACGGCGGACCTGAGCCACCAGGAGCCATCGAAACCGGGAGGCAGCTGGCGACATCAAGCCCGGGTGGAGCTGCGTGTCGCCGGCAAGTCCTTCGTCCTGCTGGTCGATGCGAAGAAGTCCGTCTTTCCCCGAGACGCCCGGGAAGCGATCGGGGGACGATCTCGAGGGTCGGAAGGCGCGGGCTTGGCGGACGCTTCCGTGCCCCTGCTCGTCGCCGAGGCGATTTCCTCCGGCGCGAAGGACCTGCTCCGAAGTGAGCAGATCGGCTATTACGACAGTGGCGGCAGCTTGTACCTGCCGGCGCCTGGCGCCTACATCTACATCGACAAACCGGCGCCGAAGAGCCTTGTGAAATCGGTGCGCGGGTTGTTTACTCCACGGCGCGCCCAGGTGCTTCATGTGCTGCTCATCCAGCATCAGGGCTGGTTCGGCGTCAAGGAGCTGGCTGCGCAGGCGATGGTGTCGCCCGCCACGGCTTCCCAAGTGATGTCGGCGCTTGAGAAGTTCGACTGGATGGAGGTACGTGGGCAGGGCCCCAGCAAGCAGCGCCACCTTCGTGAGCCGGCGGCCTTGCTGGACGCCTGGGCCAAGCAGGTCATGGCCCTTGGGCCGCCGACCCTTCGCCGGTACTACGTGCCGGGCACGGAACCCGAGGTGCTGGCGGCTCGGTTCGGCAAAGTGTTCGACAGGAATGACGTCGAATACGCGATCACCCACGAGGCAGCGGCGCAGCACTATGCGCCGTTTCTTTCCAGCATCTCCCAAGTGCGCGTCCGTGTCCGGGCCGGCGCCGACGTCGATGCTGCGATCCGAGACTTGGACGCGCGGGTGGCCAGTGAAGGCGCCAACCTGGCGGTCCTCGAGGTTGCGTCACCGGGTGAGCTGCTGCTGCGCGAGCGGGTCGACAACTTGTGGATGGCAAGCCCCATCCAGATCTATCTCGACCTGCTTCGCGGCGAGGGCCGGTCGAAGGAAATGGCCGAACACTTCCGTAAAGAAAGGATCCGCTTCTGAGCCCGAAGCCCGCAACGCTCGCCGGCTACGGCGGCCAGTATGCGGCTGACCCTGAGCGCGTCCTCGTAACCCTCTTGCGCGGACTCGGACCGTGGAAGGACTCGATCTACCTGGTCGGAGAGCTCGTCCCGCGGTATCTCGTCGCCGCGCGGCCCCCGGCGGTGCCCGCCCACGCGGGCACGATGGACGTGGACGTAGTGATCGACTTGAAGCTTCTGGCCGAGACGGAGGCCTACCGCTCGTTGGAGCACAACTTCAAGAAGCTGGGCTTCGAGCGCGCCGAAAACGAGAACCAACAGAAGCTCTCTTGGCGCTGGCAGGTCCGTACGGAGAGCGGAGCGTTGATGGTGTTGGAGCTGCTTGCGGACGCTCCAGAGGTCGCCGGCGGGAGAGTTCAACCACTCCCGATGGGAGGCGCGATCTCAGCTCTGAACATCCCGCACGCGGCCATCGTCTTCGACATGCACCAGATTGCAGAAGTCCGGGCGGAGCTGCTCGGCGAGAATGGCCTCGCCACCGAACGGATCAAGCACGCCGATCTCGTGAGTTTCTCCTGCCTCAAGGCCTTCGCGTTCGACCAGCGTTTCGAACGCAAGGATGCGCACGATCTGATCTACGCACTGGAGTACGCGCCCGGCGGCATGGACGCCGCGGCAGCTGCCTTTCGCGCTGGACGCGGTGGTCGACACGGCGCCGTTGTCGAGGAGGCTCTGGCAATCTTGCGCAGGCGCTTCGCAGATGACGCGCAGACCGAGGGTTTCCGCAAGGACGGCCCTGTTGCGGTTGCGAAGTTCGAGCTTGGCGAGAGTGACGACCCAGTGCTGCGCGAGGCGCGAGCGCTGCGCCAACGGCGGGCTAGCGATGTGATCGACCAGCTGCTGGCTCGCCTTGGGTAGGCAACTCTAGCGGCGACGTGTCGAGCTGAGTTCCTCTGCGCGCATCGACTGCCGGCGCGGAACCTCGACGCCACGGTCGCGGTAACGCTTCTCCATCTCGTCGAGCACTTCCACGGTCCCGATCGTAATGATCCGGGACATCGGAATTTCTGAGAACGCGGAGTAGTCACGCAGCCTTTCGAGCACATCCGAGCGGATCCGAATCGTTGTCGTCACGACATTGCTCGAATCGACCGGCGCGGCCGCGGATTGAGGGCGCGTGCTCGGCTCGACGATCCCAGCCGGCGCGGGCGTCGCCGGCGGAGCCGGCCTTTCGCGGGGAGCGACCGGCTGCGTGGCTTTGATGGGCACGGGCGGCGCTGCCACGGGCTCCGAGACAGGTGTGACCGTAGCCTTCTCCGGTCGCGGCGCGGGCGCTGGGGCCGGCGGCGCCGGCGTTCCGAGCATCTCGTCCAGGAGACTGCCGATTGCAGAGGTGGACTTTGCTTTCGAGCTCATCGGGGCATCCTCGCCAGCAGCTCGTTGGTGGCGCTTCGGTAGTCGGCCGCGGAGCGACAGTCCGGAGCGTGAAGGGTTACGGGAAGGTGGTGGCCGAAGGCTTCCTTCATCCGGATGTCTTCCCGGACGGTGGCCGAAAACAGCAGGCCGGGCAGTGCCGTTTCGATTCCGGCGGTCAGATCGCGCGTCAGCCGCGTCTGGGGCTGCGTGCGACAGACCAGAATTCCGAGCGGCCGGAGGAAGGGGTTGTTCTTGATCAGACGCGGAAGGATTTCGCGCACCAGGTTGGCCGCTCCGTCGAGAGCCATGGTCGAGGCCTCGACCGGAATCACGACGTCCGTGGCGGCGAGCAGCGCCGAGAGCGTCAAGAAGCCCAGCTGCGGCGGCAAATCGAGGACGAGGAAGTCGTAGCCCTCGCGTAGCGCCGGATCGGCCAGCGCTTCGGCGAGGACCATCTGCGGGATCGGATTGCCGGACTTGGCGATTTCCTGCTCGGCGCGATCGAGTCGTGCTCCCCCGGCGATCAGGTTCAGGCGCTCGAAGGCCGTGGGGCGGGCGAGCTGGGCGAGCTTGCCGCCTCCAGCCAGCGCCTGGAGAAACTCCTCTCCCCCACTGTCCTCTCGCAGCCAGCGGCTGATCGAGCCTTGCGGATCGAGGTCGAGGAGCAGGACCTTATGGCCCTGCTCGGCCAGGATGGCGCCCAGGTGCAGCGCCGTCGTGGTCTTGCACGAGCCGCCCTTGAGGTTGGTCACCGCGAGAATGGGGCAGAACATAGCCGAATAATACAAGCACTAACCGCCTAACGCAATAGCTAGGCGGCTATTCCCATAACACGCTAACGCGCCGCCTGCGCCCCTCGAACCTGATCCAGCGACCGTTGCGCCCAGCGGGTTCCGAGCCGCGAAACCCCCGGCCCCATTGACTCCGCGGAGTTCTCGTGCGCTCTGGACTCCGGTGCGCGCTAGCGCACTATGACATGTGCTACCCATGAGCCGACCGAGAGGCGGCCCAGCCTCGGTGGGCGAAGCGACCCACGCTGGCCCGGTCGATCCTGCAGCGAAGGTCGGACGTAACACGGTGACACACGTGCTAGCGCAGTCGACCAGAGACTCTGGGGTGGAGGGGGCGCAGTCGCCAGGAACCGAGTTCGCCGGCGCTCCGCCTACTCGGATAGCACGGTATTACATGTGTTAACCGATGCCACAGTCCAGTCGTCCCCCGAGTTGGCGGAAACGACGCCTGGCAGCACGGTCTGGATGCGACTGGAGGACGAAGCGCCTTGGTCCAACCGGCCCGGGTCCGGGGGACCTGCCCTCAGGAGCGATAGCCACCGAGCGGATTGGCGGGGTTCAGCGGAGAACCGGACCGGACCCGACACCGCAGCCGGACCAGTTTCAGGTAACACAGTATTACATGTGCTATCGACGCATCAGGCGCCGGGCTACGGCGCCGAGGCCGGAGGCGTCGGGAAGTGCGACGAGCGGCCCCTGCTCGTCCGGCTCGTCCAGGTCGGTGGGGGAGGGTAGAGAAGGGGCCGGAGAGCTCGCGGCCTGCTGGGGCGGCCGGACGGCCTCCTCCCAGCCACGCTGGATGGCGGCGAAGGCGCCGAGGTCATTGGTCAGCGCCTCGGCCAGCGCAACCAGGCCGGCCAGTAGCTCCTTGGGGCTCTCAGCGACGATTTCGATCCTCCCGGGCTCGACGGTAACCCCGGGCGGCAGACTGCCCAGGGCCCGGACTCCCCGGTGCCCAGGCTCGAGCGGGATACGCAGCTCCTCGGCCGCTGAGAGCCGCCGCCTGAGGGCCCTTTGCCGGTCGATCTCCTCGCCGAAGGCCTGGCTGTCGGCGAGTTCGGCCAGGTGGTCGAGTACCGTGGCGACGGGGAGGCAGAAATCCCGCCCCCGGACCTCGGCGCCCCACTTGCGGGCTAGCTCGTAGGCACGGCCCGAGGAGAGGCCCAGCAGGGTCGCAAGGTCGCCCGTGGAAAGAGGCGAGTCAGCCGGCAAGGTCTCGAGCTGGGTGATCGCGGCAGGGACGCGGAGCAGCCATCCCACCTTTCGCCCCCTGGCCCGCGGTCGCGCCCGGCCGGCCACAGCCGCCTCCTCGAGGCCGCGTAGCAGCTCGGTGCGGGAGATCTCGAGCGCTCGTCCTCGCCGCTCGGCGCCGAAGCGGGTCATCAGAGCCACCGCCTGGGTGCGCTTGAGACCGAGCAAGTTGGCGACGTGCGAAGTCCACCAGATGGGCTGAGCCGAAGCGCGAACCTCGGCGATCGCATCGGGCAGCTGGCTCATCCAGGTCGCTTTGGGCGGCATTTCGGAGGTCCGATTGTTCGGCATTCTACCGGGATTTGTTCGCCGTGTCAGGTTGGCAAGAAGCATAGTTTCTGCTAACCTCAAGGAAATGAGCGTGTCTCTCAAACGGTGGACCCCGGCGTCTACCGCTGGCGGGGCGGGATCAAGGCGCCGAGTGCGGGTGCGCTTGCGCGGCGCGCGCGAGGACGCCGCTGTCTGGCTCGATGGCTCCCCGCTCTTGCCGGGCGGCGATGCGGCCGCGGACTCGCAAGTCTCGGCCGAGGCCTTCGGCTGGGGTTCGGGAGGAAGCGCCCTGGCGGGCCGAAGCCTTGCCTCGGCCATCCTGCTCCGGCTCTCGGGCGATGTGGCCTTGGCGGCGGCCAACGCCCCGGCGCTTGCGAGCGAGGTACTTGCCCGCCTCCCCGAGGGCGACTTCGACTGTGAACTCGACCTGGGCCGATTCCTCGCAGAGCGGATCGTCCCGGGCTTTCCCCACGAAGAGGAGTAGCAATGGCACGGTGGCGCACTCTGGGCGACGGCTTCGGCATGGTGATCGGCAAGCGCGAGAGCCGCGACGGCGAATTGCGGCGCCTGCGCATCCTCCGGCTCGGCCGCGGTCGCTACGAGCTCCATGTGCTCGCGGGCGCGACGCTGCGGCGAGAGTGCGAGCCTCGGGCGTTTCTCTCTGAGCGCACGGCCAAGGCGGCTGCAGCGGAGTTTCTGCGGCGCGCGGAGCCGGAAGCGTGACCACCCCTTCGGCGAGTGCACAGGTCCAGGGAAGCGGGAGCTTTCTGCCCCTCTCCTGGGCCGAGGCACGCGACCGAGCGGCCGCGTCGGGGCGCCTGGTGCGCTTTCTGCTCGATGGAATCCCCTGGGAAGTGACCCCGCAGGGACTCTCGAATCCGGGGCGCGTCTACCAGGGCCTTTGCCCCCGCTGTGACCGCGAGCGGTGGTTTTCCGCCTGGGCGGGCGAGGAACTCTGTCGGGATTCGAGCTATGGGTTGGGCTTCCTTGCCCACGACGGGTGTAGGAGCGGCCGGGAAGACCCACCGTGAGGGAGAAGTCGGACCTCGAGGCGGCACCACGGGGGTCGCAGCTCGCCGCGGCCTCGCCGGCGGCGCTCGAACGGCTCGAGCTGCCCGAGCCGCCGAGTTCGGCCGAGGCGCTGCTCGCCTACTTCTTCCGGCGGCAGCGCCAGCCTGCTACCGCCTTGGCTTACCGCGACGGCCTCGTCTGGTTTGCCCGCTGGCTCGTCGAGCGCCGCATTGAGGTCGCTCTGCCCGCGACAGGGCGCACCCTGGCTCAGCACCGGCGGACTCGGGCCGAGCGGCGAAGCGAAGAGGACGCCCTGCTGGTCCGAATGGCCGAAGCGCTCCTGACGCTCCGCCGGGAGCAGGGGGTCTACGTCCTGGAAGAATTCGGCCGGGCTCTCGAGGCCTACCGAGGTCCGCGCCGGAGAAAGCTCGCCGCCGCGACGGTGAATCGCCTGCTCGCCGGCGTCGCCGCCTTCGTCCGGACCGCGAACCAGGTGGGCCTGCTCGCCTGGCGCTTCGAGCGCGGTGACGTGCCCTATCGCTCGATTCCGGCGCGCGCTCGCCGCGCGCGCACCCGTGGGCCCCACCCGAGCGCCTACCGGCTGATTCTCGGCGCCGCGGCGGCTGAGGCCTCGCCGCGGGCCGAGCGCGATCTCGCCATCTTGCGCCTCGCCGGCGACCTCGGTCTCCGGCGCCGGGAGATTCACCAGCTCGACCTCGACGACGTCGAGGAGGGCAAAGCCGGCCGGATGACGCTTTCGGTGACCCGGAAGGGGGAGACCGAGCAGATCCCGCTCACCGTCCCGGCCCCGACGGCCGCGGTGCTTCGGGCCTGGGTCGCTCTGCGGGGTGACGCTCCAGGTCCCCTCCTGGTCAGCCTCGAAAACGAGGACCACCCAGGAACGGGGGAGGGGAGCCGGCCCGGCCGGCGCCGTGGCCGCCCGCCCGCCGACCCGTCCGAGATCAACGAGGCGGGCCTGAGGCGGATCCCCTACTCCACTCTCTACGCGATCGTGCGTCGCTACAGCGAGCGGGTCGGGGAGCCGACCCGGCCGCATGGCCTGCGCCACATGGCGCTGAGCGAGGCGATGGGCTACGCCGCGCGCAAGGGGTGGCCGCTGTCAAAGGTCCTGGAGTTCTCCGGCCACAGCCCGCGATCGGTGGCGATCCTGTTTGACTACGCGGACGAGTTCGAGGATGCGCAGGGGCAGCTGGCGGAGATGGTGGCACGGGGGCACGATGAGTGAGCTGAGTGTCTGTACCGGACCAGGAATCCGTAATCGATCCAGACTGATAGGAACTCTTACGGCAAATAGACCTCGTTTATCTGATCGAAGGGAGTTTTCACCATAACTCCGTCACTTGAGCGAGCTGCTTGGAAGGAGTTTGAAGATGAGCTGGTGAACAAGAACTCACCAGACCCCACATCTGCGTCCAAGACTACTTTCCAGTGATTTGTAAGGCTACACACCGTCGCCGTTCTATAGAGCGGCTTGAAGTACTTGATCGTCGCGGGGTGGAGCGTCGAATCGCCACAGGTCGCCATCGCCCTAGTATTGAGCGAAGTGAAGCAAGTTCCGTTGCTTACACAGATCGTCGCGGTGTCCTGCCACACTCGATAGGCGCCGCCACCGTTCGGCACGACAACCAGCTCGGCTCGGGCCGGCGGTGGCGGTGGTGGCGGAGGTGGGGACGTGGTCGTCGAGCTACTCGACTCCTCGCTGCATCCCCAACCCAACGCCGCCACTATGAGGATCATCGCGATCCGCCTCAGCAGAGCAAGGCAGCTTCGGTCTTTGGTCATGTCCAACCCCTCTTGAGAAGGTCCTCTACCTAGGTATCTATGATTCCCTGTCCGCGTACATGGCGGCCCGATCTGTTGCCCGGCGTGTGCCCGTAGTCGCAAGCAGTTGCCGTCCGGTCAGTCAACGAGGCGTTCCTGAGTCTTGATTCGTCATCCGGTTCTTTGGGCGGAGCTCACCGGCAACTCTGGAACTGCGACTACGGCGACCATCGCGACGTGTCGCCAGACTCAAAGCCATCGCCAAAGAGGAGCTGGGCGTCCATTAGTACGAGCCGGCCATTGGCCAGTGTCGAGACGTTCGGTGGCGTCGCGGAGTCGGACGCCTCGAAGTCGATCACGTAGGCTCATCGAGGAGCGGTAGTCTTCCACTCCGTGACCCTCGGACCGCTGGACTCGGGCCTTCCCGCCGGACGTGGCTTCGTCCACGGCAACCGCCACTACGTCTGTCGTGACTGCGGACAGTTTACGAGCGTCGGGCCGCGCGATTCCGCCCCGCGACGCTGCGCCACGAAGGGGTGCTCGCGGCCCTTCGGATTCGGCAAGAATGTTCCGTACGACCCTGTTCCTCGAAGAAATTGCCGGTGACCAGGATCGACCCGCGGGCCTACGCGGTCTCGATGCTACGGCGCGATATGTACCGGGAGCCCACCGAGCGTAGGGTCCAGATCTGGGTCGACTGGTTTGAGGTTAGTGGCGCCTTCGCGCAGTTAGAGACCGTCGAACTGGAGGGCGGCGCGGACGCTGAAGCAGCAGAGATATCCGACGACATCGGCGAGACGTAGGAGGGTCCTTCGCGCACATGCGGAGCACCAGGCCGAGACCGCTTGCGCGACGCCTTGAGCCCGAGGCCAAGGAGTCTCGCCGGTCGAGGTCAGGCCCGATAGCAGTGCCTGGGTTGGCTGATGAAATGAGAGCGCGCTCAGTGCTTTGCACGATGCACGAGATACTCCGCTAGAGGAGTCCGTGCAGTTCTTCGACTATGGCACCGCGGCTGTCTACTCTCCGCACGTTCTTGATGCGTTCGGCGCCGATTGTGGTGTAGCCGACGGGCGACTTACCGATAGCCTACCGGTCGATGGGTCTTCGGTTGGGCGCTCCAGACTGGATTTGCACTGAAGGATTGCCGACAGATATGAGCACTCTCTCAATGACCGCGGATTTCAAGCGCCCAGGGCTTGGGCTTCTCGGAGAGTCCTGCTAGTATTTCTGGCAGGTAGCGGCATCGCCTATGCTTTTGACGTAGAGAGCTGGTTTTGGATCGGAGTCGTCGGCATCGTAGTCGGGGCATTCGTCGATCAACTCCTGCTCCCAGTCCTTCGCCGGGCAAATCCCGAAGTGCCACTATCAGCCTTCAAGGACGAGTTGACGGCTGAACCTCCGAAGCAAGGGACCAAGGAGATCACCGTGGGCGAACACCAGAGTAGTGGGCCGGATCCGTGGCAGGACTACTTCGATCGTTGGAGTCGTCTTCCTGAAGCCCAACGGAACGCCGAGTGGGCTGCGATGTCTCCCGAGCAGCGCGAGGCTTTGACCGCGATTCAGCGGCGCGTTCTCGCCGACAACGCCCTTGCGGCCGAAGGAGCCAAGCGCCGCTTCCGACTCGGGTTGGGCGTCCTGGCCGGGTGCGTAGCCCTTCTCGTTCTGGCGGGCGTTGCCTTCGTTGCGATCGCTGGAATGGGCATCTTGACGACAGCCCGCGAGGAAGGTGAGAGGCTGTCTCCCGAAGCTACCGGCGCGCCCGAGGCCATGAAAGCCGACGATCGCGCCGACGCAGAAAGTGCATCTCTTCTGGGACGGCCTCGCCGAGATCTTTACTCGATGCTTTTTTCGCTTTCGTTTGAACAGGTGTCGATCGAGCAACTGCGAGAATGCTGCATCTATACCGGTTATCGCGGATTGGAGTTGAGCTCTCTGGTCGACGACTACGCCATCTACAGTATTCCCGGTCTCGAGGGGAAGAGCCAAAACAAGGTGGCGATCGTACGAGTGCCCGGTCGCTACTACGGCGAGGGCCAGCGATTGGCCTACGAGAGCACGTACGAGCTCGTAGGGAGCGAAGAGTTTGTGACCGTTCTTGGCGACCGACAGATGCTTCCGGTTCTCAGGGAGTTGCCGTAAGGCTCGCAACGCAGTTGGCTCGATCCAACCGCGTCTTAGGCGCGGCGCTAACAGGTCGGTCGGCCCGGGCCTCGCGTGGCGGAAGAAACGCGTTAGCGGGCCGTCGACTGTGACGAACCGCACTAGGTCGATTCGCCGGGAGCTCCGCCCTACTGCGCATCTCGAGCCGGACTCGCTTCGATGGGCGCCAGGAGCGATTCCTCGACGTATCCCAACTCGGAGTCTTCGAGAACGGTGACGAATCCGTCGCGAAGGCTCCCCTTGACTACCCAGAGCGATTCGCCCGGTCGAACCTCGCGGATGATCTCGTCGTCGCGCCCGGGATATACGTACATGAGCCCTTCGTGCTTCACGGTCCTAGGTTCAGACCGTGAGCGGTCGCGTGGCGAGCCCGGAGCGACTAGGCCGAGGTGCTCCAGGTGGTCTACGGTCCTGATCGCAAACTCGACGCAAAACCGGGCTTCGTCGACTGTTACTTCCTGAGGATCTCGGTCCCAGCTCGCCCAAAAGGTCATTGCGTCCGAGAGATCGACGTGGGGCGTCAGGATTCGAAAGCGGCGAAGGTCGAAGAAGGAAATCCCGAACGAAAGCAGGTCGACGACCTGGTCCAGTTCCTCGCTGGTTTCGATGATCGCCTTCGCGAGTTCGGCCTGGGGCCCAAGGCGCATCTCGAGGACACCAAGCGGAACTCGAGAGCGCATGGACTTCGCGAGCGCCAGTGCCAGCGTTATCGCCTGGGCGGAGAAGAGAGCCGCGTCGGCGAAGGCGGCGCGCTCAAGGGCCTCTTCCGCTCGGCGCGCGAGGCGGCCCAGCCGCGGGTGGCGAATGAAACTGGCGATGGACACCGAGCTGATCGCGAGATTCAGGTGGGTCCGCGAGACCTCCTCGAGGAAGCTCTCGACGTTGGCAAGCCACGTGAGGACTTCGTGGCGTTGCGGCGCGAGACCGGCGTGTTTGAAGCTCACCCTCGCGCGGTTCAGTCTGCCAAGCTGGGTGACGTAGGGCAGGTTGGTGCCTGTGTCCGCCTTCGACTTGTCAATCTTCTCGACGAGCTTCTCGTAGCCGTCGTCTCGCGCGATCCGGAGCCCAAGGTGCTCCGCGACGACGGCCAGGAAGAGCTCGAGGGCATCGTGAAGGTGGAGCAGGATAAACGCTTCGGCCCAGCGGCCAGAGTCCTGGACCTGCTCCTGCGCCTTGAGAAGCAGACTCTTGACGATGAGAAGGCGTTCCTGCTGCGAGGGAGACAGGCTGATCATGATGTGAATTTCCAGAGCCGCAGTTGAGAGGTTACCAGCGCAGGCGGGCCACCGCGCCCAGCAGACGAGCGGGCGGTCAGATGCCCGCGGGGCCAGTTAGCTCACGTTGCCTGGCTAGACGTCCAGGACGACGGCGCTGGTGGCGCAGAGGACTGGCGGTCCCTCGGTCTGGGCTACCGGGCCCCGGACCCGAAGGACCGGAACTGGACCTAGTACACGGCGGTGCGTCACCTGGAAGTACTCCAACCGCCCGTCTGAGATGGCGGTGCTGCCGGTCCGCACCGTAAGAATCTCCCGGTACTGGTGGGCCGCCTCGACGATTCTGCGGTGCCGCAGGCAGAGGACTTGGACCCAGCCTGCGAACCGCGAGGGCAGGGTCAGCTCTCGATACTCGGCATCCGACAGAATTGTCCCCCCGCCGCCTGGAATGTCAGACCACCAGATCTCGAGCGGAGTTGCCGTCTGGCCGCGTTGCGGGCGCCGCTTCGTTCTCCTCTCGCGCTTCACCGGAGGGTCGCCTCTGCCGTCTCACCTCGAGGCCTCAACGCAGGAATCTCAGGAGGTCACTCGCCGTGTCGGCGGCTCCGAGCGCCGGCGTCTTGTTGTGGTCCTGATGACGCACGAGCAGCAGATCTTGCTCTGCGCGATGGTCTCGGAGCCGGATCTCCAACTCGATGAACGGGTCGGCTGTGCCGAAGTAGAAGTAGGTTCCGTCCGACTTGTAGTCGACCACCGCGATGCCGAGCGTCAGGTCGGCGTCCTCCTCGCGCTCGACCAGCACGAGCCCGAGCTGCCGCATTGCGGCCGTGAATACGCCGTGGACCTCCTCCTCGATGCGCGGCGCGATCTTTCTCGAGACGTTGCGCACCGGTGGCACGTACACCGAGCGGTACGAGGCGAGCGAGAGACCGAGTGCCTCTACCTTGTTCGTCGTGACGCCTTCGGCCAGCACCCAGCTCCAGTCAAACTCCACGTTGTGACGCTCGAGTTCCTCGACCATCTTCGCGTAGTCGGCGTCGCCGAGGAACTCGCCGACGACTTCCTCGCCGTCGCGATAGTCGTCGCTGGCGAGAAAGGTGTTGCGCGGCGCCCGCTCGGTCTGCGACCGCGAGCCACCGATTCGCTCGCCAACCCGATCCAGGGTGGCACACGAGGTAAAGAGGAGCCCAGCTCCGAGCCAGGCGAAGATCCAGGTGCTCGTGTTCTTCATGTGTCGATTCCTCCTTGCCTAAGGTTGCTCGACTCCGCAATACCGCCAGGCGCCCTGTTCGACTGGACCGGTGGGAGACCGAACCTCGCGCGCCAGCCTTGGTGCGCGGGTCACCAGGTGAAAGAGAGGAGCCCCGCTCTGCGACGGACGGAGCTCCGGGAAGACCCTCAGGGAACCCTCAGCTACCGAACCGGAAGCCGAGCCCGAGCTGGGCGGTGTTGAAGCCGGACAGCACGTGGTACCGTGCCTCGACGAAAGCCGAGCCGCCGCCGAGCGAGAAGTCGTACCCGCCGATTGCGTTGCCGCCCACGCGCTCGTCCGTCAGCTTGCCGCCGAAGATTTCGTACTCGACGCGGTTGATGTACGCACCGCCGCCGACGTACCAGCCCCGCCGTTCGTCCGCCGGGTACCAGAGGACATCGGCCCCGAGCGCCAGGTTCGTCATCTCGCGGTCGAACGTGATGTCCGGGATGAACGGCACCCCCGAAGAGATCGTGTCGCTACCGGTCGCCCGCCAGTAGCTCGCAGAGGGCTGCAGGTAGAGCCCGCGCGTGAGCGTGCCGAGGTCGACGTGGACCGACAGCTGCTGACCGGTGTCCCAGTGCACCGGCATGACCACGCCGCCCGAGACGCCGACGCCGTTGAATCCGATCTCCGAAGCCGTGGCGGGCCGCACCGCGACCAGGAAGGTGGCGGCCAGCACGAAGGCCCAGAACACCCGGGCCGCCCTGTGGGCGGGAAGGAGCTGCGCGCACGCCACCGCGGCGATCTCCCGGCTCTTCATGGTCGAGATCTGCGTCGAAACTTGCTTCATTTCATCTCCTTCGGGTCCGAGGACCCAGGTCGTGCGGAACGCTGACGGCGTTCCGCGTTGTTCTCTTCGAGCGGACTCGCCCGCTCTCCCCGCCTCGCGGCTCGTCGCGACCGAGCGTGTCGACTGGCTCGCCGGCAGCTGTGCCGGAACGTTCGCGATACTCGTCAGCAAGTGGGCTGCGTTCATGTCCAGAGAGGAAACGCACGACAGTGAGTGCTTTTGCGAACCGTCGTCCAGCGGTTTCTCTCCGTGCCTCCCTGCTTGCGCCTTGCACGGAACATGAGGCGACAGAGCGGGTGCCCCGCCGGCCCCGATAGGCCGGCGAAGCGCTGTCATAGTTCTGCGGAGAGCTGCCGCGTCAGTAGCGGCTTGGGGAAGACGACTGGACGAGGCGGATGGGTTCGCCGGCGCGCAGGGGATGGCGCACCTGAAGCTCCGACGCACAGTCGACCGACGTGGCAACTGTGGCGACGAGCTCTTTGCGCCATCCGCGACGCGGATCCCGAGGGGCGCGAACACGCGCCTGCCGACTGGGGGCGCCCTCGATCCGCATGGTGAGCCCCGCCGGCAGATACACCTCGGAGTAGCCTCGATCCGCCCGTTCGACCGCCAACGTGATCGGCTCCGACAGTTCTGAGCTCAGGAGGAAGCAGCCGGTCGCGGTCGTGTGCGTGATTGCAGTGATCGAGACGCGACGTGGCGGCTTCACCGTCTGAAGCTGCGCGGGCTGGTTCGCATCGGTCCCTGAGTCTCCCCGCCAACGCGGCCCCGCCTCCAGCCACGCTGCAGGCGGCTCGACCGCGGCCACACTCCGAGCGAGTTCAGCCTGGCGCTCCAGTTCGGCTTGGAGCTCTAGTTCGGCCTGGCGCTCCAGTTCGGCGACGCGCGCGAGTTCGGCCTGTTGCGCCCGCTCGGCCTCACGCCGAGCTTGCTCGGCGGCCTCGGCCTCTTCCCGGACCAGGCGGGCCCGGTGGCTTTGCAGCAGCTCCGCGGAGGCTTCGTCGAGGGGACGCCCCGTGACCGGGTGGTAGCCCGGACGGTCGAAGAACTCGACCGCGCCGTCCAGAGAGCGTCCGACCCAGACCCGGGACCGGCCATCCGGACCGAAGAACCGCCCGTTGTCCAGCGCGGAACTGGTCGCGAAGCTGAGCCGTCGCGGCAGCTCGCCACTTTTGCGCAGTCGCTGGCGCTCGGCCATCTCGCGCGTCACCGGCTCCAGGCGGGTGCCGTGCGGATCTACACCCGCGCGGTCCTCACAATACAGTTCGGTCTCGCGCTCGACGCAGTACTTGAGCGGCTTGCCGCTGCGGTCGAAAAAGATGTCCCGTGTTGCCCAGCCCGTCGCCCCGCAGAACAGGACGCCGTACGCGATCAGCAGACCGTAGGCGCGTCCCTTTCGCCTCGTACTGGTCGCCCGCCCCGACGGAGTAATCGTGGGCAGCGCCGGCAGCAGTGCAACCCGCAGTGCCCAGAGGCCCGGAAGGATCGTCACCAGCAGCAACGCCCGGACTGCCCAGACGTTCCACCTCGTCAGATCGGCGATCTGGCCGACCAAGTGCGTGAACACCGTAGCTCGGACCCACCAGAGGATTGCGGGCCCGAGCAAGATCGCCCCGAGCACGCCGCCGGCCACGAGCAGCGTCACGCGCCAGTTCCACCGACGACGGGGGGCCGGCGCCGCCGACTCCGCCGTGCCCGGGGTATCCGGGGTGCTCGGCGTCAGCAGGCGAGTCAACGTGGCCCCCTGTTGGCCCAACGCTTCCGTGCCACCTCGACCAGGCGCACGGCGACGTGCCAGGCTACCAGCACGATGACCGCCACGGCGGCGTACCACGCT
Organism: Thermoanaerobaculia bacterium; assembly: GCA_019911865.1. Classification (GTDB taxonomy): domain Bacteria; phylum Acidobacteriota; class Thermoanaerobaculia; order Multivoradales; family JAGPDF01; genus JACTMI01. Next base: position 28,432 of record JAIOJQ010000025.1, read on the forward strand.
CCCTGTCTCCAGCGATTCGAACTGCGGATCGGCATCGAGCCCCTCCTCCAGGTTCCGGGACGTCGGACGCCGACGCCCGCTTCCACGAGAGAAACGGCGGAGGGAGGGGGCTTTTGCGGGGAACGGGAGCCCGGTCAGGCCGTGCGCGGCTCGGAGTCTCGAGCGGACTAGTAGAGGCGCAATCCTTGTCGGCGGGCCTCTCGCGGTGAGGCTCGGGATCGCGTCAGGAAGGGTCGGGGTCCGGGCTGAGCAGGGCGCGAGTCTGCTCGGTGAGGGTTCTCACTCGTTCATCCGGATCTGCCGAGCTCTTCTCCAGAAGCCGCGCGATGAGCGGATCGTCGGCTCCCCGCCCGTCGAGGATCGCAGCGTTGGCCAAGCCCTCGGCAACGGCCCGTCGAACCTCGGGTTCGTCCTCGAGAAAGCGAACCGCAGCACGGAGAAAGGCACGCGGCCGGCGGCGCGACCAAAGGAGTACAGCCGGAGCCCGGAGCGGCGCCCAGCTGCTGCGGCGGAGGAGCCGGACCTCCAGCGCACAAATCGACTCCGGCGCCGTCCGAGCTCGTCGCAGATAGATGTCGCCGAACTCCCGCACGGCCTTCTCCCTCTCCAGCCGCTCTCCTCCGACTTCCTGGAGGACCCGGAGCAGCTCGCTCTCGGGCGAACGGGAAGAGAATCGCTCGTTTTTCACGAAGACCTCCTCGGGCCCACGTGGAGCCAGCCACCCGACATCGCCCATAGCGGACGGCCGGGGCATGCCTCGGCAAAGGAAACGAATGAGTGACTCGGTATTCGCATACTCAAGGCCTCGCAGTGAGGATCAAGGCCAGCCGGCTCATGCCGCGGTGTGCCCAGGAGGCGACCGTGGCGGGCTTCTGCCCAAGCGCGCTCGCGAGGGAAACGTAGCCTGAATAGGGCCCGAGGGCGACCCCCCAGTGCCTCTCGAACGCCTCTACCTCCTCTCGGCCACCCGACTGCTCCAGCCAACCAAGAATCTGAGCCTTCACCGCCTGCCGGTAGTTGTCTCCGAGCTGCGCCAGGGCCTGCGCGAGCCCGCTCCGCAGAGCTTCCTCGCTGCTGTGGGGAGCCTCCGCGGAGTGGTGTTCGATCAGTCCCAAGAGAAGTAGACGGCGATCGACGGCCGTTGGGTCGCCCTCCGGAAACAGCCTCTGGTCGAGTGAGGTGGACTTCCGGTCCCGCCGCGCTCCGTCCTTCAGCCTGTTGCGGACACAGGTCCGAAACACCCGCTCATTGAGCGCCGGACGCGGATCGCCCTCCGCGATCTGCGCAAGCACATCCTGCAGCGCGTCCTCGCCCAGCGAGGGATCTGCTCCTTCCGCGGCCGCGTCCCTTCTACTCTGCCGCCGAAGCCTCTCGTACTCCAGCGGATCTGTGGGATCGAAACCGTCCACGGACCTCATTCTAGTGGTCTTTCCCCTGTCGCGTTCTGCGGCAATGCCACGCCACCTTGTGAACTCAGGCCATGTGCGTCACCTCTTCCTATATCCCCGAGCTGCCGCGCCCCCACGTAGCTCCGGCGCACGGGCGGAAAGGCATCGTGATAATATTCCACCGGGATTTTCTGACTTTCTGTCACTGCCACGGAGACTCGCCAATGCGCGACTCTGACTCGACAGGCGATGAGGAGTGCGCGTACTTCGGCCTGCGGCTGATCAGCATTGCGAGCCCGCGCGCGGTTGCATGGGCGGAAAAGGGCGAGTATCTCGAGGACCTGCTCTCGCGGCACGCCGATCTTGTATCAGCCCTGGCCAAGCAATCGGACCCCCAAGTCGTCTATGACCTGCGCTATATCGCGTCCCCTGCCGGTGAGCTCTCTCCAGCCTCTCAGGTCCTCGCCGTGCTGCTCGCGAGGGTTCCCAAGGAACTTGCCTCGGGTGATGGCCATTCACGACTTCAAGGTCTGATCAACCTCCTTCATTCGATCTTTCCGGAGTTCGATTTCGAGGAAATGAGCCCGAAAGCGCTCGCCTGCGCTCGACGACCCTTCCAGATTCGCCACGCCGTGGGGATTCGCCGACGGTGTCTCCTGACTCAGCTCGATACGCTGGCTTTCTCCGCGCTGAAAGCTCGCGACCGTACGGTGGGTTTCTCGCATCCGTCCGAGAGTCCGGCTCCGCCGTCCGGGACTTCGCAAATCACCCGACTTCTTCACGTCTGCCCTTTCGCTCCTGAGCTGCACCGGCACAATTTGCTGTTGGATCTGTTGCGTGGCGAAGCCGCGCCCGTGATGGTGAGCGTGCGCCTGAAGGGAACCTCACTCCTGGCGCACGAACAGACGTTTCTCGAAAGCCAGATCGCGATGTGCGAGCGCCACGCGCAGTACTCTCTCGGTGGTGCGTCCGGGGCGCTGGACGCACTGATGCCGACGCTGCAGGAGCAGGCGAGACAGCATCAAGGGTACCAAGTGCGCATGCTGCATGGCCTCGGCGCCGAAGCCATCGTCATGTCGATGGAGGTCGCCTCGCCGGAGCCGATCTCGCCCCTTGTCGCCCGAATGATCGGCAACCTGATTGCTGGCCCGGCAGGAAGCGCTCCGGACTCTTCGCGGTCTCCCACAGGGAACCATCTGACCGGTGGATTCGACATCTGCGAAGTTCCCGAGGGTGTGGAACACCGATTCGAGCACTTGGAGCTCGAGCTGCCCGAGATCGCCGGTTCGCCATCCGGCGGCGACCGTCTGCCTTTTCTGTTTGAGCCTCAGGAATGCGCCGCTGCCTTCCGTTTCCCCGCTCCCGGCGAGCACTTCCCGGCCGGAATCGACGTGCGCGGATGGCGGTACATCGAGGCGCCTGCGAAGCTGCCGCGGGAAGGAGTCGTGCTTGGCCAAGCTTTGGGCCACGGGGTTGTCGGCCAGACCGTTCGCTTGGCCGCGGACGATCGCATGCGGCATGTCTACAGCGTGGGCCAGACCGGCACGGGGAAGTCCGCGCTATTGCGCTCGATGATTCTCTCGGATATCGAAGCGGGCGAGGGACTTTGCCTGGTCGACCCGCATGGCGACCTGGTTCGAGAGGTGCTGGAAAGCGTACCGAAGAGGCGTTGGGAGGACGTCGTGTTGCTGGACCCGACGGATGTCGAGTGGCCGGTGGGTCTGAACCTGCTCGAGCCGAGCAGCTCGGCGGAGCGCCACTTCCTCATCCAGGAGTTCCTGGGCATCATGGACCGCCTGCTCCGCGACCAGTTCGGCGCCGGAAATGTCGGACAGTTCACGGGGCCTGTTTTTCAGCAGCACGTTCGCATGAATCTCCTACTCGCCATGTCAAGGCTGAACGATCCTGGGACCTTGCTCGAGTTCCATGCCATCTTTCAGACACCACGATACTGGGAACGTTGGATACCGCTCGAGATCGACGAGCCGGCACTGCGTTCTTGGGTCGAACACACGCTCTCGCGGGCGGAATATCAGCGGCCCGGGGCCGACGGTAGCCCGTCCTTGGGGAGCTACATCTCCAGCAAGTTCGACCCATTCATCTTCGATCCCATGCTGCGCCTCATCTTTGGGCAGAAGCGCTCCACGATCCGACTCGACCAGATCATGGACGAGGGAAAAATTCTGCTCGTCAACCTGGCCAAGGGGCTCCTCACAGAGACGAACTCCCGCTTTCTGGGCATGGTCCTGCTCACGAAACTCCAAACCGTCACCATGGCTCGTGCAGGGCGATCCAAGAAGAGCCGTCGCCCGTTCCATGTCTACGTGGACGAGTTCCAGAATCTGGCCACCTCGAGCTTCACTGGGTTGCTTTCGGAGGCCAGGAAGTTTCGCGTCGGGATGGTTTTGGCAAATCAGTTCTTGACTCAGATCGAGGATCGACAGATCACGAATGCCGTGCTCGGCAACGCGGGGACACTTATCTGCTTTCGCCTGGGCCAGCCCGATGCCCAGGCGATGGAGGAAAGGATGCGCCCGGCGTTTCTCGCGTCGGACTTGCAGAGCCTTCCGAACTTTCAAGCCTGCGTGGCTACGCTTGCGGGCGGAGAACCCATGCGTCCGTTCTCCATGCGGACGATCCTCCGCGGCGTCGAGAGTCCGGACGGTGAGAGCGTGAGCAGGGAGGTTCGGAGCCTTTCACGCCGCAAGTACTCGCGCCCCCGAAAGGATGTGGAGGCCGAGATCCGAGGTGCGTTCTACGCGAAGACATCGGAGCCGACCGAGGACTGAGCGCCGTGGCACAGCCACAGCAAGGAGACCAAGCGATGAGGACGACACTGAAGGAAGCGAACCGACTCGCACCCGCCGTGGCGATCGTCGGCCCGCCCAACAGCGGCAAGAGCAGGTTGCTCGGGTTTCTCAACGACGCGCTGCCCGGTCGGGCTCCAGGACTATCCGTCTATCTGGTTCCTGGCAATCCCGACGGAGTCGGGAAGTATCTGACTCACGCGCCGCGCCTTCGATCGGAACTCAAGCCCTCCATCAAGGGCTCCTGGACACCCGACACGCTCGAAACTCTCATCGGCTCGATCCGTTCTTGCCGAAGGCACCTGCAGCTGATTGTGGTCGATCTGGGTGGTAAGCGCAGCCCGGAGAACGCTGCGATCTTGAAGGCATGTTCGCACTACATTGTGGTCAGTCGAGAGTTTCAAAGCGCGATCTCCGAAGCTACGGACGGGATTGCCGGCTGGCGCAAAGAGTGCGAGGCACACGATGTTGAGCCGCTAGCTCTCATCCGGTCGCACATCGCCAACCACGATGTACACGCGGCTACTGACGCGACGGGGGTGCTCGTGGGAACTTTGCGCTCCGACCTGCCGGTGGAGCAGAACGCTCAGCTTGTGGAGCCGCTTCTCGATCGCCTCCTTGCCCTGGAGATTCCGCCTCGGGCGATACCGCCGTACATCAACCTTGGCAAACCGCATCCGTGGAGCTTCGACAAGGATCTTCGGACTGTCGGCGGGATGGCGACCCGGATCCACGAGGTCGCGCTAAGCGGTCGGCCCCTGTCACTCGGCGGCCTTGCACCGATCTGGGCGTACGGACTGGCTCTGCACCGCGCACTCGACGTGGCCGGCGACATCGCGGTTTACGCCTTTGATCCGAAGGTCGAGCACCCGCTGATCCGGATCCCCCAGACGTTGGTCGCGAGCGAGTCGCCCGCTCCGACCCTAGACTTGAGGGCGCGGTGGATCGCGTCTCCATTGGGCGACGGAGCATCGCTGTTCGTGGATCTGACGCGTCCGGATCGCCTTTTGCCGCCAGGTTCAGAGCAGGACCTAGCTCGGCTGCCGATTCCCGCCACGGCCGTGCCGCCAGTCGGCCCTCTCGTCGTTTCCGGAAGAGTGCCGATTTGGGTTCATCTTGCCTACTCCAGATGGTTGCGACTGCAGACAAACGGGGAACGGTCGATCGGCATCTGGGACGCCGGAAGCGAGCAGGCGGTTCTGCTGTGTGGCCCGACCAGCCCCGGCACACTGCCGTGGCCCGCCAGCCACGCGCAGCCGCAAGCGGAATGACCCGCTGTACCGTCTTCTAGTCGTCGAGTCGAACGGCGGTTGGCAGGTAATCCCCAGCGCGCAGCTCGGCTCCGCAAGCGGCGAAGTACGCGGTCCAGAACGCCCGCACTGCGTCCAGCTGAGCAGACGGGAGCTTGGCCGCGTAGAGTCCGGCACCGGCTCCGGCGACCAGGACGTGCACACCGTCGAGTCGAGGCAATCGGCCAGCGACCCGCTGCTGCTCAAGAAAGCGCTGAGTCTCCTCGGTCGTCGGCACGTGCCGGAAGAAGTTCAGCTCCTCGGACTCCTCGATCATGTCCGAGTAGATTACGAGCGTGCGGCGGGGCCTTCCGGCTGACTCCAGCAGGTCGGAGGCGAGACGCACGGCGTCGATGATTTTGCTCTGGCGGGCCTGGGGCAACTCGGCAGCCAGGTAGGCATCGACACCCGAGGCCACTGCTTCCAGGTCCTTCTTCAGGCGCAGCTGCCTCACCAAGTCGTTATTGAAAGTCCATCTTTGCAGTTGACATCGCGTCAGGCCGCATAGCGGATGGCAGGGTGCTTGAAGTAGGCAGCAACTCGAGCTGGCGTCTTCTGGATGCTTCGAAGGTGGCCGAGCGCCTGGCGATGCAGCGTGGC
>JAIOJQ010000325.1 GCA_019911865.1 Thermoanaerobaculia bacterium
GACCTGAGACGGTCGGGGGCGGGGAGGTAGCCATTCACGGCGTGAATGACATCCGTTCACGCCGTGAATGCTTCAACAGCAGCGCGTCAGCTCCTGCCGGCGTCGGTCTCGCACGCTCGCTGACCTCGATGTCGAGGACGCCTGGCGGCGCCTGCGATCCTGGGATCGAAAGCTGGAGCAGCGGTGGCCCTCGGATGCGAAGATCGAGGCATGGCTGCGACGAGGAAGATGACGACGCCCGCCCGACGGAGCGAGAAGCGCGCCGGCGCGCTCCCCTGGCGCAGGGCGAAGATGCCGGCCAGCGGCCAGCTCTGGCGCCGCCCGACGTCGCGTCCGAAGTCGCCCGAGAACGGCATCCGCTCGAGCCGCGGCCCCTCCGGCGTCGCCACCACCGCGTTGAGCTCGTCGGAGAGCACCAGGTGCCCGGCCTCGGCCGAGAGGCGCGACAGGGTCGACTTGCCGGCCCCCGAGCGACCGTAGAAGAGCCAGGCCCGGCCGTCGGCGACCACCCCCGCCGAATGGAGCAGCACCCCGCCCGTCTCGATCGAACGGTAGGCGGCGGCGATACGCAGCACGTTCTCGAAGCTGCCCAGCCGCTCGGCCTCGTCGCCGGGCGGCATCCAGGCGGACGCGGCGAGCTCCGGCCGCCAGTCGAGGCGACCGAGCAGGCGCCGGCCGGCCCAGCGCAGCGCCTCGGGCGACGGATCGAGGTCGAGGCGGAAGACCCAGTCGGGACCGGCGACCTCGAGCAGCTCGGCCGGGTCGATGCGGAAGATCCGCAGCGGCACGTCGCGCTCCCCCGCCTCGTCGGCGAGCAGCAGCGGCGCGAAGTGGCGGCGCAGAAACTCGCCCTGCGCCGCGTCGACGCCGAGGAACTGGTAGGGGCCGCCGATCGCGTCGATGCGCACCCGGCCGCTGCCCCACGGTTCGCCCGCCGGCCGCGCCGGGAACAGGTCGGGCGCGCGCAGGAACTCGGCGGCGAAGCCCAGCTCAGACTCCGAAGTAGCGGGCATCGGGGTGGTGGAAGACGAGCGCCGAGACCGACGCTTCCGGCTCCATCATCTCCCCTTCGGTGAGCTCGACGCCGATCTCTTCCGGGCGCAGCGCGGCAAACAGCGCCCGCTGTCCGGCGAGGTCGGGGCAAGCCGGGTAGCCGAAGCTGTAGCGCTTGCCCCGGTAGCGCGCCGCGAAGCGGTCCTCGGCGGCGAGCTCCGGCGGGTCGGCGAAGCCCCAGCGCCGGCGCAGCTCCCGGTGGAGCCACTCGGCGGCGGCCTCGGCGGTCTCGAGCGCCAGCGCCGCGAAGGCGTGGCTCTTCAGGTACTCGCCCGCCTGCTTCCAGGCTTCGACGCGTTCGCGCACGCCGGCGCCGGCGGTGGTCACCAGTAGCGCCACGTGATCGCCGTCGAGCACGTAATCGGCCATGCAGAGCCCCTCGGGGCCCCCCTGGCGCGGCAGCACCCACTCGGCGGCCACCTCGCCGCTCTCCGGGTCGAGCAGGGTCAGCCGCTCCCCCTCGGCGCGCGCCGGGAAGAAGCGCCAGACCGCCTTCGCGGTGAGGGCGCCGGCGCGGCCCAGCGCCTTGAGCTCGTCGACCACCCCCTCGAGCATGCGGTACTTCGGGTCGCCCGCCTCGGCGAGGCGACGCACCACGCCGCGCAGGCCGAGATGCTTGCCGTAGAGCATCTGCGGGTTGAGCTCGCCCCACACTGCGTCGAGATCGAGCGTCTCGACGTGGCGCTCGAGGTCGGGCGGCGGCGGCGCCGCGACGTCGCGGCGCACCGCCGAGCGGCGGGGCCGCGTCTCGAAAGCGTCGTCGGCGCGCGCCACCTCGGCGTCCCGCTTGTCGCCGGCCGCGACCTCGGCGATCTCGGATTCGAGCCCCGGCCGCCGCTCGGGATCGACCAGCCGCTCGACCAGCGACAGGCCGTGCATGGCGTCCTTGGCGTAGGTGCAGACCCCCGTGTAGGCGAGCGCGATCTTGCGATGGGTGAAGCGCCGGGTCAGCGCCGCCCCGCCGACCAGCAGCGGCGTGTCGATGCCGACCGCGGCGAGGTCGCCGGCGGTGAGCACCATCTGCTGGGCGCTCTTGACCAGCAGGCCGGAGAGGCCGATGACGTCGGGACGGTGCTCGCGCACCGCCTGGATCAGCTGCTCGGAGGGGATCTTGATGCCGAGGTTGACCACCGAGAAGCCGTTGTTGGCGAGCACGATTTCGACCAGGTTCTTGCCGATGTCGTGCACGTCCCCCTTGACCGTGGCGAGCAGCACCTTGCCGCGCGTCGAGCCGGCGGCGCGCTCCATGAATCGCTCGAGGTGGGAGACGGCCGCCTTCATCACCTCGGCCGACTGCAGCACCTCGGCGACGATCAGCCGGTTGTCGTTGAACAGCCGCCCGACCTCGGCCATGCCGGCCATCAGCGGGCCGTTGATCACCTCGAGCGGCGAGGGCCAGCGCGGGTCGGCCAGGGCGAGGTCGAGATCCCCCTCGAGCCCCTCCTTGCTCCCCTCGACGACGGCGCGCGACAGCCGCTCGTCGAGCGGCAGGTCGTCTCGCCGCCCCTTCTGGCGCGTCGACTCGCGGCCGCGGAAGTGCTCGGTGAACGCCGCCACGGCCGCCTCGCCCGCCGCCCGGTCGCCGGCCGGCAGGTCGATCAGCGCCTCGGCCAGCCGCCGCTCCGCCTCCGGAATCTCGGCGTAGCGCGCCAGCCGCTCGGTATTGACGATCGCCGCGTCGAGGCCGGCCTGCGTGGCGTGGTGGAGGAAGACCGAGTTGAGCACCTCGCGGCCCGCCGGCGGCAGACCGAAGGAGACGTTGGAGACGCCGAGGATCGTGCGCGCGAACGGGAACTCGCTCTTGAGCCGGTGCAGGCTCTCGATCGTCGCCGCCGCCGAACCGAGGTAGTTCTCGTCGCCGGTGCCGCACGGGAAGGTGAGCGGATCCCACCAGATGTCCTCCGAGGCGACCCCCATCTCCTCGGTGAGGATGCGGTGGCTGCGCCGCGCGACCTCGAGCTTGCGCTCGGCCGAGACCGCCATCCCCTGCTCGTCGATCAGGCCGACGACGTACGCCGCCCCGAAGCGCCGGCCGAGCGGCACCACCCGCTGGAACCGCTCGAGACCGTCCTCGAGGTTGATCGAGTTGAGGATCGCCTTGCCCTGGCACCAGGCGAGCCCGAGCTCGAGCACCCGCGCGTCGGTCGAGTCGAGCATCAGCGGCGCCTTGACCACCCGGGTCAGGCGGTCGAGGAAGGCCTCGATGTCGGCCAGCTCGTCGCGGTCGGGATCCTGCAGGCAGACGTCGAGCACCTGCGCCCCCGAGCGCACCTGGGCGCGGCCGACCTCCGCCGCTCCCTCGAAGTCCCCCGCCGCGATGCGCTGCTTGAAGGCGCGCGAACCGAGGACGTTGGTCTTCTCGCCGACCAGCAGCGGCCGGTTCTCGGCCACCAGCTCGACCGCTTCGAGCCCGGAGACGAAGGCGCGCTGGTGGTGCGGCACCGGCCGCGGCGCCCGCCCGTCGACCAGCCGCGCCAGCGCTTCGACGTGCGCCGCGGTGGTGCCGCAGCAGCCGCCGACCAGGTTGAGCCACCCCTCGTCGAGGAAGCGGCCGAAGACCTCGCGGAAGACCTCCGGCCCCTCGAGGTAGCGCCCCTCCTCGTCCGGCAGGCCGGCATTGGGGACGCAGGCGACGCGGGTGCGGCAGATCTCCGACAGGGTGCGCAGGTGATCGGCCATCAGCGCCGGACCGGTGGCGCAGTTGAGGCCGACGTAGAGCAGGTCGGCGTGCAGCAGCGAGACGGCGAGCGCTTCGGCGTCCTGGCCGGCGAGCATGGTGCCGGTCGGCTCGATGGTCGCCGAGACGGCGACCGGCAGGCGCCAGCCGGCCTCGGCGAACGCCTCCTCGAGGCCGATCAGCCCGGCCTTGACGTTGCGCGTGTCCTGGCAGGTCTCGAGCAGCAGGTAGTCGGCGCCGCCGGCCATCAGCCCGAGAGCCTGGGCGCGGAAGTTGTCGATCAGCCCCTCGAAGGTCACCCCGCCGGTGACCGAGATCGCCCTGGTGGTCGGTCCCATCGAGCCGGCGACGAAGCGCAGCCGCCCGGGCCGGTCGAACTTCGCGCACGCCTCGCGGGCGAGCGCCGCGGCGAGCCGGTTGAGCTCGAAGGCGTGCTCGGCGAGACCGTACTCGGCGAGCACCAGCGGCGTGCCGCCGAAGGAGTTGGTCTCGACGATGTCGGCGCCGGCTGCGAGGTAGCCCTCGGAGACGCCGCGCACCACGTCGGGCCGCGTGCGGCAGAGATTCTCGTTGCACCCCTCGAGCTCGGCGCCGCCGAAGTCGTCGGCCGAGAGGTCCCAGGCCTGGAGTGCCGTGCCGGTGGCGCCGTCGAGGACGAGCAGGCGCTCCTCGAGCGCCTCGAGCAGCGCCTGGGTGCGCGCCTCGCGGTCGGCGGGCGGCGGGATCGCCGTCATCCCTTCACCTTGCCGCCGAGCTGCAGCCGGTCGAGGACCGCCGAAACGGCGGCGGCGCTCTGCATGACGTAGAAGTGGACCGACGGCACGCCGCGATCGAGCAGCTCGCGCACCTGCCGCTCGGCCCACTCGACGCCGACGTCGGTGACCCGCTCGGGCGGCGCGGCGCTGACGGCGTCGGACAGGTCGGCCGGAATGTCGACGTGGAAGGTGCGCGGAATCGAGGCGAGCTGGGCGCGCGAGGTGAGGATCTTGATCCCCGGGATGATCGGCGCGGTGATCCCCGCCGCGCGGCAGCGCTCGACGTAGTCGAAGTAGCCGCGGTTGTCGAAGAACATCTGGGTCACCACGTAGTCGCCGCCGGCCTCGAGCTTCTCGCCGGTGCGGCGGATGTCGGTGGCCAGGTTGGGCGCCTCGAAGTGCTTCTCCGGATAGCCGCCGACGCCGACGCAGAAGTCGGTCGGCGAGGCGTCGAGCAGGTCGGCCTGCAGGTAGCGGCCGCGGTTCATGTCGGCGACCTGCCGCACCAGGTCGATGGCGAAGTCGTTGGCCGTCTTGCCGTGCAGCAGCGGCTTCTGGTAGCCGCTCTCGTCGCCGCGTACCGCCAGCACGTTGTCGATGCCGAGGTAGCGCAGCTCGATGAGGAAGTCCTCGGTCTCCTCGCGGGTGAACCCCTGGCAGAGGACGTGCGGCACCGCGTCGATCCCCCACTTGTTCTGGATCAGCGCGCAGACGCCGAGCGTGCCGGGGCGCTTGCGCTTGACGCGACGCTGCAGCCCCTGCGGCGTCTCCTCGAAGACGACTTCGGCGGCGTGGCTGGTGATGTCGATGAACGGCGGCCGGAAGCGCGCCAGGTCGTCGACCAGGTCCATCAGGCTGCGGACGTTGCCGCCGCGCAGCGGCGGGATGATTTCGAAACTGATCAGCGGCCCGGTGGCGCGCTCGAGGTGTTCGGTAACCTTCATCGGACTCGTCTCTCCCGGCGAAAAAAGAAAAAACCCGCTCTCGCAGGCATTCGGAGAGCGGGTTTCCCCGGTCGGACGCTTCGTTGCCGCCTTGCGGCGGCCGCATTCCCGCTCCGTGAAGGCGGCGGGTGGGCACCTTGGGGGTCCGTCCCAGGTTGCCGAGCCCGGCGCCGAAGCGCCGGACCACTCCGAATGCAAGCGGGAAGTTACCCGACCGCCGCCGGCTTGTCAAAGCCGGCCCC
>JAIOJQ010000326.1 GCA_019911865.1 Thermoanaerobaculia bacterium
GCTGCCGGCCGGCTGCCGGCTGGCCAACGCCGAGCCCGGCGAAGCGCCGCATTTCCACTGCCCGCCGCCCCCCGCCGCCGCGCCGCCGGCACGGCGAGCGGAATGAATCGGGTCCGAATGGTCAACCCGGACGCCCCACCGCACGCAGCGCGACATCGCGCGGGCGTTCGGCTTCCGGGCCGGGAAGGTGGCGCGCTGAAGTGCGCGCACGCGTCGTCGCGCCGGCGCGCCGGACCTGCATCGGGAGAGGCGGAGGCGAGAGAGGGTTGGTGGCCAGGGGCGGAATCGAACCGCCGACACCGCGATTTTCAGTCGCGTGCTCTACCAGCTGAGCTACCTAGCCCCGGAACTGCCGGTCCGGGCGGGAACCCGGGGGGCGATTTCTAACACGATTCGGCGCGCCGGCCAAGCGCGGCGGGTTACAATCGCGACGTGCCGCGCGCCCGCATCCTCTTGTCGGCCATGCTCTTGAGCCTCCTCGGCCTGTCGGACGCCACCCTGGCGTGGACGCCGGAGCTGCAGGAGCGCATCGCCGCCGACGCCGCCCGCCTGGCACCGCCGGATCTGGCGCGGCAGCTGGCCCGGCACGCCAGGGAGCTGGCGGCCGGCGCCCGCGAGCCGTTCACCGACGCGGCGCCCGGCGACCACTACGCCGACCCCGACGGCAGCGGCAACCTCGCCGAGGCGCTGCGCCTCGAGGTGGACGCGGCGATCGAAGCGCTGCGCTCGCGCCGCACCTTCGCCGAGATCGCCCGCCGCCTCGGCCGCGTCTCGCACTTCGCCGCCGACCTCGCCCTGCCGCTCCACACCTCGGCCGACGACCGCGCCGAGAGCCGCTACTACGACGACTACCTGGCCTACGCCGAGTGGGCGCGGCCGCGCTTCGCCGTGGTCGCCTACGAGCATCGCCCGCCGCTCGTCGGTTCCGGCGACGTCGACCGCCTGGTCGCCGAGGGGCTGGCGCGCGGCCGCGCCGCCTACCCGGGGATCGGCGCCGAGTATCGCCGCATCGACTTCCGCTCCGGCATCGGCCGCTTCGACGATCGCTCCACCGCCTTCGGCGTCGCCTCGCTCGCCTACTCGGGCGCGGTCACCGACACCGCCCGCCTGCAGCGCTACATCTGGCTGGCGGCCGGTGGCGCCGATCCGCGGCAGGCCTTCTCCCGCGCCCGTGACCGCATCCTGGTCCTCGACCAGGGCGGCGCCCCCTGAACCCGCCTCTCCCGGAGGACACATGCTGCCCGCCCGCCGCGCCCTGCTCTCGGTCTCCGACAAGTCCGGCCTGGTCGACTTCGCGCGCGGCCTGGCCGAGCTCGGCATCGAGCTGCTGTCGACCGGTGGCACCGCGCGCCACCTCCGCGAGGCCGGACTGCCGGTGACCCCGGTCGCCGACGTCACCGGCTTTCCGGAGATCCTCGACGGGCGCGTCAAGACGCTGCACCCCGCCATCCACGGCGGCCTGCTCGCCGATCGCGCCCGCCCGGAGCACCTCGCCAGCCTCGAAGAGCACGCCATCGGGCGCATCGATGTCGTCGCGGTCAATCTCTACCCGTTCCGCCAGACGGTCGCCGACCCGGGCGCCGGCCCGGGCGCGATCCTCGAGATGATCGACATCGGCGGCCCGTCGATGGTCCGCTCGGCGGCGAAGAACTTCTCCGGCGTCGCGGTCGTCGTCGACCCCTTCGACTACCCGCAGGTGCTCGACGAGCTGCGCCGCGGCGGTGGCGTGGTCGAGCTGGAGACGCGGCGGGCGCTGGCGCGCAAGGCCTTCGGCCACACCTCCGCCTACGACGCCGCGATCGCCGCCTGGTTCGCCAGCCAGACGGCGGAGGCCGACGACTTCCCCGCCCTGCTGTCGATCGACCTCGAGCGCGAGCTGGTGCCGCGCTACGGCGAGAACCCGCACCAGGGGGCGGCGGTCTACCGCACCATCGGCGGCCCCGGGGTGCTCGCCGGCATGACGCAGCTGCAGGGCAAGGAGCTCTCCTGGAACAACCTGCTCGACGCCGACGCGGCGCGCCGCCTGGTGGCCCTCGTCGCCGAACCGGGCGTGGTGATCGTCAAGCACAACAACCCGTGCGGGGTCGGCCGTGGCGACGACCTGCCGGCCGCCTTCCGCCGCGCCCTCGCCTGCGATCCGGTGTCGGCCTTCGGCTCGATCGTGGCGCTCAACCGGCCGCTCGACGGCGAGACCGTCGACGCCATGGCCGACCTCTTCGTCGAGGTGCTGATCGCCCCGGCAGCCGACGAAGAGGCGCTCGCCCGTCTCTCGGAGCGCCGCAACCTGCGCCTCCTCGTCGCGCCACCGTACGAATTCACCGAGCACGACATCGAGCTGCGCGCCATCGACGGCGGCTTCCTGGCGCAGAACCCCGACGGCCGCGCCGACGACCCGGCGGGCTGGACGTCGCCGACCCGGCGCCCGCCCTCCGGGGCGGAGCGGCGGGCGCTCGAGCTTGCCTGGTCGGTCTGTCGCTACGTCAAGTCGAACGCCATCGTGGTCGCCAACGGCGAGCAGACCGTCGGCATCGGCGCCGGCCAGATGAGCCGCGTCGACTCCTGCCGCCTGGCCGTGGCCAAGGCGGTGCTGCCGGTGGCCGGCTGCGTCGCCGCCTCCGACGCCTTCTTCCCGTTCGCCGACGGACTCGAGGTTCTGGCCGAGGCCGGCATCACCGCGGTCGTCCAGCCCGGCGGCAGCAAGCGCGACGAGGAGGTCGTCGCCGCCGCCGATCGCCACGGCCTGGCGATGCTGCTGACCGGCACCCGGCACTTCCGCCATTGAGCCGCCACCCGCTCGGCGCCACCCTGCTGCTGCTCGGTCTGGTCGCGCTCGCCGCGCCCGGGCGGGCCGAGGACCCGGCGCCCGATCCCTGGCGAACGCTCGAGGCGCTGCGCCGCGGTCTCGCCGCCGGCGGGCCGCTGCACGCCGACTTCGTGCAGACCTTCACCCCCGCCGGCTTCTCCAGCGGCGAGACCGAGTCGGGGCGGCTGTCGCTGGCGATGCCCGACTGCCTGCGCTGGGACTACGTCGAGCCCTTCCGCAAGTCCTACCTGATCTGCGGTTCGCGTGCCTGGAGCTGGGTCGAGAGCGAGCCGCGCGGCCAGCGGATCACCATCGACCCCGATCGCGAGAGCGGCCTCGACCTGCTGCTGCTCGGCGGCGACGAGCTGGCGCGCCGCTACCGCGCCGTGGCCACCCGGCGCTCCGACGGCGAGGTCGACCTGGCGCTCGAGCCGCTCGACGAGGCGGCTCCGCTGGTGGCCGCCAACCTCGCGGTGACCGGACCCGACAGCCGCCCGACGGTGCTCGACTATCGCGACCGGGAGGGCAACGTGACGAGCTTCCGCTTCTCCGACTGGCGGCCGCTCGAGGCGGACGGCGTCTTCTCGCCGCCGCAGGAAGTGGAGTGGAACGAGCCCTGAGGCCCGGCGCGCGGGCGTGCCCGCGATGATAGGATCGCGCCGCTTCCGGGATCGCCCGCACCGATGGCAGAAAGCTCCTTCGACGTCGTCTCCCAGGTGGACTTCCAGGAAGTCCGCAACGCCTTCTCGCAGGCCGAGAAGGAGATCGCGACCCGCTACGACCTCAAGCGGGTCGACGCGCGCCTCTCCCTGGAAGGGGAGGAGATCGTCGTCGAGTCGGCCGACGAGTACACCCTCGACCAGGCGCTCGAAGTGCTCAAGTCGAAGCTCGTCAAGCGGGGCGTCCACCTGAAGTCGCTGCGCCCGGGCAAGATCGAACCGGCATCGGGCGGCCGGGCGCGGCTCGAGGTCACCTTCCAGCAGGGGATTCCGACCGAGACGGCGAAGAAGCTGGTCGCCGCGATCAAGCAGCAGAAGCTCAAGGTCCAGGGCGCCATCCAGGGAGACACGGTGCGCGTCTCCGGCAAGAACAAGGACGACCTGCAGGCGGTCATCACCCTCCTGCGCTCCCTCGACGTCGATGTCCCGCTCACCTTCTCGAACTATCGCTGAGCGGGCCGCCGGGCTGGCGCTCGCCGGCCTGCTGGCCGCCGCGGCCGCCTGGGCCGGGCACCCGTGGCGCTACCCCCACGCGGAGGGGGCGGCGGTGCGTTTCGAGGGCAGCGTCTCGGACGCCGCCGGAAACCCGGTGGCCGGCGTCGAGGTCGCCCTCGAGGCCACCACCCCGCGCTTCGACTGGCGCCGCTTCTCCCCCGCGCAGCGCACCGAGCGCCGGACGACGCGCACCGACGAGCGCGGCCGCTTCGTCCTCGACTGGGCCTGGGACGGCGCCTACCGCCGCTTCGAGCTCGCCGCCACGCTGCGCGAGCAGGTCGGCGGCCGCGAGCTGGCGCGCGAGCTGGCGCGGCTCGAGGTCTCCGACCGGGTCGCCACCGGGACGCCGGTCGTCGCGGCGCTGGTGATCGACGACGCCGCCGGCCTCGCCCGGCTGCGCGCCTTCCTCGCCGGGCTCGACAGCGCCGACGAGCTGCGCGTCTGGCGCGAAGCGGGACTGCCCGAGTCGATCGACCGCGTGCTCTCGCCGGACTCCGAAGAGGCCACCTGGTGGTACTACTCGGCCGGCCGGGTGGTGCGCTTCCGCGACGGCGTCCAGACCGCGGTCGAGACCTTCCCGCCGGTGCGCCCGATCGGCGACGAGGCCGCACCTTGACCCACCGCCTCGTCGCCGCGGCGCGACCGGAAGAGGTGTCGCAGGCCGCCCGGCTGCTCGAACCGATCGAAGCGAAGCTGGCGGCCACCGAGGCGCTGCTGCGGCGCAAGGTCGAGTCCGACGTGCCGTTCATCGCCCGCGCCGGGGAGTACGTCTTCGCCGGCGGCGGCAAGCGGATGCGCCCGGCGCTGCTCTTCTGGTGCTCGCGACTGCTCGGCCGCCAGGGCGACGAGGACGTCACCTACGCCGCGGTCGTCGAGCTGATCCACACCGCGACGCTGATCCACGACGACATCATCGACCACGCCGACCTGCGGCGCGGCCGGCGGACGATCCACTCGCTCTGGGGCAGCAACCTGACCGTGCTGGTGGGCGACTGGCTCTACACCACGGCGATGAAGATGGCACTCGAGCACGACGACCTGCGCGTCATCGACCTGTTCTGCGACGCCACGCTGCGGATGACCGAGGGGGAGCTGCTGGCCCTCGAGCGGCTGGGCGACATCGAACTGACCCGCGACGAGTACTTCGGCATCATCGACCGCAAGACGGCGGCGCTGTTCGCCGCCGCCTGCGCGGCGCCGGCGCTCGTCGCGCCGGTGAGCGAGGACGCGGTCGCGGCGCTGTCGGCCTATGGCCGGGCCCTCGGCACCTGCTTCCAGCTGATCGACGACCTGCTCGACTACACCGCGCAGGAGAGCGCGCTCGGCAAGCCGGTTCTCTCCGACCTGCGCGAGGGCAAGCTCACCCTGCCGTTGCTGCTCGCCCTCCCCCGCCTCACCACGGCGGAGAGGGCGCAGGTCGCCGCGGTGCTCGAGGACCGCGCCTTCAGCCGCGTGTCGGAGGGGGAGATTCTGGCCCTGGTCCAGCGGGAGGGGACGCTGGAGGAGGTGTCGGAGCTGGCTCGCGCTCAGGCTCGGCGGGCCGGCTCGGCGCTCGAGCACTTTGCGGACTGCGAGGCTCGTCGCGCCCTCGAGTTCGCCGCCGAATTCGTGCTCCACCGCCGCGCCTGAGACCGGCGGCCGGCGCCTCCCCGGGCTCGAGTTCGACCCGCTCGCGCTCCTGCAACCGCTTCCAGATCTCGACCTCCACCGGCAGCCGCGCGGTCGGCGGCACGATGCCGAGCAGCCCCTCCTCGGAGCCGAACGGCAGCAGGGCACCGAACTGCTTCGGGTCGACCGGCACCACCGCCGCCGACTGCAGTCCGTCGAGCCCGGCGACCTCGACGTAGCGGAACCGGCGCGGCTCGACGTCGTGCCACTGCGCCCGGCCACCGGCGGCGACCGCCACCACGTCGGGTTGCCAGCCGCTGCCGTCCGAGGGGGAGAAGCCGAAGCGCAGCAGGCCCGCCGAGACTTGCTTCTCGCTGTCGCGCAGGCGCAGCACCAGGTAGCCGGCCACCGGCCGGCCGAAGTCGAACTCGACCAGCGGCCCGAGGCTCGGGCGGCCGGTGTCGCGCGGCGGCAGGGGGACGAAACGGCCGGACTCGAGTGGCAGCCGGTAGCGACCCGCCCGCTGCAGCGACTCGGGCAGCACGACGTCACGAAACAGGGGGCGGCGCGGTCCGGGGCCGGCGTTGCCCCACCGCCCGAAGGGCGAGCGGCCGAGCACCGCAGCCTCGGCGGCGCGCGGCAGGGGATCCGGAGCGTCGAGGACGTCGCGCCAGGTGGCCGGCAGGATGCGCCAGCCGGATCCCGTCTCGACCAGCGGCACCCCCGCCCCGTCGAGGATCGCCAGGGTCGCCGCCCCCGACCCGACGGCGCTGCGCAGCTCGAGAACCACCCGGTTGCTGCCCACCCGCAGCAGCTGGGCGACGTCGAAGACGTCGAGCGGCGCGTGCGCGTGGTAGCGCCCGGAACCGGCCCGTTCGCCGTTGATCCACAGCAGGTACTCCGGGTCGCCCAGCACCTGCGCGACGGCCGTGTCGGGAATGCGCTCGAGCTCGAAGTCGCGCGCCAGGAAGAAGGTGCGGGGGCGCACGTCGCGCGGATCGTCGGCGGTCCACACCCAGGCCCGGCCGGGGCGATCGGGCGGCCCGGAGTCGAGCCAGCCGGCGCGCTGCGCCAGCACCGCGAGCGCCGTCACTCCGACGGCCGCCATGGCGATTCTGAGGGCGCGGCCGGAGGGCTTCTGCAAGGGCATGAGAGGCGAAAAAGTATCACGCGCGCGGCGGCGCGATTGACTCCCCAGCATGGGGTGGATTAGATTCAGACGTGCACCCCGAGGAAAATCCGATCGGCCTCGCGCAGTCTCCCGGCAGCGCTCCGGAGACGCGCGTCGTCGCCGCCATTCCGGCCCGCTGGGGCTCGACGCGGCTGCCCGGCAAGGCGCTGCTCGAGCTCGCCGGCCGGCCGATGGTCGAGCACGTCTGGCGGCGCGCCCGCCGGGCCCGCGGCATCGACCGCCTCGTCGTGCTGACCGACCACGAGCGGATCGCCGAGGTGGTCACCGGCTTCGGCGGCGAGGTCGAGATGACCCCCGCCGAGTGCGCCAGCGGCACCGACCGGATCGCCTGGGCGGCGCGCAGCTGGGACTGCTCGGCGGTGATCAACATCCAGGGGGACGAGCCGCTCGTCGACCCGGAGGACATCGGCCGGCTGGCGGCGCACCTGCGCGCCCGGCCCGGCGACGCCATCGCCACGCTGGCCACCGAGGCCGACCCCGGCGACCGGGAGACGCCGAGCGCGGTCAAGGTCGTGCTCGACCGCGAGGGGTATGCCCTCTATTTCAGCCGCGCCGCCATCCCCTACCCGCGCAACGAGGGCGGGGCGCGAGCGCTGCGCCATCTCGGCATCTACGGTTACCAGCGCCCGGCGCTGCTCGCCCTCGCCGCCTTCGAGCCGACGCCGCTCGAACGCGCCGAGTCGCTCGAGCAGTTGCGCGCCCTCGAGAACGGCATGCGCATCCGCGTGCTGACGGGGGCCTCGCCGTCGTGGGGCGTCGACACCGTGGAGGATGCCGAGGCCATGGCGGCCCGCCTCGCGGCGGCCGAATCGACCGGAGAAACCCGATGACCACCAAGTACATCTTCGTCACCGGAGGCGTCGTCTCGTCGCTCGGCAAGGGGGTCGCCGCCGCCTCGATCGGCGCCCTGCTCAAGTCGCGCGGCTTCAACGTCACGATGATGAAGTTCGACCCCTACGTCAACGTCGACCCGGGGACCATGTCGCCCTACCAGCACGGCGAGGTCTTCGTCACCGACGACGGCGCGGAGACCGACCTCGACCTCGGCCACTACGAGCGCTTCACCGGCGCGGCGATGACCCGCTTCCACAACTACACCACCGGCAAGATCTACGAGTCGGTGATCACCAAGGAGCGGCGCGGCGACTACCTCGGCAAGACCGTGCAGGTCATTCCGCACGTCACCGACGAGATCAAGGCCGCCATGCGCCGCCTGGGCGACGGCCACGACGTGGTCATCGTCGAGATCGGCGGCACGGTCGGCGACATCGAGTCGCTGCCCTTCATGGAGGCGATCCGCCAGCTGCGCCTCGAGCTCGGCCGCAACAACTCGGTAAACGTCCACCTCACGCTCGTCCCCTACATCGCCGCGGCCGAGGAGCTGAAATCGAAGCCGACCCAGCACTCGGTGCGCGAGCTGCGCGAGATCGGCATACAGGCCGACCTGATCCTCTGCCGGGTGGACCGGCCGCTGCCCGAGGAGCTGCGGCGCAAGATCGCCCTGTTCTGCAACGTCGCCCCCGAGCAGGTCATCCCGGCGCGCGACGTGTCGACGATCTGGGAGGTGCCGCTGATGTTCGCCCGCGAGGGCGCGGACGAGATCCTCCTCGACCTGCTCAACCTCCCCCACTACGAGCGCGACCTGTCGAAGTGGGAGACCCTGGTTTCGCGGGTGAAGAATCCGAAGCACGACGTCCGCATCGGCATCGTCGGCAAGTACGTCGAGCTGCCCGACGCCTACAAGAGCCTAAACGAAGCGCTGGCCCACGGCGGCGTCGCCAACGAGACGAAGGTCGAGCTGGTCTACATTTCGGCCGAGGAGATCGAGGCCGGCAACTGGCCGCGCGAGCTGTTCGACGTCGACGGCCTGCTGGTGCCGATCGGCTTCGGCAAGCGGGGCACCGAGGGGAAGATCCGGGCGATCCGCTACGCCCGCGAGCACAAGGTGCCGTTCTTCGGTATCTGCCTCGGCATGCAGTGCATGACCATCGAATTCGCCCGCAACGTCTGCGGCATCAAGGACGCCACGTCGGCCGAGTTCGACGCCGACGCCGCGCAGCCGGTGATCTACAAGCTGCGCGACCTGCTCGGCGTCGAGGAGATGGGCGGCACGATGCGCCTCGGCGCCTACCCCTGCCGCCTGCAGGAGGGCACCCTGGCGCGGCGGATCTACGGCGTCGACGAGATCTCGGAGCGCCATCGGCACCGCTACGAGGTCAACCAGAAGTACCTCGAGACCCTGCGCCAGCACGGCCTCGTCGTCTCCGGCATGAGCCCGGACGGCAAGTTCGTCGAAATGGTCGAGATCGCCGACCACCCGTGGTTCCTCGGCTGCCAGTTCCACCCCGAGTACAAGTCGAAGCCGACCGATCCCCACCCGCTGTTCGTCTCCTACATCGCGGCGGCGCTCGCCGAGCACCGGCGGCGCGTCGAGGCGGGCTCGGGCGAGGTGCGGCCGCGCCAGATCCTCGAGGGCAAGCCGACGTGACAACGCCGCGCATCGAGCTCGCCGCCGGCGTCGCGATCGGCGGCGGCGCGCCGTTGCCGGTAATCGCCGGCCCCTGCGTGGTCGAGCCGGGCGAGACGACGATCGAGACGGCGCGCCTCCTCGCCGGCCTCGCCGCCCGCCTCGGCTTTCCGCTGATCTTCAAGGCCTCGTTCGACAAGGCCAACCGCAGCTCGATCGCCACCTTCCGCGGCCCCGGCCTCGAGGCGGGGCTGCAGGCGCTCGCCGCGGTGAAACGCGAGCTCGACGTGCCGGTGCTCACCGACGTCCACGAGCCCTGGCAGTGCGCGCCGGCCGCCGAGGTCTGCGACGTGCTGCAGATCCCGGCCTTCCTCTGCCGGCAGACCGACCTGATCGTCGAGGCGGCGCGCACCGGCCGCGGTCTGAACATCAAGAAGGGGCAGTTCATGGCGCCCGACGACATGCGGCGAGTGATCGAGAAGGCGCGTGCCGGGGGCAACGACCGGGTGACGGTGACCGAGCGCGGCTTCACCTTCGGCTACCACAACCTGGTGGTCGACATGCGCTCGATCCCCTGGATGCAGCGCGACGGCATTCCGGTGATCTTCGACGTCACCCACTCGCTGCAACTGCCCGGCGCCGCCGCGGACGGCAGCGCCGGCGCCCGCGAATACGCCGAGCCGCTGGCGCGGGCGGCGGTGGCGGCGGGCGCCGACGGCCTCTTCCTCGAGGTGCATCCGCGCCCCGCCGAGGCGCTCTCCGATCGTGAGACCCAGCTCGATCCGGAGCGCGCCGGGCGGCTGCTCGGCGACCTGCTGGCGATCCGCCGGGTGCTGGCGGACCGCGCCGGCAGCTGAGATCGACCCCGATCCTCGGCGCCGACGACGATCCGCTCGCTCGGCCCGCCGGCAGAAGCATCCGGTGCCGGCGAGGGTGACACCGGCCGGACTCCCTGTCTTCACCCGGGCTGATCCGGGGCCCCGCTATACTCGCCGCCGCATGGCGAGATCCCCCCGGGAAGTGGCGCGCGAGGTGCTGGAGATCGAGGCGGCGGCGGTCCGCGGCCTGGCCGGACAGCTCGACGAGGCGTTCGACCGCGCCGTCGAGCGGATCCGTTCGGCCACCGGGCGGGTGGTCTGCACCGGCATGGGCAAGAGCGGCATCGTGATGAAGAAGGTCGCCGCCACCCTCGCCTCGACCGGCACGCCGGCCTTCTTCCTCCACCCCGCCGAGGCGATCCACGGCGACCTCGGCATGATCGTCGACGGCGATGTCGTGCTCGCCGCCTCCTACTCGGGAACCACCGAGGAGCTGCTGCGGCTGGTCGAGGTGCTCACTCGCCAGGGGATCCCGCTGATCGCCCTGTCGGGCAACCCGGCGAGCCCGCTCGCCCGCGCCGCCGACATCCACCTGCCGGTCGCGATCGACAAGGAGGCCTGCCCGCTCAACCTGGCGCCGACCGCCTCGACCACCGCCACTCTCGCCCTCGGCGACGCCCTCGCCATGGCGCTGCTCGAAGCGCGCGGCTTCACCCCCGAGGACTTCGCCCGCTTCCATCCCGGAGGGCGGCTGGGCAAGCAGCTGCTGCGCGTCGACCAGCTCATGCACCGCGGCGAGGAGGTGCCGCGCGTCGCCGCAGCGACGCCGATGCGCGAGGCGATCTACGAGATGTCGCGCAAGCGCTTCGGCATCACCGCGGTGACCGACGAGGAAGGGCGGCTGCTCGGCTGCATCTCGGACGGCGACTTGCGGCGCATGCTCGAGCGCGGCGAGGACGTCATCGGGCGCAGCGCCGGCGAGTGCATGCGCCCCGACCCGCACACCATCGACGGCGAGCTGCTCGCCCCGGCGGCGCTCAAGGTGATGGAGGACCACCGCATCACCTCGATCTTCGTCACCGGCGCCGGGCGCCGGCTGGAGGGGATCGTCCACCTGCACGACCTCTGGGGCCTCGAGCTCTTCTGAGACGGCGCCCGCCGATGCCCCCCTTCGCCGCCAACCGGAGCTGGACCCCCGAGCTCGACCGCCGGGCGCGCCGCCTCGCCTGGCTGGTGCTCGACGTCGACGGCGTGCTGACCGACGGCCGGCTGCACCTGTCGGAGAGCGGCGAGCTGTTCAAGAGTTTCCACGTGCGCGACGGCCTGGCGGTCAAACGGGCGCGCGCCGCCGGGCTGCGGATCGCCCTGCTGTCGGCGCGCGACAGCGCCATCGTCGCCCGCCGCGCCGCCGAACTCGGCATCGAAGAGGTGGCCCAGGGGAGCGTCGAGAAGGGAGCGTCCCTCGCCGAGCTGCTCGCCCGCCACGGCGCCGAACCAGCCGACGCCGCTTACATGGGTGACGACCTGCAGGACCTGCCGGCCCTCGCCCTGGCCGCCTTCTCGGCCGCCCCCGCCGACGCGGCTCCCGAGGTGCTCGCCGCGGTCGACTTCGTCACCGGCGCCCGGGGCGGCCGGGGCTGCGTGCGCGAGCTGGTCGACCGGATCCTCGCCGCGCGCCTGGCGGGCGCCCCGGGGCATGGCGACGACGCCTGAGA
>JAIOJQ010000327.1 GCA_019911865.1 Thermoanaerobaculia bacterium
GCAAAGGCGATCGCCGCGGCGGCAACCAGCGCGGCGGCCGCGGCGAGAGCGCTCACCGGCGGCGGCTCAGTCGGCGAGCCGCGGTGCGACGGCCGCCTCCACCTCGCCGGGGAGCGGGAAGCGCCCGACCTGCTTCTTCGAGAAGAGCAGTTCGCCGTCGAGGCGCACCTCGAAGATGCCGCCGCTCCCCTTGATCAGCACCGGGTCGAGCGAGAAGCGCTGCCGGACCTCGGCCGCCAGACCGGCGGCCCGGGGGGCGTAGTTTCAGACGACGCAGTACTCGATGGTCAGCTGGCGGCTTGCGGACTGGCGCGGCTCGTCGGTCATGGCGTCCTCCGGCCGGCATTCTACGCGGCGCGCCGGCCGGCCACCACGCCGGTGAGGAAGCGCGGGTAGCGGTCGCGGATCCGCTCGAGATCGGGGACGACCGCCGCGTCGGCAAGACCGGCGAGCTCGAATGCGCGGCGCCAGGCGCCCGGCTCGAGGAAGCCGTGGTGTGGGCGCGCCGCGGCGTCGAGCTGCACGTCGGTGAAGCTGCGCAGGAGCTGGAAGACGAGGTCGGCCGGCACCGTCTGGCCGGGGAAGAGGCGCATGCACTCGCCGGCGAGCAGCCAGCCGCCCGGCACCAGGGCCTCGCGGGCGCGCCCCAGCGAGGCCCCGAGGTCGCGCGCGACGTGGAATACGTTGACGCCGACGATCAGGTCGTAGCCGGTGCCGGCGTCCGCCGGGTCGGCGAGCGGCGCGTCGATGTCGACCGCCCGGGAGCGCAGCGCGAGGCCGGGGAAGGCGGCGCGCAGCTCCCGTTCGCCACGTCGCCGGAAGAAGGGGGAGGGCTCGGTGAAGTCGTAGAGCGCCACGTCGCCGAGGCGTCCGCGCCGATCGAGCTCGCCGAGCAGCGCGTGGGCGAAGCTGCCGGCGCCGGCGCCGACCTCGAGGATGCGCAGCCCGTCGCCCGGGCGCAGGCGATGCGTGGCCACCGCGGCGGTCAACCGGTTGTTGAGCGCATACGCCGGGTTGTCGTTCGAGAAGTAGGCGAGCCAGAGTGCGATGCGGCCGGCCGAGAAGAGCTCCTGTTCGCCGGTGGCGACGCCGCTGGCGACTTTGGGAAACGCCTCGGCGGCGGCGTCGAGCAGGTCGAGCGTCGAGCCGACCCGCGGATCGACGGTCGCGCCGAGCCGCCGCAGCTCGGCGAACTCGGGCGCGGGCAGTGCCGCGACGGCGCGCCAGGCGGTCTGGCGGCCGCGCGGCTGGCGCGCCAGATACCCGGCCTCGGCCAGGCGGTCGAGCAGCGCCGTGAGGGCCGGCTGGAAGGCGGCCACGAAGCCCCCGGCGGCGAGCATCTCCTCCGCCGTGGCGCCGGCCGCCAGGGCGGGCGCCAGCCCGAGCCGCCCGACCAGCGCCAGCGCGAGGTCCGTGGCATAGCGCTCGACCAGCTCGCAGCAGACGTAGATGCGGTCGTCGAACAGGGTTTCGGGGATTTCGCCGAGCCAGGCGCCGAGGCCGGTGGGGCGCTCTCCGGGGTCGAACGGTCGCAGCATGTCGGCCGGATTCTATGGGCTAGGATGCCCGGCATGTGCCCCCCAAACGACACGCCGGGCGGCCCCGACCTGCTGGCGCCCGATCGCCTGGAGCGGATCGCCGGGCACGTGCGCGGCATCCTCACCGAGCTCGGCCTCGACCTCGGCGACCCGAACCTGGCCGAGACCGACCGGCGGGTGGCCAGGATGTATGCCGAGATGTTCCACGGCCTGCAGGAGGGGTCGGAGCCGGCGATCACCGTCTTTCCCAACGAGGAGCGCTACAGCGCCATGGTGATGGAGAAGCGCATACCGTTCTACTCGATGTGCGCCCATCACCTGGTGCCGTTCTACGGCCACGCTCACCTCGCCTACATCCCGAACGACTCGATCCTCGGGCTGTCGAAGTTCTCGCGCATCCTCGAGTTCTACGCCAAGCGGCCGCAGCTGCAGGAGCGGCTGACCGAGCAGGTGGCCAACTACCTCGAGACGCGGCTGCATCCGCAGGGCGTGATGGTGGTCATCGAGGCCCGCCACCTCTGCGTCGAGATGCGGGGCGTCAAGAAGGCGGGAGCGGTGACGGTGACCTCGGCGATCCGCGGCATCTTCCACCAGCGCCCGGTACGCGAGGAGTTCCTCGACCTGCTGCGGCGGACGGAGCCGTGAAGGCCCGGGTCGCCCGCCTGATGCTCGCTACGCTCGTCGGGACGGCGACCGCCGCGTCCGCCGTTCGCGGCGGCGAGCCCGACGTGTTCAACTACGCGCTGTCGCCCGAGCTCGCCGGCTGGATGATCGGTGCGCCGGCCCGGCTGGCCACGGCGCGCGAGATCCGCGAGTTCACCGCGCTGACCGACGACGCGGCGGCGCGCCGGTTCATCGAGAACTTCTGGGCGGCGCGCGACGACGATCCGAGGCTGCCCGGCAATCCCGTGCGCGAAGCGGTCGAGGAGCGCGCCATCGAGGCGGACCGGCGCTTCACCGAGGCGGGACGGCCGGGCCGTGGCACCGATCGCGGCACGACGTACATCCTCTACGGCGAGCCGGCGAAGATCGACTTCGAGCCGAGCAAGCTCGCCGGCGAGGGGACGCTGGAGGTCTGGCACTATCCGCCCGGCGGTCGGAGCGGTCTCGACGGCAAGAAGCCGCAGCGCCAGATCCGCTTCTCTCTCGAAGGGGAGGTGACGAAGTTCTACGTCCCCGGGCATCCCGAGTCGCGCACCCGGGATCACCTGTGAGCCGGCCGCGCGCGGTATTCGCCGGCAGCGGCGTGGCGCTGCCCCCCCGCGTGGTGGCCAACGAAGCGCTGGCGCGGGTGATGGACACCAGCGACGAGTGGATCGTCGAGCGCAGCGGCATCCGCGAGCGGCGCTACGTCGAGAAGGGAGTCGCCTCCTCCGACCTCGGGGCCGAGGCGGCGCGCGCGGCGCTCGCCGATGCCGGCATGGCACCGGACGAGGTCGACTACCTGGTCTGCGCCACGATGACGCCGGACCACTACTTCCCCGGCGCCGGCACCCTGATCCAGCAGAAGGCGGGGTTGCCACCGGTGCCGGCGCTCGACATTCGCCAGCAGTGTGCCGGCTACGCCTACGGCCTGCAAATGGTCGAGGCGCTGATCGGCAGCGGCATCGCACGGGCGGTCCTGCTGGTCGGCTGCGACGTGCACACGTCCCTGATGCCTTTTTCGGAGGCCACCTGGGCGGCGATCGAAGGCCGGCGCGGCGAGCCGATCCCGGAGACCGACCGCGAGTGGAACAACCGCTTCCGCCATCTCCTGGTGCTGTTCGGAGACGCCGCCGGAGCGTTGGTCTTCCGCGCCTCGACGGCGGACGACGGCCGCGGCATCCTCGCCAGCCGCCTGTGCGGCGACGGCGCCCACGAGGGGATCCTCACCGTCCCGGGCGCCGGTTCGGCGCGCCGTCCCTGGGTCGACGCGGCGCAGATCGCGGCCGGCGAGACGGTCCCGGTGATGGAGGGGCGGCAGGTCTTCAAGCTGGCAGTCACCCGCATGCCCGAAGTCACCCTCGCCCTGCTGGCCGCGCAAGGCTTCGGCCGGGACGACCTCGACCTGCTGGTGATGCACCAGGCCAATCTGCGCATCAACGAAGCGGCCCAGAAGCAGCTCGGCCTGCCCGACGAGAAGGTGTTCAACAACATCGAGCGCTACGGCAACACCACCTCGGCCACCCTGCCGCTCGCCTTCCACGAGGCCCGCGCCGCCGGCCGCGCCCCCGAAGGCTCCCTCGTCGCCCTCACCGCCCTCGGCGCCGGGCTGCACTGGGGGGCGGTGTTGATGCGGGTGTGAAGGGGGCGCGGCCCGGCAATGCCGGGCCGCCGGGCCGACGCTCGATCAGGGCAGGGTCGCGGACCACGCGGAGGTAGTGGCGGATTCGAAGCCGTCTTCGAACAGGATCAGATCGACGACCCCGAAAACGGCGAAACCGACGCCGAGGTTCACGATGATCTCCGGGCGATCGGAGCCGCCGAGGTCGACGAGCGCGAGGTCCCTGGCTCCCTGCGCTGCCCCGCCGAGGTACGGGCTCTCCCAGACGATGCTCGTCGTGGAGCCGTCGATCACCAGCGCTCTCGGTCCGCTGAGCACGACGAAATCGGCCTGGGAGTCGCCGGTCATCTCCGCGATCCGGATCGCCCGGAGCGGGTCGGCGAGCGTCGCGATTGCCGGCTCGATCGCACCGGTCCAGGGATCGATCTCGGCCAGCTGAGAGGTTCCGAAGGACCCGAGTCCACCGAAGACGTCCATCTCCGGGTCGGCGTCGACCTGAGCCGCGTCGAACGCGGACAGGGCGATGTCGTGTGGCCCGGCGAGGAGCGCGCCAGTCGCCGGGTCTACGACGGTCAGGTTTCCTCCGTAATAGCCGCCGGAGCCGCCTGCCAGCAGCTCGGGCTGGCTGTCGCCGTCGATCTCCGCGACACGGAGCGTCGTGGCGGCGGATGCGACCGCGGGGCTCGCCCACCGCAACCAGCCGGTAGGCCCCTCGAACGCGTACACGAATCCGTCGTCGGTCGGCACCGCGACCTCGAAAGGACCCGATCCGTCCAGGTCGAGAAACTCGACCTGTCCCGGGCCGTCGTAGCTCTGGAAGTCGATCTCCCACTCGACGGCGTGAGTGAGCGTGTCCTCGCATCGGAGGAAGAGCCCGTTGTAGTAGTCGGAGTTCGTGCGACAGAGCTCCGGTTGTGAATCCGCGTCGGCCTGTCCGACGGCCAGAGACTCCGTTGCCATGGACACGGGTTCGATCCAGTCGATTCGACGATCCGACAGGTCGAAGTACGCGATGCGGTCCACGTCGGATCCGTAATTGCCGATCCCGAACGCCGCGACGAGATCGGGCGACGAATCGCCGTCGAGATCGCCCAGGGCGAACGTCGCGAGCTCCGCCGCGAGCAACGGTGTGCGTGACCGCAGGAGGAGCGTGGAGAGATCGACCACGAGAACTCCGTCGGTCCCTCCATAGAAGCCTTCCAAGCCGGCGACCGCAAGGGCGCGCGAGTCATCGCCATGGAAGTCACCGACCGCCACCGACCGGGGCAGGACTCCGAGCTGAAGGCTCCAGAGCGCAACGCCGGTGGAGGCGTCGATCGCGGCAAGTCCGCCGAACACGTCCACGGCATACGCCACGACCTCCGCTTCGCCATCGCCGTCGACATCCATGGAATCGAGAAGTTCCGGATTGCAGCCCTCGATCTCCCAGTACGCCATCGGCGCCCCCGGTTCCACGGCAACGAGGTCATCGTCGTCTGGCCTGTAATGAATGATCTCGGAGTTGCCGTCGGAGTCGACATCCGCCAGCGTCGCCCGAGCGCCGAAGCCATCGAGCTCCACCCACTGGACATCGAGTGTCGCGCCATCCAGAACGATTCCTCCGACGGCGTTGCCGACCAGTACGAGCTCTCTCGCGGGGTCGGCGTCGAGTTGTCCGGAGAGGAGCTGCGAACAGCCGAAGCCGTACCGACGGCCCGATTCGAGTCCGGTCGTGAAGGACCGGACATAGAGGTTGTCCTCGTCGCATAGGACCAGCTCGAGATCGCCGTCACCGTCGAGATCGTCCGCGATCAGATCGGCGATCGACGGGTAGTCGGTGACGATGGTTCGCTCGAGCTGGTGGTCGGCTGCGAGGAAGACGAGAAGCTCGCTGCCGGATGCGACGATGTACCGGTTCTCCGGCGACCGGGTGGCGACGAGCTTCTGAATTCCGTTCTCGTGGAAGAGCGAGCTCCACGCCTGCCGAATCACCGGTCCATCCGCCTGCCATTCGTGCCAGTAGCCGTCCTGGGGCCCGTAGTACGACCCGCCGAGGGACGCCAGGTGGAGCTCATCGCGTCCGTCACCGTCGAAATCGGACACGGCGATGCCGGTGGCTCCGATTTCGTATCCGGGGGTCGTCCAGACCCATGCGGTGTCGATCGGCTGCGCTGTGGCGGACGGGTCGAGGAGCCTCGCCCCGATCCAGATCAGGGCGAGGTGGAACGCGGACGATCGGATCATCAGATACCTCCGTGCGGATCGACGGATGCGCGTCGACGGATGTCGTGGCGGTCCGGAGACGGGGTGGGGTTCCGAACGATCAAGGGTCGCCCCGCTCCCTTCCCTCGGCTGACTGCGGCCGCAACGCCACTCGATCCAGCGTCGAGACCGCTGCTCTGGCGCGCGATGTCCACCGGTCGGCAGTATACCCCCCCGGCGCGCCAACGGATGACACCCGGGTGCCCCTGTCGTCGGCTGGCGACAGCTCGATCGAGACCTTGGCCGGGAAGCGAACCGGTTCGAGCGACACACAAATGGGGACACCGAGTGACTTCATCGCTCTCCGCCGGTTCCCGCGGACCGGCCGGCTGAACAACGGGAATGCAGGAGCCCGCTGAGAAGTGGAAAGACCCGGCAACTTGTGTCCGAAGGCAGATCCAGGCGCCCGGGGAGAAAAGTACGCAGGCGGCAAGAGCTGCAGGCGGGTCCAGGGCAGCTCCGCCCGAACGCGCGCGAGGCCCGCGAGTTCGGGCCTGAATCCGCAGGCTTGTCCCTTCCATGGAGGCTGATCGCTTCTGCCGCTCGCCTCTGGCCGACGACAGCTGCATCGGAGACTCTCCCGATCCGTGGATTGCGGAGAGACGCCGGTCTTTTTGTGTGTCCCTTTTGTGTGTCCCTTTTGTGTGTCCCCGGGGGGGGCAGCGGGGGAGGCG
>JAIOJQ010000328.1 GCA_019911865.1 Thermoanaerobaculia bacterium
CGGCGGGGCGGCGGGTCGCGAAGGATGCCGTCGCACTGGTGCTGACCGTGGCGGCGGTCCTGCGTCTCGGCCTGCTGCCGGTCGACGCCCTGCTCGCCGCGGCGGGGGACGGCGACGAGGGCGCCACGACGCGCGCCGCCATCGAAGCCGGCGCCGCGCTCGCCGGCGCGACCTGACGCGCCGGCGCCTCTACTCTCCCCGCAGCTCCGGCCGGCCACCCACGCGGGTGGCGCCGGCGGCCGGGCGACCCGGGAGACTGACGCATCGGGCGTCGCCCGGAGGAGGAAGCCGTGTTCGAACTGCTGCCCAAGCGAGCCCAGGAGTACCGTCAGCGTGCCCGCCAGGTCGCCGAGTCCGCGGTGCGCCCGATCGCCGCCGAGCTCGACCGCACCGGCGAGTACCCGTGGCCGGTGATCGAGGCGCTGCGCGCCGCCGAGCTGATGGGCATCTGGATCCCGCGCGAATACGGCGGCCAGGGGGCCGGGGTGCTCGACCTGTGCGTCGTCGTCGAGGAGCTGTCGCGCGCCTGCGGCGGCGTCGGCGTGGCCTACGCGGTCAACGCCCTCGGCAGCTTTCCGATCATTCTCGGCGGCACCGAGGCGCAGAAGCAGCGCTGGCTGCCGCCGGTCGCCTCGGGCGAGAAGCTGATCGCCTTCGGCCTCTCGGAGAAGGCCTCCGGCTCGGACGCCGGCAGCCTGCGCACGCGCGCCGTGCTCGCCGACGGCCACTACCGGATCGACGGCGACAAGAAGTGGAACACCAACGGAGGCGCTGCCTCGATCTACACGGTCTATGCCTCGACCCGCCCGGATCGCGGCAGCCGCGGCATCTCGCCGCTAGTGGTCGAGAAGGGGACGCCCGGCTTCGAGATCGGCAAGCGCGAGGACCTGATGGGGATCCGCTGCGTGCCGGTGCACGAGCTGCACTTCCGCGACTGCCGGGTGCCGGCCGGCAACCTGCTCGGCGAAGTCGAGGGGCGCGGCTTCGGCAACGCCATGCAGACGCTCGACCGGGCGCGGCCCGGCGTCGCGGCGCAGGCGGTCGGCCTGGCGCAGGGGGCGCTCGACTGGGCGATGCGCTACACCTCGGAGCGCCAGCAGTTCGGCCAGTCGGTGATGAGCTTCCAGTCGACCCAGTTCCGCCTCGCCGACATGGCGACCGAGATCGAGGCGGCGCGCCAGCTCGTCTGGTCGGCCGCGCGCTCGATCGACGAGGGGCACGCCGGGGCGTCGAAGTACGCCGCGATGTGCAAGGTGTTCGCCAGCGACGTGGCGATGCGGGTCACCACCGAGGCGGTGCAGATGTTCGGCGGCTACGGCTACTGCCGTGACTACCCGGTCGAGAAGTTCATGCGCGACGCCAAGATCACCCAGATCTACGAGGGGGCCAACCAGATCCAGCGCCTGGTCATCGGCCGCGCGCTGACCAAGGAGGCCGCCGCGCTCGGCGACACGCTGGCGGTCAAAGTCGAGCATCCGCCCGCCGCCGAGACGGCCGCCGAGGAGACCGGGTCATGAATCGCACCGAGCTCGAATGCCGGGGGCGCGTGCAGCTCGCCCCCCTGCCCGCCACCACGATGCTCGACCTCGCCGGTTTCCCGGGCGAGTGGCTGGAGTACTCGGCCGAAGAGAACGCGCTCGTGGTGCGCCACGTCCAGCCCGGCGGCTCACCGGCGCTCGCCGCAGTGCCGGCCGAGCTGATCGCCATGCTCGACCTGGTGCCCGCCGCCGAGCGCGCCGCGAGCCCCGGCGGCACCCTGGTGGTGCACGGCCGGACGACGCCGGTGCTGCGCCTGCACGTCGCCGGCGGCCGCATCGGCGTGCAGTGGCCGCAGGAGGACTGGGAGCACGCGCTGCCGGTCGAGCTGGCCGAGATGTTCCGCACCGTGGCGCCCGCCTCGGCGAAGCTGACCGGGGATCTCGCCTTCGCCGCCCCGGCCGGCACCGAGCGGCGGCTGATCGATTTCCTCGAGTCGTTCGAAGGGCTCTACCCGGGCGGCGAGTACCACGTGCGGCGCGACGCCGAGACGGTCCGCGTTCGCCTCGACACGTTCAACGCCGGCCCCGAGGAGTTGCTGGCGCTGGTGCGCGAGCTGGCCTCGCCCGCCGGCTCGCTCGACATCGAGCTCGACGTCGGCTCGTTCGAGCCCCGGGCCTTCGAGCGCGACTTCCGCCTCACGGCGCGCGACGGCGAGATTCACGCCGTCCGCCCGGCCCTCTGGCCCGAGCGCTGAGTCCGAACGCCTTCATCGCCGGAGATGAAGAAGACCGCGCCGCCCGGGCAGCGAGCGGCCCGGAGAAGGGCGCTGCGCAAGGGCTGCTTCACGCAGCGGATCGCGAACGACACGAAAACCGCAAGGGTGATCTCCTCCTGGACGATCTCCCGCTGACCGAGCTGCTGCCGGGGTTCGGGCGGAAGCTCCGATTCCTCTCGCGGATCTGCAGAAGATCCTCGGCACTCCTCTCGAACGTTCTGCAAGCTGGCCTTCTGCCAGGCCCGAAACACGTCGCACGAGGCGCCGGCCGAACGGTCCGCGCGAGTTGCGGAGCACGCCACTTGAGGTAGGATTTCGATGTCTGTAACCGACCCAGCAATGCTTGGTCGCAGCCCCGGGGACGCTTCGGATCGACGCGCACCCGGATGGGCGGGCGGCCCGGCTCGTCGAGCCCACGATCCGGGCGGGAGGCCTTGAAGTGGCGCCGAGCGAACGGATTCGAGCCTACAGCGTACTGACGGCGAACACCTTCGCGTTCACCGTCTGTTTCGCCGTCTGGATGCTCTACGGCGTGCTGCTGACCTTTCTCGTCGATCGCGGCCTGTTCGACTTCTCTTCGGCGCAGCTGGGCTGGCTGATCGGCATCCCGGTGCTCACGGGGGCGCTCCTGCGCCTGCCTGCGGGGCTGCTGACCGATCGCTTCGGCGGTCGCCCCGTGATGGTGGGCACCCTGCTCGTCGCCGCCGCGGCGGTATTCTCGGTCAGCTTCGCGCGCGATTTCTGGGGCTTCTTCTTCGCGGGTCTCGGTTTCGGCGTGGCCGGGTCCTCGTTCGCGACCGGAGTGGCCTACACGTCGGCCTGGTTTCCACCGGATCGCCAGGGTACGGTTCTGGGCATCTTCGGTATGGGCAACGCCGGCGCTGCGCTGACCGCGTTCATCGCGCCGCGACTGCTGGGAATGCTGACGCAGGGCGGCGCGGACCTCGAGCGCTGGCGTTCGCTGCCCCGCCTCTACGCTGCCGCGCTGGTCGCCACGGCATTGCTCTTCTGGTTCGCGACGTTTCCGCGACGGGCGACCACCAGCGGCCTGCGAACTCTCTCCGAACGTCTGTCGCCACTCGGCGTGCCGCGGGTCTGGCGTTTCGGTCTCTACTACTTCCTGTTGTTCGGCGGCTTCGTCGCTCTCTCGCAGTGGTTGATTCCGTACTACGTCAACGTCTACACGCTCTCGGTGGGCGCCGCGGGTGCCTTGACGTCGATCTTCTCTCTGCCGTCAGGACTCTTCCGCGTGCTGGGCGGATGGCTGTCCGACCGGGTCGGCGCGCGCAGCGTGATGTACTGGGTGCTCGGCCTGAGCCTCGCCGTACTCGCGCTGCTCTTTCCGCCGCGGGTCGAACTGCGAGCGCCCGGCGAGGGTCTCCTCGCGGCAGCTCCCGGAACGGTGACTGCGGTAGGCGAGGCGGAGATTGTCGTCGACGAAACTCGCTACGCACTTCAAACCGGTCGGACCGGGGCAGCTTCGGCCGAGCTGCGATTCGGGATCGGCCGGCCCGACGAGCACCACCTGTTCCTGCCCAGAACCAGCTCCGAACAGACCCCCGTCGTCACGGTCGGCGACCAGGTCGCGCGCGGGCAGCTGCTGGCGACCGGCGTGACCCACCTCTATTTCCAGGCCAACCGCCTCGTCTTCACCGGGCTCGTCGTCATCCTCGGCGTGATCATGGGCATCGGCAGCGCCGCGGTCTTCAAGCACATCGCCACCTACTTTCCGGCACAAGTCGGGCTGGTCGGCGGGATCGTCGGCATGATCGGCGCGCTCGGCGGC
Organism: Thermoanaerobaculia bacterium; assembly: GCA_019911865.1. Classification (GTDB taxonomy): domain Bacteria; phylum Acidobacteriota; class Thermoanaerobaculia; order Multivoradales; family JAGPDF01; genus JACTMI01. The sequence goes on from JAIOJQ010000328.1 coordinate 4,041, forward strand.
TTCGCCTTTCCGATCCTCTTCGGCTACCTGCTGGGAGCGACCGGGATCTGGACGACTTGCTGGATACTGCTCGCCGCCTTCGCTTTCGTCTGCCTCGTCTGGATGCACCTCGTGATCCGCCGGATGATGCACGCTGCCGCTCCCGGCCTGATGCAGCAGATCGACACGCCGAAGTCCACGTGAGCTTACCGACGGTCCCGCGCTCGAACGCGCTCGCCGGCCTCGTCGAGGAGTTGCCGCCAGCCTCGTTCGCGATCGTGATGGCCACCGGCATCATCTCGACGGCAGCGCAGCTGCTCGGCCAAGTGGCGCTCGCCCGAGGGCTGTTCGCCGTCAACCTCATCGCCTACCCGCTGCTCTGGGTGCTGCTGCTGGCGCGGATCGCCCGCTGCCCCGGGCGAGTTCGTGCGGATCTGCTCGACCATTCCCGCGGCCCCGGGTACTTCACCCTGGTGGCTGCCACCTGCGTGCTCGGCAGCCAGTTCATTCTGCTCGCGGGTCGTACCGGCATCGCGACGGCGCTCGGCGGTTTCGGGCTGCTTCTCTGGATCGCTCTGACCTACACGATCTTCACCGGCATCACCGTCAAGCAGGAGAAGCCAACGCTCGCCGACGGCATCAGCGGCGCCTGGTTGCTGGCCGTGGTCTCGACTCAGTCGATCGCCCTGCTCGCGGCGCAACTCGCTCCCGAGCTCGGGGGGTTCAAGCTGGCGACGAACTTCTTCGCGCTCTCGATGTGGCTCTGGGGCGGGATGCTCTACATCTGGATGATTTCGCTGATCTTCTACCGCTACGCGTTCTTCCCCTTTTCGCCCGGAGACCTGTCCCCGCCCTACTGGATCAACATGGGAGCGATGGCGATCTCGTCGCTCACCGGCGCCACGCTGATCGAGAACACGCCGCACGCGCCGTTCCTGCTGTCGACCCTGCCCTTTCTCAAGGGTTTCACGATCTTCTACTGGGCGACGGGAACCTGGTGGCTGCCGATGCTCGTGATCCTGGCCATCTGGCGTCACGTCTACCGGCGCTTTCCTCTCGCCTACGATCCGCTCTATTGGGGCGCAGTGTTCCCGCTCGGCATGTACACGGCTTGCACCCTCGAGATGGCGCGGGCCATGCAACTCCCCTTCCTCGAGCCCTTCGCAAGCCGCTTCTTCTGGGTGGCACTGACAGCTTGGCTGGCGGCCTTCGTGGGCCTGCTGCGCGCCAGTGCGCGGCACTTCTCCCGTCGCGCGTCCGGCGGCACGCCGTGAGGAAGACCCTCGCCCGTGCCAACCCCTGCGCCGTCGCTCAGTTGTTGGTCGGACGCTTGTGGGTCCAGACGGTCGCCGGATCGCGAATCGTCTTGCGGTTCCAGTTCCAGATCACCTGCTGGTAGGGCCTCACCAGATAGTCGAGAGGCGCGACGATGAAGTGGGCGAGCCGGGTGAACGGCACGAGCAGAATGATCAGAAACGCGCCGACGATGTGCAACTTGATTACCCAGGGCATCGCGAAGACCGCCTCCGTCTCCGGCGAAAGCTTGAACACGGACCAGAGATACGGAGAGAGGTCAGCCGCGAACCAGGACGCGCCCCAGCGGTAGCCGAGGGCGATCCAGCAACCCAGAACGACCTGAGCGAGAATCACGAACTCGATGACGATGTCCATCCGCGAGGTCACCGCGCGTACGCGCGCGTTGGTGAAGCGCCGGATCATCAGCGCGATCAGTCCGACCAGAACGGTGACGCCGAACAGGAAAGCAGTCACCTCGAGGATGATCAGCCGCACCGGCTGGCTGTTCCAGGCCAGCGTCGCCCGGGGGAACAGGAACGCCGACAGGTGGCCGAAGAACACGATCAGAAGGCCGACGTGAAACGGAACGGAGCCCCAGAACAGAGCGCGCCCTTCGAGAAACTGGGAAGAGAGCGACGACAGGGCGAATCCCTTCTGCTTCCGCCGATAGACGAGGCCGACCACGAAGACGAAGAAGGCCACGTAGGGCAGCCCCACGAAGAGGAAAGTGTTGAGCGCGTTCATGAGCTCCGTCCGATCTGCACGAGTGGTTCCTCCTGCGTTGCTTCCTCGGCTTCCAGTTCGAGCTCGCGACCGAGCGAGCGGACGAAATCGCTTTCGACCTCCGGTGCCCGCCAGTCGCCCAGTTCGAAGTCGGTCCGGAGGATTTCGAGCGTCGCGCGCAACGGCTGGCTGAACAAAGTGCGATCCGTCGCAGGCACCTCGATCAAAGTCTTGTAGTGCTTCTCGTAGAGGCGGTCGCGCTCGGCCGCGCGCTGCTCTTCGAACTCCGCGAGCATGCGCTCGAGCGCCGGCCGCACGATCTCGGCGACCAGTTCACGAGCGAGCTCGGCGTCATCCCACCTCGCGAGCAGGCGCAGAATGGTCGGCAGGTGATCGGGCAGCTCGCTGCCGCAGTCCACGCCTGCCGCGCGCATCTCGCGATTCAGGTGCACCAGCAACTCTCCGCGCTTGTAGTCGTCACCGAACAGCACGTACCCTATGCCGAGCGTCGTCGCGGCCTGGACGTCGAACGTCCGCGTGTAGAGCTCCTGGAGCTCGTCGAGCTGGTGCTCGTCGAGTGCATCCCGACCACGTGGCAACCCTGCTGCCAGCGCCTCGATCGCTGCCGCAGCCGCTGGATTGTGTCTCGCTACGATCTCCGACGCCACCCGAACCCGCCCCGGATAGCCGGAGTCGGGATAGTCGAGAAGCGCTGCGAGCACCTCGTAGAGCGGACGCGGAGCGACCATCACGCCCCGCGCTCCGCCGTTCCGCTCTTGAAGCCGAATCCGGTCGAGCCCTTCACGTCGCCGGTGAATTCGAGCATCTCGATTGCCTCCTCGCGATGCGCCGGGGGGATCACGAAACGGTCGTCGAACTTGGCCAGCGAGGTCAGGTAGTAGATGTCGTTCGCCGTCTGCGGGTCGAGCGAGGTGTCGGCCAGAGCCTCGGCGACCGTCGCCTCGGTGACATCGCCGACCGTGACGCCGCGCCGGTGGAGGCGCACTGCCATCAGCTTCTTCAGACGCCCGGCCACTGCGTCGGTATCGCCCGCACTGAACAGGCTGGCCAGGTACTTGAGTGGAAAGCGCGCGTTCTCGAGGGTTCCGAAGAGCTCGCGCGTCGTCGTGTCGTAGAGCCAGCTGTCCGGCCACACCTTGGCGATCGGGTTCGCAGCGGCAGCCTGCGCCGCCCGGTCATGCTCGGTGACCGAAGCCATGACCGGCAGGAGCGGTGGCACGTAGAAGAGCATCGGCAGCGTCCGGAACTCGGGGTGCAGCGGCAGCGCCAGGCCCCACCGCTTGACGAAACGGAAGACCGGCGACTTGCGTGCCGCGTCGAGCGTCGACTCGGCAACTCCGTTGGCTCTCGCCGCGGCGATCACCTCCGGATCGAACGGATCGAGGATCATGTCGAGTTGGCGTGCCACCAGCTCGTCGTCGGGCGCGGCGGCCACGCCGGCTATCCGGTCGGCATCGTAGAGGAGTACGCCGAGGTACCGAATCCGCCCCACGCAGGAGTGCATGCAGGCCGGCGCGTGGCCGGCCTCGAGGCGTGGATAGCAGAGGATGCACTTCTCCGACTTGCCGGTGCTCCAGTTGTAGTAGGACTTCTTGTAGGGACACGCGGTGACGCACATCCGCCAGCCGCGACAGACCGACTGGTTGATCAACACGACGCCGTCCTCGCCGCGTTTGTAGATCGCGCCGGATGGGCAAGAGGCAACGCACGCCGGGTTGAGGCAGTGGTTGCAGATGCGCGGCAGATAAAAGAAGGCCATTCGCTCGAGCTGGAACATCGCCTCGCGTTCGGCCGGCGTCAGACTCTCGAGATTGGGGTCGTTGCGCGCATAGTCGGGCGAGCCGGAGAGGTCGTCGTCCCAGTTCGGTCCCATCTTGATGTCGATCGGCTGGCCGGTGATCATCGACACCGGTCGCGCCGTCGGCTGGTCGTCGGCGGCCGGCGATTCGATCAGGTCTAGGTACTTGTAGGTGAACGGCTCGTAGTAGTCGTCGATCAGCGGCAGGTGCGGGTTGTGAAAGATGTTGGTCAGACTCCGGGGCTTGCCGGCGCCTCGCAGAACGATGCTCTTTCCGTCCTTCTTCCAGCCGCCCTGGTAGATGTCCTGATTCTCCCATTTGCCGGGATAGCCGGTTCCCGGCTTGGTTTCCACGTTGTTCCACCACATGTACTCGGCGCCCTTGCGATCGGTCCAGATGTTCTTGCAGGCGATCGAACAGGTGTGGCAGCCGATGCACTTGTCGAGGTGGAATACCATCGAGATCTGCGAGCGGACGTCCATCTCAGCTCTCCCGTTCCCGGCGCGACCGCGAAATCATCAGAACACCACCTTGTCCATGCGCTTGACCACCACGTGCGTGTCGCGGTTGGGAGCGATCGGCCCCCAGTAGTTGAAGCCGTAGGAGAACTGACCGTACCCCCCGGCGAGAAAGTTGGGCTTCAGGTGGATGCGGGTGAAGCTGTTGTGACCTCCCGCGCGGCGACCTCCACGCACCTGTGACTTCGGAATGCCGACCGTTCGCTCAGGCACGTGGTAAACGATGCAGACTCCCTTCGGAATACGTGCGCTGACGCACGCCCGCGCGCAGTAGACGCCGTGGTCATTGTGGACCTCGACCCAGTCGTTGTCGGCGATGCCCAGCGCAGCTGCGTCGACCTCGCTCATCCATACCGGCTCGCAGCCGCGCGACAGCGTCAGCATGCGGTGGTTCTCCATGTACGTCGAGTGGATGTGCCACTTGCCGTGGGGCGTCAGGCAGTTGAGGATCCTTGCCTCGCCGCTCTTCAGTGTCTCGCGCAGGTCGCCGTAGGCCTGCGGCCGCGGAGACGGCTTGTAGGTCGGCAGGTTCTCGCCGTAGGCGAGGTACATCTCGTGGTCGAGGTAGAAGTGCTGTCGGCCGGTGAGCGTGCGCCACGGCACCAGCTTCTCGACGTTGTAGGTGTAAGCGGAGTAGGCTCGGCCGCCGTTCATCAGTCCCGACCATAGCGGCGAAGTGTTGTAGCGCCGCGGTTGCGCCTGAAGGTCGGCGTAGGTCAGGCGCACGTCGGCGCTGCCCGCACCGAGATCGGCCAGTTCGAGCCCGGTCTTCTTCTCTGCGTTCTCGTAGGCGCGCATGTTGAGCACGCCGTTGGTCAGGGTCGAGAGATGGAGCACGGCGTTGGCGGCCCACTCGGCCTCGCGAATCGAGGGACGGGCGCTGCCGTTCTCCCGCTCGACCGGGAAGTGGTTCGACGTGATCATCTCGTCGTAGGCATCGGCGCACTGGTAGCTGTTGCCGTGCGCCCCCAGGCCGGCGGTGCGCAGCCGATCGCCGAGCGTCACGTAGCGTTCGTGAAGCCGCGTGTAGTCCCGCTCGACGATCGTGAGCTGGTGCGTCGTCTTGCCGGGAACCGGTTCACACTCTCCGAGGTACCAGTCGCGAATTCGCGGCTGAGCGATCTCCCCTGCCGAGTCGTGCGCGATGGCAGTCGCGACGACATCCTTGTGCGTGCCGGGGAAATAGCGCCGGGCCATCTCCGCCGTCGCCTCGGCGAGATCGCGGAAGATGTTCCAATCGGTTTTCGACTCCCATACCGGGGCGACTGCCTGCGACAGAGGATGGATGAACGAATGCAGGTCGGTGCTGTTCAGATCCGCCTTTTCGTACCAGGAAGCCGCCGGCAGGACGATGTCCGAGTACAGAGCGGATGAGTCCATGCGAAAGTTGAGGTCGACGACGAGATCCATCTTGCCGACCGGCGCAACGTCATGCCACGCCACCTCCTGCGTTCGCTCGTCGGCGTCGCGGGCGATCACGTTCGAGTGCGTTCCCAGGTAGTGCTTGAGCGCGTACTCGTGCCCCTTCATGCTGCCCATGATGGCGTTGCCGCGCCAGATGTACCAGACGCGCGGGAAATTCACTTCGGCGTCCGGGTCGCTCACGGAATAGTTCAGTTCGCGCTTCGCGAGGCGATCGAGAACGTGACGCTTGATCGCCTCGTCGTCGGTGGCCCCCTGCTCGACCGCTTCGCGGCAGAGCTCCAGCGTGTTGCGGTCGAACTGGGGAAAGAATGGCATCCAGCCCATGCGAACGGAGCGGAAGATCTGGTCCGCCGTGTGCTGGCGCGTCATCTCGTTGTCGGGAACCGTGTTGTAGCGCGAGAACTGTCCGTCGTATCGGTACTGACAGGTGTTGATGTAATGCCAGATCGGCGCTTGCTGGAGACGCGCCGCGGCCTGGTGGTCGCGGGCGAACGCGATGGCACTCCACGAGTCGACAGGTGCCAGCTTCTCCTGGCCGACGTAGTGGTTGAGCCCGCCGCCGTTCTTGCCGACGCAGCCGGTGAGCATGAGCGCCATGGCGCCGGCGCGGTACATGAGGTTGGCGTGATACCAGTGATTGATGCCGGCGCCGACGATGATCATGCACTTTCCGCCGGTCGCCTCGGCGGTCGAGGCCCATTCACGCGCGAACTGCTCGACGGTGGCGGCCGATACGCCCGTGAAGACCTCCTGCCACGCCGGCGTGTAGGCGCCATCCGGATCGTCGTAACCCTTCGGATAGTCGCCCTCGAGTCCGCGGCTGACGCCGTACTGCGCCATGATCAGGTCGTAGATCGTGGTCACCAGCGCAGGGCCGTCGACCGTCTCGATTTCGATCGCTGGCACGCCGCGCGCTGCGTCCCGGTCGAGGCCGAAGTCGTGGAACGTGGTCTGGGCGACCTGCGTCTCGCGACCCAGCAGCGTCAGCACCGGATCGTAGGGCGAGTCGTCCGCCGCGCTCTCGTACTTCATGTTCCAGTTGCCGGGCTTCTCGTCCCAGCGCGAACCGACGCTGCCCTTGGGGACCACCGGACGCCCGGTCGCGGCGTCCAGGTTGACGAACTTCCATTCTCCGTTCGAGAGGCTCCGGTAGGCGGGCAGTTCACCGGCGCGCAGCAGGCGGCCGGGCCGGAATCGCTCGCCGTCGCGCTCGAGCTTCACGAGGTACGGACTATCGGTGTAGCGCTTCACGTAGTCGATGAAGAACGGAGTCTGGCGTCGGTGGTGGTACTCCTCCAGGAGGATGTGCGTGACCGCCATCCAGAAGGCCCCGTCACTTCCCGCGTGGATCGGCACCCACTGGTCCGCGTACTTGCAGACCTGACTGAAGTCGGGCGAGAAGACGACCGCCTTGGTGCCGTTGTGCCGCGACTCGGCGAAGAAGTGACAGTCGGGCGTACGCGTCATGTTGAGACACGCGCCCATGTCGGCAATCATCTTGGCGTTGTACCAGTCGGCGCTCTCGCAGACGTCCGTCTGCTCTCCCCAGATCTCCGGGAACGCGGTCGGCAGGTCGCAATACCAGTCGTAGAAGCTGAGGTTGACGCCTCCGAACAGCTGGAGGAAGCGGGCGCCGGCCGCGTAGCTGAGCATCGACATCGCCGGGATCGGACTGAAGCCGATGACGCGGTCCGGACCGTGCTTGCGGGCGGTGTAGACGTTGGCCACCGCCATGATCTCCTGCGCCTCCTGCCAGCTGGCGCGCCGGAAGCCGCCCTTGCCACGCGCCTTCTGATAGGTCGCGCGCGCCGCGGAGTCGGCCTGCAGCGCCTCCCAGGCCTTCATCGGGTCGCCGCCGTGCTCGCGCTTCTTGGCGCGGTAGGCGTCGAGCAGCGCGCCGCGGATCAGCGGGTACTTGATGCGCAGCGGGCTGTAGAGGTACCAGGAGAAGGAGATGCCGCGCTGGCAGCCGCGCGGCTCGTAGGGCGGCAGCGAGTCCTCGAGCAGCGGGTAGTCGAGCTGCTGGGTCTCCCAGGTGACGATGCCGTCCTTGACGTGGATTTGCCACGAACAGCCGCCGGTGCAGTTGACTCCGTGCGTGCTGCGGACGATGCGATCGTGCTGGAAGCGGTTGCGGTAGAACTCCTCCCACTTCCGCGTCTGAGGCGAGATGATGTCTTTGATCCAACCCATGGTCTGGTCCGATTCCTCTTCCGGATTGATCGCGCGGCAGGGACGTGGGCGTCCGCGCCGGTTAGGTCGACCGGACCTGCCGGTCAAAAATCGACTCGTAAACCGTGCGGATCCTGCGCCGTCGCCAGAGCAGCGAGTAGAGGCCGAGCAGCACGATGGCCCCACTGGTACCGGCGGTGAAGAGCCCTATGCCGTAATCGCGCGGCCGCTGGAAAGCGTGCTGGGCGTCGGCATCCTCGAGGAAAGCGAGGATCGCCGCCTGTTCGACCTGGGTCAGCGGCCGATCCTGGTAGGCGCGCTGCATCACCGGGAAGGGCGGGCTGCCGATGACCGACCGGACGCCGGGCCCGCCGAGCCTGGAGAAGACCGTCGTCAGGTCGCGGGCCAGCAGGCCGCCGCCGATGACCGCATCGTGGGAAACCTCGTGGCACGAGTTGCACGTCGGACCGCCGTTGATGAGCCGCTGCGTACCCTGGAACAGCGCCCGGCCGAGGGCGATCTGCCGGTCGCTGGGCGGCGCCGGCGCCGCTGCCGCCGTGGCAGCTGCGGTCGCCGTGACCGGTCCCGGGTACTCGCCTTCCTTGGTGAAAGCGAGCACGGAGAGAACTTCGGCCGCGCTCAAAGCCTGCGGAGGCATCGGAATGCGCGCGTACTCCTCGAAGATGGCGACTGCCTCGGCGTCTCCCGACGCCACCATGTCGGTCGAGTTCTGGACGAACCGGACCAGCCACTCCTCCCGCCGTCGCTCGGTGACGCCCCGCAGATCGGGGCCCACCAGCCGGCCACCGCCCACCGTGTGGCAGGCGAAGCAGGTCTTGCGGAAAATCTCCTCGCCGCGCTGTGCGGCCTCCGACAGGGCCCGGGCGGGCCGAGGGCCGGCCAACACGGCGACGACCGCTGCAGCAGTCACGAGTCGGACTCCGGCTCTTCCGATCTGAACGATTTCCATCAACGCAGGCTCCCTGGTTCGGCGCGAAGCATCTCCGCGCCGGGGGTGGCTCCGACATGACGGCCGTCATATCGACGCGGAAGCACGGGATTCTTGCCGGGCAACGCCGGCTTTCCGGTGCTCGCGGAGGGTTCCGCAAGGAGTTCTTCCGCCGGTCCGGGGACCGCTCTTCGCAGCTGCGGGACGCGGCCGCAGGCGGCCTCGCCCGGAAGGGCGTCGCCGCGCCCGTTCCCTCCGCCTAGAATCCGCAGCCTCGATGAAGATCTTCGGGTTCGCCGGCTACTCCGGCAGCGGCAAGACCACCCTGATCGAACGGCTGATTCCGCGCTTTGCCGAACGCGGACTCAGCGTCTCGCTGATCAAGCACGCTCACCACGCATTCGACCTGGATCGACCCGGCAAGGACTCGTACCGGCTTCGCGAGGCCGGGGCGAGGGAGGTTCTGCTCACTTCGTCTCACCGCTGGGCGCTGCTGCACGAGCTGCGCGGCGAAGCCGAGCCGTCGCTCGCCGAGCAGGTTCGGCACCTCTCGCCGTGCGACCTGCTGCTGGTCGAGGGTTTCAAGCATGCGCCGATTCCGAAGCTCGAAGTCCGGCGGGAGGCGGCCGGCGAAAGACTCCTGCATCCCGAAGACCCGTTCATCGTCGCCGTGGCCTCCGACGAGAGGATCGTGGGCCGGCTGCCTCATTTCGACCTGAACGACGTTGCCGGCATCGAAGCGTTCGTGCTCCGGCATCTGAAGCTCGGTTGAGCCGGAGCTCGCTGTTTGCCGCGAATGGTTCCGACGGACGACGAGCGCGAAGTCACCCGCAGTGTCCCGCGCGGCCAGCGAATCCGGCGGCGCGTTCGACCCTCGCCTCGCCTCTCCCGCGTCCTGTGTCGCGCTGCCTCATCGCGGATCCCCGTACGCCCTCGCTAGCCGCTCGACCGGGACACCCAGCGCATAGAGGATCGGCAGGAAGTTGACGAGCAGAAAGTAGTAGACCGGACGGGTCAGGAAGCGCCGGCCGGAGACCCGAACCCGCGCCGGAACGACGCGGATCTCCCCCTCGCGTGCGAGCCTGCGCGAGAGCTCGAAATCCTCCATCAGCGGCATCTCGGGGTAGCCGCCGACCCGCTCGAAGACGGCGGCCCGGACGAAGATCGCCTGGTCACCGTACGGACGGCGGGTGTACCGCGAGCGGATGTCGGCGAGGTGGAGCAGCGGAGCGATCCAGCTCCGGCGGCCGTCGGGCACCGTCCAGGTTCGAAAAGCGCCCGCGACCACCTCGGGATCGGCGAGGGCTCGAGCGACGGAGTCGCGGGCTTCCGGCGGCAGGCCGACGTCGGCGTGGAGGAAGAGCAGCACGTCGCCGGTCGCGCAGCGTGCGCCCGCGTTCATCTGCCGTGCACGTCCTCGGGGCGCTTCCAGGACACGCACGCCCGGCACGCTGCGGGCAAGCGCCGCGGTCTCGTCCCGGCTTCCGCCGTCCACGACGAGAATCTCGTGCCAGCCATCCGCGGCGAGAGTGCGAAGCGCGGACTCGATACGGCCCGCCTCGTCGAGTGCGGGAATCACGACGGAGATCCGGGGCGCGCGTGGACAGAGTCGACCGAGCAGGCGCGAGGTCGCGGGCGCGCGCACCGCTCCGCGTTCGATCCGCTGCTGGAGTCTCACGAGATCGGCGGGAACGTCGACGTCGAACCAGCCGGGCAGGATTTCGACCGAAAGCCCGCGCTCGAGGAGGCGCTCGCGCGTGCGGCCGAACGTCGAGTCGGCGCTCCACGGCAGATCCTCGAGCAGGCCGGGCGGGCATCGCCGCAGCGCCAGCAGGTAGAAACCCCCGTCGTCGCAGGGGCCGAGTACCGCGTCGGAGCGCTCGAGGGCGTCGCGCGCGGCCTCCAGCAGCGCGGCCGGAACTCCGGGCGAATCCGTGCCGACGGCGATCGCGCCGGCCGCCTTGCCCGCGAGCGCTCGCGCGAAAGCCCGCGCCAGTCGTTCGCCGAGGTCACCTTCTCCTTGCGGCCAGCGGCACGCGGCGCGGGCAGCACCCCACTCGGCGGCATCGGGCTCCGGCGTAACCAGGACGGGTCGGGCCCAGCGCAGGCTCGAGACGCGGGACCAGGTGTCCTCGAAGAGCGCCGTGGCAAGAGCTGCCGCGCCCTTCGAACCCAGCGCGGGCGCGAGGCGGGTCTTGGCGACGCCCGGCCGAGGCGGCTTGGCGAAGACGAGCACGGGAGTCCGTGCCGGCCGCGAGACCTGGAGGACGCGGATCAGGCGAGCGCTCCCGAGCAGCTCGAGCCCGCGCCGGCGGTGCACGCGAAGCAGTGGCTCGCCGTGGCGATCGCGCTGCCGCCGAGATCCGAGAGCCGATCGACGTCCCAGACCGTCGGACGAGAGGGTCCGCCTTCGAGGCGGAGCGGCAGGTCGAGCATCAGGTTGAAGTCGCAGTCGTAAAGCCGTCCCCGCCAGTCGACGCTGACCTGCGAGCGGCACATCAGCCCCTCGACGGTCGCCGGGTTGAAGTGGTTGACCAGCAGCGCCTGGTAGTCCTCGGTCTTGCCCAGCCGCGCGAGCTGCTCGGCGAAGCGGCGGATCGGCATGTTGGTGAGGGTCAGCAGTCTATCGAACTCGATGCCGAAGCGCTCCGCGAGCTCGCGCTTGTAGTCCTCCTCGAGCTGGCGCTGCGCGGGCGGCAGCGACGGCCCGAGCGGGTTGTATACGAGGTCGAGACGCAGCGCCGAGCCGGCACGGCCGTAGCCGAGCTGGTTCAGTCGACGCAGCGCCGCGATCGAGCCGTCGAAGGTGCCGCGTCCCCGCTGGCGGTCGACGTTGCTCTCCGTGTAGCAGGGCAGGCTGGCGACGATCTCGACGCGCTGGGCGGCGAGAAACTCCGCCAGTCCCTCGAAGCCGGTCTCGCCGAGGATGGTCAGGTTGCAGCGGTCGATGACCCGGCGGCCCAGCTGCCGCGCTCCGGTGACCAGCCGCTCGAACTGCGGGTTCATCTCGGGCGCGCCGCCGGTCAGGTCGAGCACCTCGACTCCGGGGCTGGCGGCGAGCAGCTCGAGCAGCCGGTCTGCGACCTCCGCGGAAAGCGACTCGGTCCGCTTCGGCCCGGCCTCGACGTGGCAGTGGTGGCAGGCGAGGTTGCAGAGCCGGCCGACGTTGACCTGCAGGGTCGTGATCCGGGCGCGCCGCAGCGCGCCGAGGCCGTGCCGCTGCAAGGTCGCGTCGAAGCGAGCGTCGTCGGCGGCGGTGGGCAGGACGGGAAGTCGAGGGGCGCGATCGGCGAGCATGTGCGGCTCCTTCGTTCTCGGATTCAGGGCTGCCGGTTCAGGGCGAGGCCCGCGAGCAGCGCGACGATCGCCATTTCTAGCAGCAGCCGTCCGGGCCGCAGCAGGGCGCGGCGGGCGCGGACGAGTCGTCGTAGTCGCGGCCCTTGGTCTCGCGCGGGTCGCGCCGGAGGCTCCGCGTGCAGTCGAACGGCCGCGCCGCGCTCGGGTCGATCGGCACGCGGGGCTCGACGAGCTCGACCTGATTCCGGTAGGGCTCGCCGGAGTAGATCTCGAATGTCTTGGCGCAGACCGCGGCGCGCTCGCCCCGCACCAGCCGGTGGCCGTCGTCGTCGAGGACCTGCTTGAACGGACCCTTGTAGATCACCGCCTGGAAGTGCTCGAAGCAGGGGCCCTGCTTGCCCTTGAACGCCACGACGGTGAGCGAGCGGAACTCGATGCCCTCGACGGTGCGCCAGGGCTGCGCCGGCCGCTCGAGGATCCGCAGGCCGTGGAAGCCCGCCTGCTCGAACGCGGCGAGGAACCCCTCCTCGGTGAGCGCGCCCGAAATGCAGCCGCTCCACAACTCGGGGTCGGCCTCGAGGTGCGCCGGCACCGGCTCGTCGGCGACGATGTCGGAGATCACCGCCCGGCCGCCGTGGCGCAGGACGCGGAAGATCTCGGCGAAGAGGCGTCGCTTGTCGGCGCCGTCGACCAGGTTGAGAACGCAGTTGGAGACCACGACGTCGACCGACGCGTCCTCGACCAGCGGCGTCTCGTGCCGCAGTCGATCCGCGAGACGCTCGGCCGCGCGCAGGTCGTCGGCCGAGCGGACCGGTCGCGCGGCGAGCTCCGCGTCGAGCCGGTCGAGATCGAGTGCCAGGTCCTGGATGCGCGCGCGGCGGAACTCCACGTTGGCGAATCCCAGCCGCTCGGCGACCCGCGGTGCGGCCCGCCGAGCCACCTCGAGCATTTCGGGTGTCATGTCGATGCCGATCACCCGGCCCGCGGTGCCGACGACCTGGCTGGCGATGAAGCAGATCTTGCCGGTGCCGCTGCCCAGGTCGAGCACGGTCTCGCCCGGGCGCAGGTGGCGCGAGGGGTCGCCGCAGCCGTAGTCGCGTTCGAGCACTTCGTCCGGAATCACCGCGAGGTAGCGCGGATCGTAGTCGACCGGGCAGCAGAGCTCGGGCTCGCGGGCGGCGGCGCCGCGCGCGTAGCGCTCGCGGACGCTGGATTCGGTGGCGATGGACATGCCTGGAGTCCTCCTTCGATCGGCCCGATCGAGTCAGGCCCGTTGCGGGCTCGGCGTGAGACGCGCGCGACGGCGCGCCAGGAGCGAAAGACCGAACAGTGCGGCCGTGGCGGCGCCGAGACCCGCGACGCCGAGGCGCACGGCCCACCAGAGCGTCCGGACCTGGATCGGGCGGCTTCCGGCCGCGGCGGCGGGCAGCAGCGACAAAGTCGGATCCTCCTCGGGGTGAACGACCTGCAGATCACTGAACAGGAGGACCCTCGTGGGCTCGCTCATCGGGCTGCCGTAGAGGTCGGCGATCGGGTCTCCGGCACTCCAGAGCGAGCGGTTGAGGGTCACGACCGACGGATCGTGAGGGGAGATGAGCAGGACCTCGTGCCCCCAGCCGAGATCGGCGAGAGAGGCGGCGAGAGGCAGCAGGAGGGCGGCGACGAGACCGGCCCGGGCCCCGCGTCGGGCCCAGCGGGCGACTCCGGTCAGGACGTTCGTGGACATGGCGACGATCGCTCTCGGCTCAGCTCGCGGCGTTGACGAAGAGGTTGAGCTTCACCTTCCAGGTGTCGCTCACCCGTCCGGCGACCTTCTGCGGCACCGCGAGGCCGTGGTCGGAGAGCTGGACCTCGAAGGGCACCGAGACGCGCAGCCAGTCCCCTTTACCGAGCCCGGCGGCCTTCGCCGCCTCGGCGGGAATCGGCTTGACCCGGGCGCGGACGGTGATCGGCTTCGTGACGCCGCGGAGAGTGAAGTCGCCGGCGATCTCCCAGCTGCCGTCCTCGAGCTGGCGCGCGGTGGTCGAGACGAAACGGATCTCCGGGTTCTTCTTCGCGTCGAGCCAGTCGCCCGACTGCAGGTGCTTGTTGCGCAGCTCGATCCCGGTGTCGAGAGAGGCGACCGGAACCCGCACTTCGACGCTGGCGGTGCCGGCTTCGAGGTCCGCCACGACCTGGCCCGTGACGGTGTGGGTGCGGCCGAGGATGGTCTCGAAGTCGGTCTCGGATTCGAAGGTGATGTTGGTGTTCTTGTCGTCGCCGCCGGCGGCGAAGGTGCGCTCGGTGGCGGCAGCGGCGGCGACCTGGAACAGGCCCGCGAGGGCGAGGGCGAGAACGGGCGAACGACGGTGGATCATGGCGGGTCTCCCTGGGTTGCGCCCCCGGCCGATCGCCGGTCGGGGGGCGTCAGGGGAATCTTTGCCGCTCCCCGCGGAGCGGTTACCGGCCGCTTCGAGTAACCTCTTCGCCCGATGAGGCGAAGATGAGGGGCGAGGTCGACGAGGCCTCGCTCGACGATCTGCCGGAGCTGATGGCCCGCTACCAGGCGGGGGACGAGGCGGCGTTCGAAGAGATCTACGGACGGCTGGCGCGTTCGGTGCGCGGCTACCTGAGAACCCTGACCCCGCCGGGAGCGGACGTGGAGGACCTGGTGCAGAACGCGTTTCTCCAGATTCACCGGTCGCGGCAAACCTACCTGCCGGGCGAGCCGGTGCGCCCCTGGGCCTTCGCCATCGCCCGTCACGTCGGTCTGATGGCGCGGCGGACTTCCGGGCGGCGGGCCCGCAACGAGGTCCAGCCGTTCGACCAGCTGCCCGAAGTGCCGACCCTGTCGCGCGCCGCCGGTGCCCTCGACCGGATCTCGCTCGGGCGGGCGCTCGGGACGCTCGCCGAGCCCGGCCGCGAGGCGGTCTGGCTCCACCACGTCGAGGGGTTCTCGTTCCGCGAGATCGCCGCCGTCCAGGGGATCTCCGAGACCGCGGCGAAGGTGCGCGCCCATCGCGCCATCGTCGCGCTGCGCGGCGAGCTGAAGGAGGCCGCGGGATGACCGCGCCCGACCGCGAGCCGGTCCCCGCGGCGCTGCGCGCCGCCATCCGGCGCGATCTCGCGCCGGTGACCCCGCTGGCGTCGCCGGCGCGACGCGCCCTGCTCCTCGCGCTGCCGGCGCTCGTCGTCCTCTCGACGGCGGTCGTCGTGCTGACCCGCGGCGCGGCGAGCCCGGGCGTGAACTCGCTCGCCGGGGGCGGCGTCTCGCTGCTCGAGTGGCTGGCCGGGCTCGCTCTGCTCTGGTTGGCGCTGCGCGAAGCCGTGCCGGGCCTGGGCGTGGGCGCCGGCCGGGCGCTCGCCGCCCTGTCCGGCGGCATCCTGCTGCAGCTCCTCCTGGGACTTCTGATCTGGCAGCAGACCGGCGCCGCGCTGAGCGGCCCCGGCGCCCTGGCCGTCGGCAGCCGATGCGCCACGATCGAGGGGGCGATCGGACTGCCGCACCTGGCGATCGCGACCTGGCTCGCGCTGCGCGCGCTGCCGATCCGGCCGCGCTGGTCGGGCGCCCTCGCGGGAGCGGCGGCCGGACTGCTCGCTGACTCGCTCTGGCACCTGGCGTGCGCCCGCAACGACCTCGAGCACCTGCTGGTCTGGCA
Organism: Thermoanaerobaculia bacterium; assembly: GCA_019911865.1. Taxonomy (GTDB): domain Bacteria; phylum Acidobacteriota; class Thermoanaerobaculia; order Multivoradales; family JAGPDF01; genus JACTMI01. The sequence continues at coordinate 19,858 of JAIOJQ010000328.1, forward strand.
CTTCGGGGCGACCGTGGCGATGACGCTCCTTGGCGCCTTCGCGGGCTCGTTCTGGCCGCGGGGTGAGGCCGCCAGCGAGTAAGAAGAGGGTTGCCGCCATCGAGATCGCTCAGCGGGCCGAAGCCGATCGCGCGCTGGCCGAGGCCTACCGCCGCGTTGCCGGTCCGGACGGCGATCCGGCTCACATTCTGGCCGTCTCCTCGCCGAATCCCCGGGCGATGGAGGATCACGCGCGCCTCTATCGCGGCTTGATGTTCGGTGCCTCGCCCCTGTCGCGCAGCGAGCGCGAGCTCGTCGCGACGGTCGTCTCGCGGACCAACGGCTGCCACTACTGAATCGAGCACCACGGACGGGCTCTCCGGGCCGAGAGTCACGACGATGCGATGACCGACGCGGTGATGGCGGGAAACCGGGCCGCCGTCCTCGAGGCCCCGCGTCCGCGGGCGCTGTGCGCCTTCGCCGAGAAGCTGACGCGGGATCCCGGCGCCTGCGGCGAGGACGACCCCGCGCCGCTGCGGGCGCTCGGCCTGTCGGACCGCGCCCTCCACGACCTCGTGCTGGTGGTCGCCTATTTCAACTTCGTCAACCGTATCGCCTCGGGACTGGAAGTGCAGCTCGAGCCGGGTGAGCCGGCTCGCGAGCGGTAACCGTTTCTCCGCTGCCGGCAAAGAGTGACTGCGAACGGAAACCGAACCCGTTCGCGTGGCGCCGATTCCGGCGCGCACCCAGACCCGGGAGATCCCGCATGACCGATTTCCGGATTCACGCTTCAGACTCCGCCCCCGAGGCGTCCCGCATCGCGCTCGCCGGAGCCCGGAGCAAGTACGGCTTCGTCCCCAACCCGATCGGCATGCTGGCCGAGTCGCCGGCCGCCGTGGCCGGCTACCTCGGCATCGGCGAGCAGTTCGACGAATCTTCGTTCACGCCGGTCGAGCGCCAGGTCGTGTTGCTCGCCGTCAGCTTCGAGAACGCCTGCGACTACTGCATGGCCGCGCACACGGTCATCGCCGGCATGAGCCGGGTCCCCGCCGCGACGATCGAGGCCCTGCGCTCCGGCGACCCGCTGCCGGAGGCGCGCCTCGACGCCCTGGCGTGCTTCACCCGCACCGTGGTGCGCGAACGCGGCCGCGTCTGCGAGCCCGAACTCGCCGCCTTCCTCGCCGCCGGCTTCACCCGCGCCCAGGTCCTCGAGGTCGTCCTCGGCGTCGCGATGAAGACCTTGAGCAACTACGCCAACCACCTCGCCCGCACCCCCCTCGACCCGGCGTTCGCCCCGGCCCGCTGGGAGCCGGCGCACCTCGCGCCGGTCGGCTGAAGACAGGGCCAGCGCCGGCTTCACCCGCTCTCCGGGTCGCTCGTGCGGCCCGGGGGTACCTTGCCCCTCCTCAGTCGCCCCCGGCCGGGACGGCGCTCGCAGCGGCACGGATCTCGTCCAGGATGGCGTCGAGGTCGGACTCCTCGAGATCGGGATTGACACAGACCAGGCGCAGAACGCGGCGGCCGGCGACCGTGCCGTAGCCGATCTTCAGACGACCCTCGCGGTCGAGCCAGTCGCAGAGGGCGGCGCTGTCGCGGCCGCGCACCGCGAAGCAGACGTTGATCGAGGGCGGCGGCTCGATCAGCTCGAGCGCGGGATCCGCGGCGATTTTCGCGGCGGCGAGGCGGGCGAGGGCGAACTGGCGCTGGATGCGCTCGTCCCAGCCGCGATCGCCGAGCCGCAACCAGGCGGCCCAGAGCTTGAGCGCATCGTTGCGGCGCCCGCACTGGATCGAGCGGTGCCCGGGATTGACGTCGTCTTCGTGCGACTGGAAGAGATACTCGGCAGTCTCGTCGAGGCTGCGGGTGAGCTCGCCGCGCCGCGCCACCAGGAGCACCGAGCACTGCAGCGGCACGCCCATCATCTTGTGCGGATTCCAGGTGAACGTATCGGCCAGCTCGACGCCGTCGATCAGCTCGCGCCGCGCGGGGCAGAGCACCACGCTGCCGCCCAGCGCGCCGTCGACGTGCAGCCAGGCGCCGTACTCGCGGGCCAGCGCCGCGAGGGCGCGAATCGGGTCGAAGGCGCCGCGCACCGTGGTGCCGGCGGTGGCGTTGATCAGCGCCGGCCGCACGCCGCGCGCGCGGTCCTCCGCGAGCTTCTGCGCCAGGGCGCCGACATCCATCCGGCCGACGTCGTCCGTCGGCACCCGCCGCACACTGTCGCGCCCGAGCCCGAGGATGCCGGCGTTCTTGGGGATCGAGTAGTGACCCTCCGCCGAGGTGTAGATCGCGAGGCGCTCGCCGCCGAGTCCGCGGTCACGCGACTCGGGGGAGGCGACGTTGCGCGCCAGCAGCAGCGCCACGAGATTGGCGATCGACCCGCCGGGAGTGAAGCAGCCCTCGGCGTCGGCCAGGCCGGCGTGGCGCGCCATGTGGCGGAGCAGCTCGCGCTCGACCAGTATCTGGGCGCCGGCGGCCTTGAAGGTGTACATCGACACGTTGGGCACGACGGCGAGCATCTCGGCCGCCATCCCCGCCGGCTCGCGGCCGCCGAAGAGCTGGTTGACGAAGCGCCAGCTCGAGCTCGACGGCGTCGCGGCCAGCGCCGAGCGCAGGCGCGCCAGGACCGCGGGGGTCGCGAGCCCGTCCGCTCCCAGGCGCAGCTCGAGCCGGCTCTCGAGCCGGACGGGGTCCCCGTCCCCGGCTTCGGCCGGCGCGTTCTCCTGCGCCACGAGCTCGCGGGCGAGGGCCGGGACCGCAGCCAGCCACTCTTCGAGCTCGCGGGCACGGCGTTCGCGCCCCGCCTCGGACGGCGCTTCGGACGGAGATTCAGGCGGGTCGGGACGTCGGTCGACGGTGGTCAAGGCACGCCTCCTCGGAACTCGGACCGCCATCTTACGCGTCGACACCTGCCGCCGGACGTGATCCACCCGGTAACCGAATCCGCGGGCGCGGCGAAGATCCCGGTGAACGCACCGTTCGCGCACTCCCGGCGGCGAATCGGAGGGAAGCAACCATGGCACTCGAAGTGGATGACCTGACGGCGGATCCGAGGAGCCGGGTTTCCGTCCGACGGAGTCGGCGATGGCTCCGACCGCTGCTCTTCTTCGTCGTCCTGGCGGCGCTGGCGGTGGCTGCGCCGCTCCTCGGACTCGGCCAACGCCTCACGGAGCTGCGCGGCTGGATCGAGGGGCTGGGCGCGCTCGGTCCGCTGGTCTTCGCCCTGATCTACTCGATCGCGACCGTGGCGGCGGTGCCGGCTTCGCTCCTGACGATCGCGGCCGGCGCGATGTTCGGCTCGGGGGTGGGCGTCGCGACCGTGATTCTGGGAGCGACTGCCGGCGCGACGGCGGCTTTCGCGATCGCGCGCTGGATGGCCCGGGACGCGGTGGCCGGCTGGCTCGCGAAGAACGAGAAGTTCGCGCGGCTGGACGCGATGACCGAGCGTCACGGCGCGATCATCGTCGCCGTCACCCGGCTGCTGCCGATCTTCCCCTTCAATCTGCTCAACTACGGTTTCGGACTGACGCGGGTCCGCTTCGGCACCTACGTGCTCTGGTCGTTCCTCTGCATGCTTCCCGGGACGGCGCTCTACGTGGTCGGCGCCGACGCGGTCACCCGCGGCCTCGAGGAGGGGCGGATTCCGTGGGGCCTGATCGCGGTGCTCGTCGGAGTCCTGGTGCTGCTGCTCCTCGTCGTCCGGCACGCGCGTCGCGTCCTCGCGGCGCGCGAGGCGGCGGCGACGGCGGCCGAGGAGCGAGCATGAGCCTCCCGGAGCTGACCTCCTCGCCCCACGACCTCGCGCTCGATTCGTTCGTCCATCCGCCCGACTGGGTCAACCCCCGACCCGCGGCGAAGTACCACCTGGTCGTCGTCGGCGCCGGTACCGCGGGTCTGGTCACGGCCGCCGGTGCCGCGGGGCTCGGCGCGCGCGTCGCGCTGGTCGAGCGCCACCGGATGGGCGGCGACTGCCTCAACGTCGGCTGCGTCCCGTCCAAGGCGGTGCTCGCCAGCGCCCGGGCGGCGGCGGACGTGGCGCGGGCCGCGCAACTCGGGATCAGCGTGCGCGGGCCGGTGGCGGTCGACTTTCCGGCAGTCATGGAGCGCATGCGGAAGCTGCGCGCGTCGATCGCGCCGCACGACGCCGCGCGCCGGTTCCGCGACCTGGGCATCGACGTCTTCCTGGGCGAGGCCTGCTTCCGTTCGGCCGACGAAGTCGAGGTCGGCGGAGCGCGCCTGCGGTTCGCCCGCGCCGTCGTCGCGACGGGGGGGCGTCCGGCGGTGCCGCCGATCGCCGGTCTGGTGGAGGCGGGATTCCGCACCAACGAGACGATTTTCAACCTCACCGAGCTGCCGCGGCGTCTGGCGGTGATCGGCGGCGGGCCGATCGGCTGCGAGCTGGCGCAGGCCTTCAGCCGGCTCGGCGCGCAGGTGACCATCGTCCAGAACCATCCCCGGTTCCTGCCGCGGGAGGATCGCGACGCCTCCGGGGTACTGCTCGGCGCCTTCCGGGCGTCGGGGCTCGGCGTCCGGCTCGACACCGAGGTCGAACGGGTCGAGACGATCGGCGCCGAACGGATCCTCCACTTGAGGCGGAACGGATCGCGCGAGCGGCTCACCGTCGACGAGATCCTGGTCGCGACCGGCCGGCTCCCCAACGTCGCGGGTCTCGGGCTGGAACGGGCCGGAGTCCGCTTCGGGCCGGAGGGCATCGAGGTCGACGACTTCCTGCGGACGACCAACCGCCGGATCTTCGCCGCCGGCGACGTCGCCCTGACCCACCGGTTCACCCACGTCGCGGACGCCGCGGCGCGGCTGGTGATCCAGAACGCCCTGTTTCCGCTCAGGCGGAAGTACTCGGCGCTCGACATCCCGTGGTCGACCTACACCGATCCGGAAATCGCGCACGTGGGGCTCGACGAGCACCAGGCCCGCGAGCGCGGCGAGCGCATCGAGACCGTCACGATCCCGTTCGCCGAGGTCGATCGCGCCCGGCTCGAAGGGGAGACGGAGGGCTTCGTCCGCGTCCACGCGGCGGCGAAATCGGGCCGGATCCTCGGCGCCACGATCGTCGGCCGCGGCGCCGGCGACCTGATTTCGGAGATCGCCACGGCGATGGCGGGCCGCCTCGCCCTCGGCGCGCTGGGATCGGTGATCCATCCTTACCCGACGCGCGCGGAGGCGATCCGCAAGGCCGGCGACGCCTGGAATCGCCGCCGCCTGACGCCGCGCTCGAAGCGCCTGCTCGAAGGGTACCTGTCGCTGCGCTTCGGCCGCGAGGTTCGGGGACAGGCCACCCGCTAGGATGGGGGCGCGATGCCCAAGCAGTACAGCCATGGCGGACGGGTGAGCTCGCGACCTGGCGGCGTTGCGGGCGGAGCGCCGGTCGACGAGCGCGCGCCACGCACGCTCCGCCAGCGCGTTTCGGCGCTCGGCAACTTGCCGCCGTTCCTGCGGCTGGTCTGGGAGATCCACCCCGCCATGGCCGCCGGCACGCTCGCGCTGCGCTTCGTGCGCGCGCTGCTCCCAGTGGCCACGCTCTTCGTCGGCAAACTGATCATCGACGAGGTCGTACGGCTCGGCCGGCTCCCGGATCCACCGCCCGACCTCCCGGCCTGGCTCGCGAGCGGACTGGCGCGCACCCTGCTCGTGCTGCTGCTGTGCGAGCTCGGACTCGCCATCCTCTCCGACCTCTGCGGCCGGCTGGTGTCGCTGTTCGAGGCGTTGCTCGCCGAGCGGTTCTCGAACACCACGAGCGTGCGGCTGATGGAGCACGCGGCGACCCTCGACCTCGAGGACTTCGAGGACAGCGAGGTCCAGGACCAGCTCGAGCGGGCGCGCCGGCAGGCCGCCGGTCGCTCCAGCCTGCTCGGCCAGCTGTTCGGCCAGGCGCAGGACGTGGTGACGATCGTGGCGTTCGCCGCCGGGCTGGTGTTCTACGCCCCCTGGCTGATCGCCCTGCTGGTGGTCGCCGTGGTGCCCGCTTTCCTCGGCGAGACCCACTTCAACGCCCAGGGGTACGAGATCGCCTGGCGGCGGACGCCGGCGCGGCGCGAGCTCGACTATCTGCGGGTGACCGGCGCCAGCGTCGAGACCGCCAAGGAGGTGAAGATCTTCGGCCTCGAGGCGTTCCTGATCGAGCGTTACCGGGCGCTCGCCGACGACCTCTACGCGACCAACCGCGCGCTCGCCGTGCGGCGCGCCGGGTGGGGCGGGCTGTTCACCGCCGCGGGCACGCTCGGCTACTACGGCGCCTACGGCTTCATCGCCTGGCGCACGCTGTCCGGCGAGCTGACGATCGGCGACCTGACCTTCCTGTCGGGATCGTTCCGCCGCCTGCGCAACCTGCTCGAGGGGCTGCTGATCGGCTTCTCGCAGGTCGCCGGCCAGGCGCTCTACCTCGACGACCTGTTCTCGTTCTTCGAGCTCCAGCCCGAAATCGTCTCGCCAACCGACGCGGCGCCGTTCCCGAGCCCGATCCGCACCGGCTTCGTCTTCGAGGACGTCGGCTTCCGCTACCCCGGCGCCGAGCGCTGGGCGGTGCGCCACCTCTCGTTCACGCTCCGGGCGGGAGAAGTGCTGGCGCTGGTGGGCGAGAACGGTGCCGGAAAAACGACCCTGGTCAAGCTCCTGGCGCGACTCTACGACCCCGACGAGGGCCGCATTCTGCTCGACGGGCGCGACCTCAGGGAGTACGACCTGGCGGCAGTGCGCGCGCGGGTCGGGGTCATCTTCCAGGACTTCGTGCACTACCATCTGACCGCCGCCGAGAACATCGCGGTCGGCCGCATCGAAGCGCGCGACGATCGCGCGCGGATCGAAGCCGCGGCCGAGCAGAGTCTCGCGGCCGAGGTGATCGCCAGGCTTCCCGAGGGGTACGACCAGCTGATCGGCAGACGCTTCAAGAAGGGAGTCGAACTCTCGGGCGGCGAGTGGCAGAAGATCGCCATCGCGCGGGCCTACATGCGTGACGCCGACCTGCTCATCCTCGACGAGCCGACCGCGGCACTCGACGCGCGTGCCGAGTTCGAAGTCTTCCGGCGCTTCGCCGAGCTGTCGCACGGCAAGACCGCCGTGCTCATCTCCCACCGATTTTCGACCGTGCGCCGCGCCGATCGCATCCTCGTGCTCGCCGGCGGCGAGATCGAGGCCGCCGGCACCCACGACGAGCTCGTCGCCCAGGACGGCCGCTACGCCGAGCTGTTCGACCTCCAGGCCGCGGGCTTCCGGTAGGCGGAATGATGGAAAGGCGGTCCACAGCGCACCGCGGCCGGGACCTCGTCGCGTATTGCGGCTCGATGCGCCGCAGCGGATCCCCGGCAGATCCCGATCCCTCACGCAGCCACTCCCAGCGAGGACGCCGATGAACGAGATCCTGATCCTCCTCAACGACCCGCCCTACGGAAGCGAGCGGTCCTACAACGGCCTGCGCCTGGCCCTCGCGCTGGCCAGAGCGGAGCCCGAGGCGCGCGTCCACGTCTTCCTGATGGCCGACGCGGTGCTCTGCGGCAAGTCCGGCCAGCAGACTCCCAACGGGTACTACAACCTGGAACGCATGCTGCGGGCGGTGCTTCGCCACGGCGACGTGCTGCTCTGCGGCAGCTGCATGGATGCGCGCGGACTCTCCGACGCGGAGCTGGTCGAGGGCGCGCGGCGGAGCACGATGGAAGAACTCGCGCGGCGAACGCTCGACGCCGGCAAGGTGCTGGTGTTCTGAACCAACGGCGGTGCACGCCGCCGACCCGCAACGGCCTCGCGATGCCGGGTCAGCCTGCGGGTCGGGCCTCGCCATCCGGTGTGCGGCTTCAGTCGGCGCCGGCGCGCTCCATCAGGCTCTGAAAGGTCCACCCGTAGACCAGCGTGCAGTCGCCCGAGGCCGAGCAGTGGACCTCGGCACGGCGGGGAATGCGGGCGAGGTTGCCGGGCGGGACGTCGATTGCCGGAACCGCGGCGCGCGCCCTCTCGATCAGCGCTCGGGGCAGCTTCGGGTCGACGGCGTCGATCTCGAGCAGGCGGCCGTCGAGCCGCTACTCGGCGGCGAGACCGGAGAGCGCGCCGTGCGCCGCCCGGGCGGCTTCGGCGAGCGACTTCATCGCCAGCCGCCAGGGGATCGGGCCGTGGCTGATGCGGGCGGCGCCCAGCTCCGCGAGGCGAACGAGCGAAGGCCCGTCCGGCCGCGCGAAGAGGTTGACCGGCAGCGGCGAGGCGGCGCAGAGCCGGGCGATGCGCGCCTCGTCGGCGAGGCCGGGGACGAAGAGACCGTCGGCGCCGGCGGCGGCCCAGGCCGCTGCCCGCTCGAGTGCGGCGTCAACCAGGGCGTCGTCCTGCTCGGCGGCGGGCGTGACCAGGAAGAGGTCGGTGCGGGCGTTGACGAAGAAGGGGACGCCGCAGCGCTCGGCCGCCGCGCGCGCCGCGCCGACCCGCGCCGCACTCTCCGCGACCGGGAAGAGTTCGGAAGTGCCGATCCTCCGGTCCTCGAGATTGCAGCCCACCGCCCCGGCCGAGAGGGCGCGGGTGACCGTCTCGGACACCACCTCGGAGCTGGCGCCGTAACCCGCCTCGAGGTCGACCGACACCGGCAGGTCGACCGCGCCGACGATGCGCTCGAGGTTGGCGATGGCGAGATCGAGCGGGATCTTTTCGCCGTCCTCGTAGCCGTGTGCGGAGGCGACCGGATGGCTGCCCGTGGCGAGCGCCCGCGCGCCGGCGCCGGCCACCGCGCGGGCCGAACCCGCATCCCAGACGTTGAACAGGACGAGCGGCGCCCCCGGAATATGCAGCCGCGCGAAGGCGCGCGCCCGTGCGAGCTGATCGGCCATGGCCACCCCCTCTCTCGTTGCGAGCCCACTCTCTCACTCCTCCGGCTCCCGTGTCCCGTGGCGGTGCGAGGCATGCGCCTCCTCCAGGCACCGGTCTTCGCTCGGCGCGCGGTCCGTGGCGCCGCCTCCAGGCCGGCCGGGTCGCTGGCGGTGCTGCGGAGCCGCTCCAGCGGCGATTCGCCGCGACCTTCCCGCCTTATTCTGTCGACGAAACTCCGGTGCCGCCACGACGCGTCCACGCGGGCTCCGGACCACCCCGGGAAGCGGGTGCTGCGAACGGGCCCGGCAGGTATCCTGACCGGCGGGAGGAGCGCCTTCTTGAATCGACACCCCCTCCGCTTCCGGACTCTTGCCGCTGCGACCGTCGAAGCGACCCGGGCCGCCTTCGAGTCCAGGATCGGCTCGCTCCACCGCGACGGCTGAGCGGCGGCCGACCTCGAAAACCCCGATGGCTCGACTCGCCCCTCTGTTCGCGATCGTGACGGCACTCGCGCTGCCGGGCGCCTCCGCGCGGGCCTTCCACGGCGGCGGCGTCGCGGCCTGCGGCGGCTGTCACGTCACCCACAACAGCGCGGACGGCTTGCCGATCGTGCCGGGGCCGGCCAACGACTACGCGCTGCGTTCGACGACGCCGAGCGAGGTCTGCCTGCTCTGCCACGCACAGTCGGCCGGCATGGTGCTCGGCCTCAACCCGCTCGCGCCGCCACCCGAACGGGGCGGCGGCAACTTCGTCTTCCTGCTCGAGGAGAACCTGAACGACGCGGCCGACGGCGCGACGCGCCCCATCCCGGGTGCGGCGGCGGGACACAACCTGGTCGCCCCCGCGTACGGCCTGACGGCGGACACGCGCCACGGCGTCTCGCCCGGCGGCAGCTTCCCGGCCACCGAGATGGGTTGTACGAGCTGCCACGATCCGCACGGCCGCACGAGCTTCCGGATGCTCTGGGGCGCCGGCACGATCCGCGACGGGCTCTTCGTCTTCGGCGCGCCGGCGCCGGTCGCCAGCGGGCTGCCGCTGACCGCAGGTGCCGTCGAGCGGCGCGGCGCCCACTCCGCCTACGTCTCGGGCATGAGCGCCTGGTGCGGCAACTGCCACGGCGATTACCACCGCACCGTCGGCACGGAGAACTTCGAGCATCCGAACGACGCCATGCTCTCGATCGCCGTCGTCGACCAGTACAACCGCTACCAGGGCGTACTCAATCCGACGGGCGGCAACCCGCTCGACGCCTACCTGCCCGAGGTGCCGTTCGAGGACGTCTCCACCGCGGTCGAGTCGACCGCGGGCCCGAGCGCGACGAGCCGCCTCTCCTGTCTCTCCTGTCATCGCGCCCATGCGAGCTCGGCGCCCGCGGCGCTCCGGTGGGACTTCGCGATCGCGACTCTGGGCGAGGACGGCGCCGTCTCGGGCTCGTGGCCGATCCCGAATCCGTACGGCGACCCGTCGCAACCCGGGCTGTGCTGGAAGTGCCACGCCGGCGGCGCCCCGCCTCCGACGCCCTGAGGGCCTCTCTCCCGAGAAGGCGACGTGACCCGACCCGAAACGAGCTCGCACGCCTCCGCGCCGCCGCTGCGGCGGCGCGCCACGTTTCGCCTCGTCGCGCTGATCTTCGTGCTCTCCGGCGCGGCGGCGCTCGTCTACCAGGTCGTCTGGACGCGCGCTCTCGGCCTCGTCTTCGGCAGCTCGCACCTCGCGGTGACGACCGTTCTCGCGGTCTTCATGGGCGGCCTCGCGCTCGGCGGCGCACTCTTCGGTCGCCGGGTAGGCAGCGAGCGCCGGCTGCTCCGGCTCTACGGCCGGCTCGAGCTCGGCATCGCCGCCGCCGCGCTCGGCTTCGCCCTGCTCGTGCGTGCCTATCCGCTCCTCTATGTCCCGCTCGCGCGCCTGGGCGAGAGCTCGCCCCTCTACCTCTCGATCCTGCGCGTCGGCTTCGCCGCCCTTCTGCTCCTGGTTCCCACGACGCTCATGGGCGGCACGCTGCCGGTCCTCGCGGCCTTCGTCGGCGGGCGCGGTCGGGAATTCGCGGCAAGGCTCTCGTTGCTGTACGCGCTCAACACCTTCGGAGCGGTGCTCGGGGCCGGCGCGGCCGGATTCGTGCTCCTCCGCTTCTTCTCGGTCTCCACCAGCCTCGGCGTGGCGATCGGCATCAACGTCCTGCTCGGCTTCGCCTGCCTCGCGCTCGACCGGCGGTTGCCGTCCGCCGCCTCGCCGGAGCCCGAAGCCGCCACGCCCCCGGCGCCGGCGAGCCCCGTCGGCTCGCCGCGGCCCATTTCGGATCCTCTCCCTGGCCGCCTCGTGCTCTTCGGCGCCGGCGTCTGCGGCTTCGCCGCGCTCGGCTACGAGGTGCTCTGGACGCGCGTGCTCGGCATGGTGATCGGGGCGAGCGTTTACGGCTTCACCGTGATGCTGATGGCCTTCCTGACCGGCATCGCCCTCGGCAGCTCGGCCTACGGAGCCTGGAACCGCAAGCGGTCGGCACGAGTCGACCGCGGGCCCGATGCGGCGGTCCGCACCTTCGCGATCGTGCAGGTCGCCATCGGCGCCGCCGGTCTCGCGGTGACCGGCGCCTTGCGGGAGCTGCCGTCGCACGCCTACCAGCTCCAATGGTCGCTCCTCGGCGGACCCGCCCACGGCTTCGCGACCCGCCAGGCGATCGATTTCCTGCTCGCCTTTCTCTACGTGCTCGTACCGGCCTTTCTCTCGGGGCTCGCCTTCCCGCTCGCGGCGCGCATTCGCGCCGAGCGCGGTGGCGAGCCGGCCTGCGCGGTCGGCGAGACTCTCGCCGTGAATACCGTCGGCGCGATCGCGGGGGCGGCAGCGAGCGGCTACGTGCTGGTCCACCTGGTCGGCATCGAGCGCTCGCTCCAGCTCCTGTCGCTCGCTGTCGCGGGCTGCGGACTGGTCGTCGCGGCCAGCCTGCGCGGCCCCCGCCTCGCCGTCGCCGCCGCGGCGGCGATCGGTGTCGCCGCCCTCCTGCTCGCCTCCGCCGGCGACGCGCTGCGCTCCTGGGACCGGCGCTTCTTCGCCGTCTACCAGTCGAACCGGCCCGACAAGTTCTCGACCCCCGAGAAGACGCGCGACACCCTGCGCAACACCGACGTGCTCCACTACGCCGAGGGGGTGCAGGCGATAGTCAGCTCGATCAAGGTCAAGGGCGGCACCCAGTCGTTCATCACCAACGGCCGGATCGAGGCGACGGACAACCCGCCGGACCTCGCCTGCCAGTACACGCTCGGGCACCTGCCGATGCTCCTGCACCCCGAGCCGCGGAAGGTCTTCGTGCTCGGCACCGGCAGCGGCATGACGCTCGGCGCGACCGCCGCTCATCCCTCGGTCGAGCGCGTCACCCTCGCCGAGATCGAACCCGCCGTGCTCGGCGTCGCGCGCACTTTCGCCCGCTACAACCACGATGTTCTCGAGGATCCCCGTCTGCGCGTCGTGCTCAACGACGGCCGCAACTTCCTGCTCACGACGCGCGAGCGTTTCGATGTCATCACCGCCGACCCCATCCATCCCTGGTTCAGCGGCGCCGGCTACCTCTACACGAAGGAGTATTTCGACCTCGCGTCATCACGGCTCGCGCCCGGCGGCGTGATGTGCCAGTGGCTGCCGATCTACGAGCTGGATGCCGCGAATCTGCGCTCCATCGTTCGCACCTTCCTGTCGAGCTTCGAGCACGTGCTCGTATGGCTCACCCACTACGACGCGCAGCTCGTCGGCAGCAATGCGGCCTTCCGGATCGACGAGCGAGAGCTCGACCGCCGCATCGCCCAGCCGGCCGTTCGCGGCGACCTCGACCGCATCCAGATGGGCTCGGCCCGCGACCTGCTCGCCTTCTTCGCCTTCGGCCGGCCCGGGGCCGAGGCTTACTCGGCTGGCGCCCGCCTGAATACCGACGACAATCTCTATCTCGAGTTTTCCGCCCCGCTGTCCATGGAGGAGCCGGCGCTCATCGCCGAGAACTTCGCCGGCCTGGTCGCCCATCGGGAGAGCCTGCTGCCCTACCTCGCGCCCGCCGACGGGGAGGAGCGGAGCCGGCAGGAGGCGCGCGCGTCGGCGGCACTGACCGCCGCCCGCATCGCCGATCCGATCCGTCACCGTGAACTGGCCGGGGAGATCGGCCCGACGGAGGCCGCGCGACTCGCCGCCGAACTCGGCCCCGCCCTGGGGGACTACGGACCCTGGCGCTACCTGCTCGGCGAGTTCGCGCGCGACCGGGCCCAGGCGCCGCAGCTTCTCCGCCAGGTTTTCCTGCCAGCGGTCAAGCCCGGGGGCGCCGTGGAGCCGATCCGGCTCGGCGCGATAGCCCGGCGGATGACCGGGGTGATCACGACGCTCGACTTCGTCGACGGCCGCGACGGTCGCGTGCTGGCGCACCACGAGATCCTGGGAGGACCCGAAGGCGCGGCCGGCGAGCTCGTCGAAGCCGCGTTCCGGGACGTCCGGGAGGCCTACGCCGCCGAGCGCCGCGCGGCGAGCGCGCGCGGCGAGAGCGCGCCGGCCGAGGCCAGGCTCCTCGAGCGCCTCGCCGCGGTCCTCGGCAGCCGCCTCGCCCGGACGGACGACACCGGCCTTCCCGTTCGCTGAAGCGACGGCGTGCTCAGCGGGGCGGCGCCGGCGCGGCGCCGAGGCCGCCGTAGACCTGGACGCGGCCATCGGCCGATTGCGCCACGTAGGCGCGGCCCGCGGGGTCGAGCGCGAGGTCGTAGGGGAAGTAGAGCCAGCCCGGGGCGTCGCCCAATCCGAGGTGTTCCGACAGGCATTCGTTGTCCGCGATCCGCCAGCGCGTCACCATCATGCGCTGGGCGTCGAGCACGACCACGTGCCCTTCGGTATCCAGCGCGGCAGCGGTGGGATAGCCGAGGTGGAGCGGGCCCGAGCCGCGCACACCGACGCCGCCGACCCGCGCGCCCTCGAGCGTGTAGACGAGCACCCGTCCGCGCAGCGGGATCGTGACCACGACGCGGTCGCCCGAGACGTCGACGTGGCCGGGCGCCCATTCGGACCGCTCGTCCTCGGGATCCTCGGCGCCGAGGTCGATGCCGCCGAGGACGTGGCCGTCGCGGTCGGCGATCCAGACCTTCGAGTTGGCGCCGTCGGCGAGGAAGATCCGATCGCCGTCGAGCGACAGCGCGACCGAGCCGAGCGCGGGCGGCACGCTCCCCTCCGGCAGGTCGACGATCGGCACCTCGCGCCGGAAGCGACCGTCGAAGTCGATCTCGACGAGCGCCAGCCCCGGACCGCGGCGCGCGAGGACGAGGAGAAAGCCTTCGGGGTCGACCGCGAGATCCTCGGGCGACGCGAGCTCCTCGCCGCCCAGGATCTGCGCCTCGAACTGGCCCTCGCGGTCGAAGATCAGGATCCGGCTCGTCCGCGGGTCGCAGACGAAAACCTCGCCGGTGTGGGGATCCGCCGTCACGCAGTTGCCGTAAGCGATGTCGTCGCCGGCGACCGGCAGGCTCAAGCGCCCGAGGTAGCGCACCTCGGCCGCCGAAACCGTGGCGGGCGACGCCAACACGACGAGGAGCGCCGCGAGAGTGCGGAGCAGGACCCGGCCGGTCAACGGCCACTTCCGATCACGTCGAAGAGCTGGGCGCGACCGTTGCCGCCGTCGGAGACCAGCAGGGCACCGTTGGGCAGGCGCGCGAGCGCGTCCGGGAAGTAGAGCTGGCCCGGCTCCCAGCCTTTGCCGCCGCCGAGGCCGAGCAGCTGGCCCTCGCCGTCGAGGACGACGACCCGGTGCTGATGGCGGTCGAGGACGAAGAGGCGACCGCCGGGCTCGGCCACGATCCCCGCGGGCCAGAGCGGCACCGGGCTCTCCGAGGGCACCCGCATCCGCCCTGCGGGTCGGCCCTCCGCGTCGAAGCGCTCGAGCGCGCCGCGCTCGCCGATGCCGACCCAGAAGCCGCCGGCGCCGTCGCTCGCGAGCGCGGTGACGTTGCCCGCGATCGCGGCCCGAGCGACGACGGACGACCCCTGGAGCTTGGCGACCCGCCCGCGGCGCGCGTCCCAGACCAGCAGGCCGCCGTCCGAGGACTCCGCGATGCGGCCGGCGACGATGCCGTCCGGCAGCGCCAGCTTGCGCGGCTCCTCCGCCGATGCGCCGCCGCGCACCGCCAGGAGCTCGGAGCCGGCGCCGCGCAGCACGGCGAGATACTCCCCGCCCACGAACGCCAGCGCGGCGGGCGGCGCCGGCAGGGCGACCTCGCGGCGCAGCGGCCAGCCGGATCCGACCCGGTGGAGAATCAGCAGACGGTTGCCGTGCGCGTCGGCGACCGCGATCTCGTCGGCGCCGCCCACTGCCACCGCGACCGGCCAGCGCAGCGGGCGCTCGGCCGGTCCGTCGACCACCGCGGCGTAGCGCAGCAGGCGCTGGGCGAGCTGCTGGGTGAGGGCGGGCGCGGCGATCGCGACGACGAGCGCGAGCGCGATGGCGAGCGGGCGGCCGCCGCGCCGGGCGAGGCTTCGGGCGGGCATCACTGGTTCCTCCTCGCCATCGATTTGTGGCAACTGACGCAGAGATCGGTCACCTCCCCGGCGTGGAGGTACTTGGGGTAGGGCGCCTCGTGGATCGCGTGACAGGAGCCGCAGTCCATCGGCGCTCCCGAGCGCGGATCGAGCTTGTCCTCGCCGAGGGGATGGCTGACCCCGTGCTGGTGGGAGTGGCAACTGCTGCAGACCGCGACCGGATCGTCGACGAACAGGCGCGGCTGCCCGGCGCCGTGCGGCGCGTGGCAGGTGGTGCACGAGACCTGCCCCGCGTGCAGGGCGAAGCGCCCGGGCTGCCGGGAGGCGGCGCCGCCCGGATCGTGACAAGCGAGGCAGGTCGCCTCCTCCTTGCGCTGGAGGATCGCCGCGCCCTCCCCCGCGTGCGGGTTGTGGCAGTCGGTGCAGCGCCCGCCCGCCGCCGAGACGTGGCCGAAGCGCGCCTGGCGCGACTCCTCGACCTGGTCGGCGTGGCAGTCGCCGCACAGCTCGTCCTCGGGCTTGACCAGGGCGAAAGGGCGCTCCGCGGAGCTCGCGACGTGACAGGTCGAGCACGTGCCGCTGCCGAACGGCTCGTGGACGATCTGCCGGAGCAGTCCGGGCCGATCCGAGGCGTGCGGATCGTGGCAGGTCGCGCATTCGGCCTTCTCGACCGGGTAGCCGCCGTGAATCGACCGGAAGCGGGCGTCGACGGCGTGGCAGCTCGTGCACGAGGCGCCCGGCTTGATCAGCCCCGGCGTGTCGCTGGCGTGCGCCTCGTGACAGGTCGCGCACCGGCCTTGCGCGAACGGCGCGTGCGGGGACTTGCGCTGCTGCCACTCCGCGACGTCGACGTGGCACTCCTGGCAGAGCTCGGTCGCCGGCCGCGCGAGGAGGCCGGCGAAGGGGGCACCGTGCGCGGAGTGACAGATGGCGCAGCGCGCCTCCGCGACCGGCGCATGGACCACCTTGCGCGCCAGCTGGGCGGTAACGTCTTCGTGGCAGCGCGCGCACAGCGGCCCGGGCTGATCGAGGAGCAGGCCCTCGAGGCGGGAGACGTGGGGGTTGTGGCACGCGGAGCAGTCGCCCTCCGCGGCGGGCGGATGCTTCACCTTCGCCGCCAGCGCGTCCGCCAGGTCGTGGCACTCGAGGCAGACCTTGAGCTCGTCGACCTCGGCCGCCTGCGGCGCCCCGGCGGCGAACGCCGCCGTTCCGATCATTGCGAGCGCCGGAGCTCCGAGCAGCGCGAGCGTCGCGAGCGCGATCCGGATCGGAGCGTTCATCGTGCACCTCCCGCGGCCGCCCCGTCGGTATGGCAGGTGTCGCACGCCCTCTCCGCGAACGGCGGGTGGGCGACCGGCAGCAGCAGACCCCCCTCCTTCGCGGCGTGCGGATCGTGGCAGCTGCCGCAATCGAGCGTCTTCGCCGGCAACCCGAGGTGCGCCGCGGCGAAGTCCCTGCCGTCGCCGGGATGACAGCTCAGGCAGCCTTCGGCGACCGGCTGCCGGAGCAGCGAGGGCTGCGGCGCGACGTGCGGCGAGTGGCAGTCGATGCACCCCTCCGGCTCGGCGGCCGGCGGGTGCGCCACCTGCTGGTCGATCGCCTGCTCGACCGCCGTGTGGCACGAGCCGCAGAGCGGCCGCACCGGCGCGCGCAGGAACGCCCGCGTGGCGCTGGCGTGCGGCTGGTGGCAGGCGGTGCACGAGCGACCCGCGCCCTCGTGGGTGGAGCCGCCGACCGGCGCCTCGACCTTGACGTCGTGGCACTCGGCGCACAGCCGCGCGGTCGGCGCGGTGAGCAGCGCCGGCACCGCGGCCGCGTGCGGCAGGTGGCAGCTCGCGCAGTCGCCGTCGGCGAAGGGCGGGTGCTGCGGCAGGCCGTCCGCCGCCCGCATCTCAACCTCGTGGCAGGTCGCGCAGAGCTCCTTGCCCTGGGCGACCAGCAGGTTCGCGCCGCCCGCGTGGGGCTCGTGGCACGACGAGCAGGCGCCGGTGGCGACCGGCTGGTGGACGACCGGCAGACCCGAGCGGGTGCCGATCTCGCCGTGGCAGTTGCCGCACAGCGCGTCCTGGTCGCGGACCAGTATCGCCTTGCGCCCGGTGCCGTGCGGATCGTGACACTCCGAGCACTCGCCGCGCGACGGCTCGTGGACGACGGCGGCCCCGGCTCCGACCGGGTCCTCGTGGCAGCTCACGCAGAGCGCGCGCGGCTCCTCGCGCAGCAGCCCCGCGACCTGGCTCTGGTGGCCGGCGTGACACGCCGTGCAGTCGCTCGCGGCCGGGTGGGGCGCCGGCAACGCCATCGCCTTCGCCACGTCGCCGTGGCAGCTCGTGCAGAGCTCGGCGGGCGCCGCGCGGAGCAGCGCGGGGTGGTCCGTCGTGTGCGCGTCGTGGCACGCGAGGCAGTCGCCGCGCAGCACCGGCCCGTGCACCGAGGGCGCCGAGCCGGCTTCGACCGCGGCGTGGCAGTCGAGACAGACCCGCGCGCCACCGGCCGGCTTGCCGGACCCTCCTTCGTGGCAGCTCGTGCAGTCCATCTCCGGGTGGATCGCGACGCCGAGCAGCCCCGCGCGCGCGCCGCTGTGCGGCCGGTGGCAGCTCGCGCAGTCGGTGCCGGCGACCGCCATCCCCGCGTGCGCGCCAGCCCAGCCGTCCGCGCTCGCGTGGCAGCCCGCGCAGAGCGCGTCGCCCGCCTGGAGCAGCTGCTTCGGGTGCGCGCTGCCGTGGGGCGAGTGGCACGACGAGCAGCCCTCGGCGGCCGGCGGGTGCGGCACCTCGCCGTCGAGCCCGGCGGCGGCGTGACAGCCGGCGCAGAGCTCGCGCTCGGGCAGGACGAGCAGCGCCTTCTGGTTCGAGCCGTGCGGATCGTGGCAGGACGAACACTGCTCGACCCCGGGGTGCCGGTGCTCGGCCTTCGTCCCGAGCTTCGACACGTCGTGGCAGGACAGGCAGAGAGCCGGCTCGTTCTCGGTCAGGCGCAGAGCACCGACCAGCCCGTGCGGCTTGTGGCAGGAGTCGCAGCCCTCGGCGAGCGGCGCGTGCGGCACCCGGACGTCCTTGCCGACGTCGGAGTGGCAGGAGGTGCAGGTGGAGCCCTGCTCGAAGCGGCCGCCGCGCTTGAGCTGCGCGTCGGCGCGTGGCGCGAGAGCGAGCCCGCCGAGGCCGGCGAGAGCTGCCGCGAGCGCGAGAGCCCGGATCGGTTGGGTGGTCATGAGATCGACGTCCAGAGCCTCAGCCGCCGTGACCGGGAACCGCCGGCGCCTCCTCCGGCGCCGTCGGCAGGATCTCGAAGCGGGCGAGAGCCGCCTGGTCGATCCAGATCTCGGAGCGCTCGCGGAGCTTGGCGATCACCTCGTCGATCCGCGCCACGACCTCCTGGTTCTCGAGCTTCGCCTTGACGTTGCCCGAGACGGCCTCGAACGGATAGTGGTCCTGCTCCTCGTAGACGTCGACCTGGAGGAGCACCCAGCCGTTCGGGCTCTCCCTGGGGCCGAGAATGTCGCCCTTGCGCGCGTCGAGGAGATCCTCGCGGAAATTGAGCAGGCCCTCGGTCGCCAGCACCCAGCCGCGGTCGCCGCCGGCCTCCTTGTAGGAGTCGGTCGAGTTCTGGCGGACGAGCCAGGCGAACTCCGCGCCGCCCTTTGCCAGGCCGGCCAGCCGCTCGGCCTGCTCGCGGGTCGGCACCGTGAGCTGGAGCAGGTGCAATCGCGGCGGCTTGCGGAACTCGTCGCGGTGCTCGTCGTAGTAGGCACGCGCCTCGGCCGGAGTCACCTCGACCCCGGCGGCGACCGTCTCCTTGAGGTACTTCGAGGCGAGATGGCTGAGCTCGAGCGCATGCAGCTCGCGCCTCACCTTCGGCGTGTCGCCATAGCCGCGGCGCAGGCCCTCGGCGATCAGCATCTCCTCGAAGATCAGCTCGTCGAGAACGCCCGGCTTGTATTCGGCGGCGAGCACCGGGTTGGTGACTCCCGACCAGGCCGTGCCGAGCCGGCCGGCAAGCTCCTTGATGGTCAGCGTGCGGCCGGCGAGCCGCGCCACGGCGCGCTCGGGATCGGCGAACCTGGGCAGCAGCTTGCCGTCGTGCATGCGCTGAACCTCGATCGACTCGTAGGCCGCCCAGTCGACCTCCAGGCCGAGCGACGGCTCGAGCCGCTCGACGAGCGCCTTGCGGAGCGCGAGCTCCTGCCGGTGGCGGAGCTCGACCAGGACCCGGCGGGTCCGCTCGGCGAACTTTTCGGGATCGGCCGGCTCGACCTTCACCAGCCGGGCGAGGGTCCAGCCCCATGGCGTCGCGAGCGGCGCCGAGAGCGCGCCGGGCTCGCTCGTCTTGGCGAACTCGAGCAAGGACTGGTGGAGGTCGGTGAAGGCCGTGTTCATTCGGCCGCCGCGCCCGGCGTAGGGATCCTGGGAGTCGGTCCCGGCCAGCTCCGCCCAGGCCTCCTCGCCGGCCGGTTCGAGCTTCGCTCGCAGCGCCTCGAGCTCGGCCCGGTCGCGCCGGGTGAGGATCCGGAGCGTCGCGAACCGGTAGACGTCCGCGTAGACTTCGCGCGCCTTCGGCTCGGAGAAATCGAGCCGCGCCAGGATCTCCTCGCGGAAGACCTCGCCACGCGCCTTCGACTCGCGGCGCGCCACGAGCTTGCGCGCGAGCTGCGGATCCGCGTCCATCTCGAGTGTCCGCGCCTCCTGGGCGAGGAGGGTGTCGTTGACCAGGCGGAACATCAGCTGCTCGAGGTCGAAGCGTGACCGCTGCCGAACCTGCTGGGAGCGGTGGATCTCCTCGAGGACGATCTCGATGTCCTCGCTGTAGAGCGCTTCGCCGTTGACGCGGGCAACGACGGTCGAGCCGGCGTCGGGGGGATCGAGCTCCTGCCCGACGCCCGGCAGCGGCGCGGCGAGCAAGGCGAGGGCAGAGAGCCAGCGGACGGGTCGCGCCGCACGGCGCGCCCGCGGTGGTGAAGTGCGCATCAACCGGACTCCTTCATGACCACTGCGGCCTCCCCGCCAGAACCGGCGAGGAGCATACGCGTGGCGATTCGTTCGAGCAGATTCCGCAGCTGCGCGCCGCGCGAGTGGACGCGGCCGCGACCGAACCACCCCTCTCGGTCGAAGCCGCCACCTTCGAGCGAGCCGACGAAGAGGATGCGGCCCGACTCGGCGTCGAGCAGCCGTACCGCCACCGCGACCACCGGCTCGGGCGAGCTGCCGCCGCGAACTTCCCAGCGCTCGACCGAACCGGTGACCAGCCGGGCGGCGCCGCAGGCGTCGCGCACCTCGGCGCGGACCTCCGCCGAGAGCTCGCCCCATCGGATGCCGCCCGGGCCGCGCAGCGCCGTCGTCACGCAGCCCGGCTCGGCGAGCGGGATCCCGGCGGCGACGAGCAGCGCGCGCATCGTCTCGGTCGCCGCCGCCGCGACCTCGAGCCCGTCCGCCACCTCGTTGACGGTGAAGGGCACGATGCCGACGAGGTCGGGCGGCGCGGCGACCCCGACTCCCGGGCTCGCCGGCGCGACCGCGCCGAGCTCGACGCCCGCCAGCAGCTCGGTGACCACCGGCGGCAGCAGGGTCGCGAGGTCGGCGACCGCGCCGATCCCCAGCAGGCCGCGCGTGTCCAGCCCGGAGCGGGCGACCGCGGCGGCCCACGCCATGCGGCCCGTCCGCCCGTCGTAGAGCCGGGCCGAAACCGTGAGATCGGGAACCAGATGCTCGGGCGCGTCGTGGATCGCCACCGAGATCAGCCAGTCGGCCCCGAGCGCCGCCGCGATCGCGCGCAACCGCTCGGGCGGCGCGCCGTCGGCGTTGCGCAGGCGCTCGGCGCGCAGCGCGGCCCGGGTCCGCTCGGCGTCGATCACGGTCGCCCTCCGGGCGAGCTCGGCAGTCACCGCCTGCTCGAACCGCGCGCCGAGTCCCTCGACCCGCACGCCCTGCCGCACGGGCAGCAGCGCGACCGTGTCGGCCAGCGCTGCGCGGCCGGCCAGGGCGCCGGCGGCGAGCAGGAGCGGAGCGAGGAGGGAGCGGCGGCGCATCACGGGCTACTTGAGCAGCGTCTCCACGAGCCGTCGCACGCAGCGTCGCGTCGTCACCGAGAGCGGTTCGCCCTCGTTGCCGAGCAGGCGCGCCGAGGCGACCGAGCCCTTCTCGGTGTGCGTCGCCGCCCAGATGATGGCGCCCGACTCGGTCTCGACCAGCTGGGCGTCGACGGTCACCGTCGGGACGCCGGCCGAGCCCGAGCGCAGCACCTCGGACTGCAGGACGGCGCCCGCGATGACCGCCTGGACACCGAGCGTCTTGCCGAGTTCGACGATCTGTTCGGTGCTCGGACGCTGGGCCCGGTTGGCGCCAAATTTGACCGTGGCGGCGTTCACCTCGCCGGGCTCGACGACGTCGACCGCGCCGGTCGCGAGCAGCTCGGTGACCAGCAGTCGGGTCACGCGCGCGGCCGCGGCGGTGTCGTTCGAGTAGTTCTCGAACGGCAGCACGGCCACCCTCTCGACGAACGAGAAGTCGATCTTCGGGTTGGTGAACTTCGTCGGCCCCATCGACCCGCAGCCGCTGAGGGCCCCGAGGCAGGCGACGAGGAGGGCGAGGCATCGGGTCGAGCTTCGGAGTTTTCTCACGGTTCGCACCTTCCGATCAGAAGGAGAGGGTGGTGCCTGCGTTGACACTGGTCACGGCGGTCTCCGGGCCGTCCGCGATCGCCGAGCTCGAGCGCGTCATGGAGCCGAAGAGCACCAGTCGGGCCGCGAGCCGGTAGTGCAGGGCGAGGCTCTCGTTGCGGGTTTGCGCGCCTTCGCGCTGGGAGAAGTCGTCCCAGCCGAGCGCGAGGCTCAACTTCGGTCCCGGGTTCCACGACAGATTGTAGCTCTGCCGAATCGTGGCGCCGGTCGACTCGTCGAAATAGGCGATCGTGCCGCCGAGGCCGAGCGCGGCGCCGGGTGTCCAGCCGAAATCGACGAACAGGCTGGAGCTCTCGAAGCGCGGCCCGCCGGCGACGGCGCTCTCCGTGCGGCTCCAGGTGTAGCCCCCGCCCAGGCGCCAGTCCTGGCGCGGGCGCATGTCGATCCGCTCCGTCCAGGTGAGCGTCTCGCGCGCCCCGCCGGTCCCCGGGGTCTCGATCCGGCTGGTCGACAGGTTGGTCACGAGACGCAGCTCGTCGAGCAGGTCGAGGGCGATCGTCGCGCGCGCGTAGCGGAGGTTCGACAGCTCGTGCCGCTCGTCGGAGTCGGTCCGCACCCCGGTCGCGAGCAACGCGTCGACGGTGTCGAGTGGATTCCAGCGCAGGCTCGCTCCGAAGTCGTCGGAGATCCGGGTCAGGTCGCGTCCGGCGCCCTCCTCGTAGCGCGAGTGCCGGTAGGCGACCGAGAGCGTCAGGTCGCGCGCGAGGTCGAGGCCGAGTCCGCCGTTGATCGCCGAACCGGTGGTGTCCCGCCGCACCACGCCGCCCACCGTCGTCGAGTCGTTGCTCGCGTCGGCCGAGGCGTGGAAGTGGAGTCGCTCCGAGACCCGCCACGCCAGGCTCGCGGCCGCCCGGTAGAGGTCGGCGCTGCGCTCGGGCTGGAGCGCCTCGACCGCGACGTCGCGCAGGGCGACGAGCTCGGTGACGCGGACCTCGTTCTCCGGGTTGATCGAGACGTTGACGGCCTTCAGATAACGCTCGGAGGACTCCAGGAAGTGGAGCTGATAGCGGAGCAGATCGGGGTCCCAGGCGCGCTCGAGGATCGTCACCGGCTGCCAGACCAGGCCGTCCGCGCTCTGGTAGACGTCCCAGGCGACCTGGGCGCCCGAGAGGCGGTCGACGACGATGTCGAGCCGGTGCGCCGGCACCGGCAAACCGAGGTCGAGGGCGAGGTTGCGGAAGGTGTTGGCGCCGCCGATTTCGATCGCCGGCGCGACCGGCGTCGAGAGGTCGCCGTCGACGAGGCCGGGCGCCGCGTCGAGTTCGCCGAGGGCGGGCGAGAGGTCGACGCCGGCGAAACCGCGCACCGCCGCGATCGGCTCCGCGAGCTCGCCCTCGCCGCGGCTCTGCTCGGCTTCGAGCCGGCCGGCGACGCCCGCGAAGGAGAGGCGGACGCGATCGCCCGCCAGCGCGCGCGCCGCGGTGAGCCGCAGGTCGTGACGCAGCTGGGTGACGTCGAGGGCGGCCGCGCCGCCGGTGAGCTCGTTGTACCTGCCGCCGTACCCGACGCTCCAGCGCGGGCGCTCGAACAGCAGGTCGACGCGCCCGACCCGCTGCTCGAGCCCGCGGCCGAGTGCCGCCACGCTCGCCGACTCGTCGGCGAGGTCGCGCCAGGAGAGGCCGAGGCGGAAGCCGCGCGGCGCGCGCCAGGAGAGGCTGGTGGTGAGCGCGCGCGACTCGAACTCCGCCGCGTCCGCGCCGGTGTCGGACCGCAGGCTCTCCCAGGCGACGCGCCACGACAGGTTCGGCGCGCCGTAGCGCAGCTCGGCCACCGGCTGCACGGTGGTGCGCGAGAAGGCCTCGACGCCGTCGAGCTGCGCGGCCTGCTCGGCGTAGAGGCCCGAGAGGTGCAGGCTCAGGTAGGGCGTGAGCTCCTGGACGACCGCGACGTTGGCGGAGTGATCGCTGCCGTCGACCACGGCGTCGCCGAGATCGGTGCTCGTCCAGCCGAGCCGGAGGGCGCCGTCGAGCGTGCCGGCGCGTGCCGCCGAGGCCGCCGCCAGAGCGAGCCCCGCCAGAACGAGGCTGCGCCCGGCACCCTCCCGCGAAACCTGCGACGCGCGTCTCACGGCGGGCATTCTCACAGCCAGCTCGAACGCCGCCACCATCCGCGAGGGTGGCCCCGCCGCAACCCGCGGCGCGGGGCGGCCGGCCCCCCAAAAAAAGCGACCCGGGGTGCGGACACCCCGGGTCGATGTGGCGCCGGCAGGCGCCGGATCTCTACCTCAGATCACGGCGTGACGAGGTGGTCGAACTCGTCCTGCGTGTGGCACTTGTTGCAGAGCGACTTCTGGTCGTCGTCCGCCGGCAGCGTCGCCTGGGCGTACGGGATCTTCCAGGAGCCCGAGGTCGCGCCGTCGGTCTCGATGTTCTGGATCGTGAAGTCCCAGCGGCCCATGTCCTGCGCCGAGGTGGCGTGGGCGCGGTGGCAGGTGACGCAGGCGACCATCGACGTGCCCGCGGTCGGACCGGCGGTCGAGGTGGTCGTGACCGAGGGATCCTCGAACGGCGTGTCCGGCAGGTAGGCGTCGACCACGGTGCCGCTGCCGCAGGGATCGGTCGGGCCGGTCGGCGGGTTGTTGACGCAGTCGGCCGTGCCGCGATACTCGTTGTACTTGGCGACGATCGTCGCGGTCAGAGCCTCGCCCGACGGGTGGATCAGGTTGCCGGACGAAGCGTGGAAGTCGCCGTGGCAGGTGGAGCACCACTCGCTGTAGCCCGAGTGGTAGGCGTTGTGGTTCGCCAGGCCCTCGATCGAGTTGTAGCTGATGCCCTCGGCCACCAGGGTGCCGCCGAACGTCACCTCGTCCCCGCCGACGTCGATCGTCTGGCCGGTCTGGTAGAGGAAGCGGAAGCTGTCCTGGCCGTGCGGGTCGTGGCAGCTCGTGCACTCGAGCTGGTTGTTCGCCAGCTCGGCCTGGCCGCCCGGGGGATAGAGCAGCGTGGTGTCCCAGTTGCTGCCCTTGATGCCGGAGCGCAGGTTGTGGCCGGCCCGCTGGCCCGGGATCGGGTTGGTCGCGCCGCCGCGGCCGTCGTTGACGTTGTCCTCGAGCAGGAACACGAAGTTGCCGGCGCTGTAGTACTCCTGCAGCGTCGGATTCAGTGGATCCGACTCGAACACGTTGTAGCTGGCGCTGTTGTTGCCGTGGCAGCGCAGGCAGGTGTCGGTCGCGTTCGGCAGCAGCAGCAGGTCGGTGTAGCCGAAGCCCGGCGCCAGGCCCGGCCCGGTGCCGGTGGCGTCGAGGTTCATGCCCAGGTTGTTGGCGCTGTTGTGCATGGTGTGACAGCCCTGGCAGTAGCCGACCGACTCGTGGTGGAACGCCATCGCCGGGGCGGCGAGCAGCACCGCGACGGCGGCGATCAGAAGCATCCGGTTCTTCATCTGGCGTCTCCTTTCCGTCGCCCTCGGGCGCGGGAGTTTTCATGTCTGTCCAGCTCTAGCGCAACGAGCGTGCCCGCTTCGCGGCGAGCCGCCGCGCGGACCGCCGGGGCGCGCCGCAAATCGTGTGTCGAGAATGGGTTGCGAGCCGGACTCGCAGTGCCGGCGAACGACCCGGCGGCGGTGGTGCGGGCGGACGCTGCGCAAGTTTCCCCACGGCTCGCCGCGGCGTGCGAAAAATCTCCCAGTCTCCCGGGGTAGGCCGCTCGCGGGAGCGCCTGGGTCGGCGGAGAGGCGAAGGCGCCGGCGGTTTCGCTTCGGCAAGAGCGGCTGGAGCAGTAGTGAGGCACGCGGTCAACTTACGCCGTGGCCGGCGGCGGGAGGCCGCCTGGGCGGGTGGCAGCGTCGTGCTGGCCGGGTAGCGACGACCGGCGCGAGGTCAGCCGCGGCCGAGCCGGCGGGCGCGACGGGCGAGCATGGCGTGGGTCGTCGCTACCCGGCCAGCACGACGCTGCCACCCGCCCAGGCGGCCTCCCGCCGCCGGCCACGGCGTAAGTTGACCGCGTGCCTCACTACTGCTCCAGCCGCTCTTGCCGAAGCGAAACCGCCGGCGCCTTCGC
>JAIOJQ010000026.1 GCA_019911865.1 Thermoanaerobaculia bacterium
GCCGCGGAGCTGGCGGCGGTCGCCTCGCCGCTCGTCGTCGTCCTGGCCGAGGGTTCGCCCGCCGGCCACCTGCTGCCGGCGAGCGATGCGACGGTGATCGCCCGCGTCGCCGGCGGCGGGCTCGGCGACTCGCTGGCCGCCGGAGCGCGCACCCTCGCAAGCCTGGGCGGCAGTCCGGCGCAGTTGCTGATCACTCTGGTCGATCTGCCGCTCGCCGACCGCCGCCTCTACTCCGGACTGCTCGCCGCGGCCCACGCCGGCGACGGCTGGGCGGCGAGCCACTACGGGGAGGGAGTCCTCGGGCCACCGGCCTGTCTGCCCGGGGCGGCGCTCGCGGAGCTGGCGACGTTCTCCGGCGAGGCGGGGGCGCGGGCCCTGATCGCCCGGCGCGCCGCCGCGGGGTCGCTGGCGACCGTCCCCTTTCCCGGCGGCCGGCTCGACGTCGACACCGAAGCGGACTATGCCCGGCTGCTCGCCTCGTCCTGAAGGGCGCGCCAGCGTTCGGTGAGCCGGTCGATCTCCTCCTCGACCCGGAACCGCCGCGCCCGCAGCTCGAGCGCCACCGGCCGGCGGGCGGCGAACAGCAGGAAGGCCCGGCTCTGGCGCCAGAGTACTCCGCGCCGCTCGTGCCAGCGCAGCGCCACCCAGCCGGCGGGCAGGCCGAGCAGCCCGAGGACCACCCCGGCGCCGGTGCCCAGAGCGCGCGCGGCGAGCCACCCGGCGGCGACCCACGCCGCCGGATAGAAGACCAGCGACGCAAAGATCTTGTAGGTCGCGATCTGATTGGGCTCTTCGCGCACCCGCCGGGAGATCAGCGCGATGGCCGTCCAGGGCACGACGTTGAGCGCCGTGCCGAGCAGCGCCACCGGCGAGGCGACGAGCAGCCGCGCCACCGTGCGCAGGCCGAAAGCGAAACCGGCGCCCCAGCGCCAGCGCGCCGCGACCTGAGCGTCGGTGAGTCCGGTCGCACCGAGCAGCGCCTCGTAGTCGCGCACCGCCTCGACCGCCGCGGCGACCTCGTCCGGATGCTGGTCGCGCAGGCTCGCGAGGCCACCGGCGAGCGCCCGCCGGACCTCGAAGCCGGCCGCCAGCGGACGCCGTTCCGGAAGGTCCGAGTGATCCCGGTGCCACACGTCGGCCCCCCGTTCGATCAGCCGCGCGTCCTCCCAGCTCGGGTAGTTGAGGGTCACCCCGGCGAGCGCTGCGGCGATCCGCGCGGTGAGGACGCGCACCGCCGCGCTCTCGTCCTGGCGCGCCGCGGCGATCTCGGGCGTCGGGTCGATCGGCTCGCCGACCACCACCAGGGCGCGCGACCGGAAGCGGGTGCGCTCCTCGAAGACCAGGCCGACCGGCAGAATGCGCACCCCGAGCGGGCCCAGCCGCCGCTCGGCCTCGAGCACGATGCGCGCTGCGCCGGTGCGCAGCGGCTGCAACTGCGGCTCGTCGTGACTGATCCCCTCGGGGAAGATCGCCAGGCTGCCGCCGGCGGCCAGCACGCGATGACAGCGGTCGAAGGTTTCGACGTTGCGCGCCGTGTCGACGCCCGGGTCGCCGGGTCGATGCACCGGCACGGCGCCGGCTAGGTCGAGCAGCCATCGGAGCCCCGGGATCCGCCACAGCGTGCTCTTGCCGAGCAGGCGCACTTCGAGCCCGAGCGGCCCGACGACGAACATCGGGTCGATCAGCCCGTTGACGTGGTTGGCCACCACCACGAGCGGCCCCCCGGATGGCAGGCGATCGCGGCCGACCACCTCGATGCGGCGAAAGAAGATGCCGAGGACGAAACGGCAGAGCGCGCCGACGAAGCGGTCGAGGGAGCGCCTCATGCCGTCACCGGCGGATCACCGGCCGGCGCGCTCCGCCCGCCAGGCCTCGACCGCCGCGAGGCCCCGTCGCTCGTCGATGGCGAACATGCCGAGCCAGCCGACGAGGAAGAACAGCGCGGTGGCTGCCACCGCGGCGCGCTGCGAGCCGCTGGCCGACGAAATCCAGCCGAAGGCGAAGGGGCCGCACGCGTAGGCCCCCTTGCCGGCGAGCCCCCAGAGGCCGAAGAACTCGCCCGCCTTGTCGACCGGTGAGAAGAGCCCGACCAGGGCGCGCGAGGCCGACTGCAGCGAGCCGATGCCGAGCCCGGCGGCGAGGGCAATCCCCCAGAAGGCGCGCTTGTCGGCGGTCGCCCAGGTCGCCAGGCAGACGCCGATCCACAGCAGCAGGGTCACCTGGATCGTCCGCCGGGCGCCGAGCCGGTCCTGGATCGCTCCGAACAGGAAAGCCCCGCCCGCCGAGGACACCTGCACGACGAGGAAGAGCCCGATCAGCTCCCCGGCGGTGAACCCGACCGTGCGCTCGGCGTAGACGCCGACGAAGGCGATGATGCTGGTCAGCCCCATCGAGTAGACGAAGAAGACGGTCAGGAAACGCGCCAGTTCGCGGAAGCGGCGGATCGAGTGCAGCGTCGTGGCGACGCGGCCGAAACCGTTGCGCACGTACCAGGAGAACGGCTCGCTGCGCCGTGGCGCGCGCTCGCGCAGGATCAGGAAGGTCGGCAGCCCGGCGACGAGGAAGAAGAGCGCCGTCGTCACCCAGGCGGCGCGCAGCCCCGGCAGGTTCGCCTCGACGAAGCCGCCGTCGATGCTCGATTTGACCAGCAGCAGCGAGGCGAGCCCGCCGAAGTAGCCGAGCCCCCAGCCGAAGCCGGAAATCCGCCCCACCGTCGCCGGCGTCGAGATCTCGGGGAGGAAGGAGGCGGCGAAGTTCTCGCCGAACGAGAACGCGACGTTGGAGAGGACGAACAGGGCGAGGCCGAGCGCGATGTCGCCCGGACCCACCGCGGCGAGCGACGCGGTGCCGACGACGCAGACCGCCCACGACGCGAAGAGGAAGTGCTTCTTGCGGCCCGACTCGTCGGCCACCGCGCCGACCAGGGGCGACAGCAGCAGGACGATCAGGTTGGCCAGCAGGACGCCGCGCCCCCACCACAGGTCGGCATCCGGACCGGCCGCCACCAGGCGGGTGAAGTAGACGCTGTAGGCGACGGTGACGATGACCGTCGTGTAGCTCGAGTTGGCGAAGTCGAACATCGCCCACGCGACGATCTCTCGCCGGGCGACCGGCGGCGGCGCTGCGCTCTCGGGGTGCAAGGCGCGCAGTCTATGTCACGGGCGCGGCCCGGGCCGCGAGGCTTCTCCGGCGCTACCGGCTACTGGCAGGTGGCGAAGGCGAGCGTGTCGTTGACCGGCGCCGCCGGCGTGCTGATCGGGTTCTGGTAGGTCTTGACCGTGTTGGTGAAGGTGTCGGTCACGGTGATGGTGAACTCGATGTCGGTCGCCGCCGCGTAGAAGACCCAGAACCGGTTGTTGATCGCGCAGCCGTCGAGGACCTTGATCATCACCACCCAGTCGTTCGGGTTCTGCGTCCACAAGATCCCCGACTCACTCGAACCGAGCGGCGTGTAGAACATGTCGCCGCTGATGTAGGTGTCGGGACCCGTTCGCGCCCGCCAGACGCCCTCGACCTGGAAGCGCCCGTTGCGGAACTCGGCGACCGTGCCGTCGGACGGCAGCGCGCCGTTGCCCACCAGGATGCTCGCCCCGCCCGTGCAGGCGACCAGGTTGACGAACTCGACCGCGGTGGCCGACGACGAGGTCGTCACCAGCGAGTAGGTCTTGGTCGGATCGAGCGCTACGCTGGCGATGGTCGAGGTGCCGGCGCCCATCTCCCCGTCGTTGTCGGCGCCGATCAGGTGCTGCAGCGGCTGGGTGGGATCGAACGCGGTTTCGTAGAGGAAGAGCCAGCCGTTGCCGGGCGTCTGCTGGACGCTGCGAAAGGTGCAGGTCGTCGCCGCGGTGACCAGCAGGGGCTGCACGGCGTACTTGACCGTCGTCCCCGAGAGGGTGGCGAGGTCCTCGTTCGGCCGGTTCATCGACCCCTCGAGCGTGGCGCCCGAGAACGAGCGCGCCGAGGCGGCGAAGCCGGCCCCCGGCAGGGCGACGAGCAGGGCGGTGGCGAGCAGAGTCGATTGGAGTCGCATGCGGGTTCCGGGGTTTCGGTGCCCGGACGAGCCGGGAGGGCGTATTTTACCTGCCCGCCGGCCCACCTGTCGAATCGGCCCCGGACTGCCGCCTCAGGCCTTGGCGTCGAACCAGGTCGCCCCGATCCCCACCTCGGCGACCAGCGGCACCGCGAGTTCGGCGGCCCCCTCCATCTCGGCCTTCGCCGCCGCGCCGACCGCCTCGGCCTCGGCGGCCGGCGCCTCGAGCACCAGCTCGTCGTGCACCGTCAGCAGCAGGCGCGCCGCCGGGTGCTCGCGCTCGAGGCGCGCCGCCAGGGTGATCATCGCCCGCTTGAGCAGGTCGGCCGCCGAGCCCTGGATGCGGGCGTTGATCGCCATGCGCTGGGCGTTGTCGCGCACCGCGCGATTGGGCGAGCGGATCTCGGGCAGGTAGCGCAGCCGCCCCCAGAGCGTCTCGACGTACCCCTGGCTGGCGGCCTGCTCGAGCGTCGAGCGCATGTACTCCTGCACACCGCCGTAGCGGGCGAAGTAGGTCTGGATGAACCGCTCGGCCTCCTTCTGCGCGATACCGAGCTGGGCGGCGAGGCCAAAGGCGCTCATGCCGTAGATGAGGCCGAAGTTGATCGTCTTGGCGGCCCGGCGCTGGTCGGCGGTGACCAGGTCCGGGTCGACGCCGAGCACCGCCGCGGCGGTCGAGCGGTGGATGTCCTCGCCGCGCCGGAACGCCTCGATCATCGCCGGCTCGCCGGCGATGTGGGCCAGCAGGCGCAGCTCGATCTGGCTGTAATCGGCGGCGATCAGCAGGTGCCCGTCGTCGGCCCGGAAGGCGCGGCGGATCTGCTGCCCCTGCTCGGTGCGGATCGGGATGTTCTGCAGGTTGGGGTTGACCGACGAGATGCGTCCCGTCGCCGCCACCGCTTGCTGGAAGCGGGTGTGGATCCGTCCGTCGGCGGCGACCAGCGCCGGCAGGGCGTCGACGTAGGTGGACTTCAGCTTGGCGACCTCGCGGTGGCGCAGCAGGCGTTCCGGCAGGGCGTGGCCGCGCCGCGCCAGCTCCTCGAGCGTCTCGGCGTCGGTCGACCAGCTCTTCGTCTTCTTGGTGCGCCGCAGCACCGGCAGGCCGAGCTTCTCGAACAGGATCACCCCGAGCTGCTGCGGCGACTGGACGTTGAAGCGCTCGCCTGCGAGCTCGAAGATCTCCCTCTCGAGCGACTCGAGCTCGCTGCCCATCTGCGCCGACATCGCGGCGAGAAACGGCACGTCGAGGCGGATCCCGGTCTCCTCCATCGCCACCAGCACCGGCAGCAGCGGGGCCTCGATGTCGCGGTAGACGCGCCCCGGCGTCCCCTGCCCCAGCTCGTCGCGCAGACCCGGCAGCAGCCGCGCCGCCAGGTCGATCCGTTCGGCGGCCAGGGCGCGCAGCCGCTCGTCGCCGACCGGCGGCTCCTGCCCCTTGTCGAAGCCGGCCTCGCGCAGGGAGCGCGGCTGCACTCCGAGCCGCTCGACGGCGAGTTCCTCGAACGGATGTCCGTGCGAGGAGTTGCGCAGCAGGTAGGAGGCGAGCATCAGGTCGAACAGCCGGCAGGCCACCCTGGGGCCGCGCGAGGCGAGGCGCAGGACCTCCTTGAGATCGTGGCCGACCAGCTCGACCTGCGGGTCGCCGATCAGCCGGTCGAGCTGCCGGACCAGCGCCGCACGGCACGGCGGGACGCGCAGATCGACCAGCGCCGCCGCGCCGGCGCCGGCGAGCGCCACCGCCACCGGCTCCTCGCCGGGCACCAGCACGACCGTCACCTCGCCGGCGAGCCCGGCGGCGAAGGCCTCGACCTCGGCGGCCGAGGCGGGAGCCGCCAGCTCGGTGAGCGGCGCCGCCGCCGTCTCGCTGCCGCCGAGCTCCTCGAGCAGGGCGCGGAACTCGAGCTCGGAGTAGAGGCGACGCAGCGCCCCGGTGTCCGGCGGTTCGGCGCGCAGCGCCTCGGGGTGGAGCTCGATCGGCAGGTCGGTGTGGATGGTGGCCAGCTCCTTCGACAGCAGCGCCGCGGCGCGGTGCTCGAGCAACCCCTCGCGGTAAGCCTTGCGCCGGATATCGCCGGCGCGCTCGAGCAGGTTCTCGACCGTGCCGTACTCGGCCACCAGCTGGCGTGCCCCTTTCTCGCCGATGCCCGGCACGCCGGGGACGTTGTCGACCGCATCCCCCATCAGCGCCAGCACGTCCGGCACCCGTTCCGGCGGCACTCCCCACTCCGCCTCGACCGCCGCCGCGTCGTAGATCCTGTTGCGCCCGGTGTGAAACAGCGTGACGCCGGGCCCGACCAGCTGCAGCAGGTCCTTGTCGGCCGACACCAGGACCACGTCGTAGCCGGCGGCCGCCGCCTGACGCGACAGCGTGCCCATCACGTCGTCGGCCTCGTGGCTCTCGAGCTCGATGAGCGGGATGCGGAACGCCTCGATGACGCGCCGGATGTAGGGAATCTGGGCGACCAGGGCGTCCGGCGTCGGCGCGCGGTTGGCCTTGTAATCGGCGAACTTGTCGCTGCGCGCCGTCGGCTCGCCGAGGTCGAAGGCGACGCCGATGAAGTCGGGCTTTTCGTCGCGCAGCAGCTTGCGCAGGATCTGCACGAAGCCGAACACCGCGTTGGTCGGCTCGCCCTTCGAGTTGGTCAGCTCGCGGATCGCGTAGAAGGCGCGGAAGATCGTGTGGAAGCCGTCGATCAGCAGGAGCCGGGGGCGCGCGGACACGCGGCGAGCCTAGCAGCGCCCTCGCGTAGACTCGCGGGGCGCCCGGGAAGAGCCCCCGGCGGGAGGGAGCGATGCCGGAGTTGCCGCTGATGGGAGTCGGTTCGTGGATCCTGATGGGGCTGTTCGCCGGGATCCTCGCCCGCTACCTCCCGGGCGCCCGCACCGGCTGCCTGGCCACGCTCGCCATCGGCCTCGCCGGCGCCCTCGCCGGTGGCTTCATTGCCACCCTGCTCGGCTTCGGCGGCATCCGCGGCTTCGACGTCCGCAGCCTGATCGTCGCCACGCTCGGCGCCGTCCTGCTGCTGCTGGTCGCGGCGCTGCTGCGCCCGGCGCCGCGCGGCGACCGACGGCGCGGACGCTGAGCCCGGCTCAGCCGGCGCGGCGCGCCTGCGCCAGCAGGTGGGCGAGCTCGGGCAGGATCAATCGATCCATCGCCAGCGCCAGCGCCGCCGGCGAGCCGGGCAGCAGGAAGATCGCCCGCCCGCGGGCCACCCCGGCGGTGGCGCGCGAGAGCATCGCCGCGGCGCCGATCTCGGCGTGCGAGAGGAGGCGGAAGAGCTCGCCGAAGCCCGGCAGCTCCTTTTCGAACAGGGGACGCACCGACTCGATCGTCACGTCGCGCGGCGCCACGCCCGTGCCGCCGGTGACCAGGACGGCGTCGACCCGCGCGTCGTCGAGCGCCTCGCGCACCGCGGCCGCTATGGCGTGCGGCTCGTCGCGCACCAGGGTGCGGCGCGCCAGGCGTGCGCCGGAGTCGGCGATCCGAGCGACGAGCAGCTGACCGCCGCCGTCGGTCGCCTCGGTGCGCGAGTCGGAAACGGTGACGACGGAGAAGCCGATCGCCCCGGCGTCCACGTCCCCACGATGTTCGTCCACCACCACCCCCCCAACCTAGCACCCGCCGGGGACACACAAAAGGGACACACAAGGCGGACACGGAGCCGGCGTTTGTGTGTCCCTTTTGTGTGTCCCTTTTGTGTGTCCCCGGCCGGGAGCGGGGGACGCTTGCCATAGGATGCGCCCATGGCACGATCGATCGCGATTCTCGGTGTCCCGATGGACCTCGGCCAGGGGCGCCGTGGCGTCGACATGGGGCCCTCGGCGCTGCGCTACGGCCGGCTCGAGGAGCGGCTGGAGGGGCTCGGTCACGACGTCCGGGACCTCGGCGACATCGACGTGCCGGCGGCCGAGGAGCTCGGCATCTCGCACCAGGGTCCGGGCGGCGGCATGGCCTACCTGGACGAGATCCGCAAGGCCTGCGAGGCGACCGTCGAAGTCCTGCTGAGGCTGCCCGAAGAGGTCTTCCCGCTGGTGCTCGGCGGCGATCACTCGATCGCCCTCGGCTCGGTGACCGGCTGCTCGCGGCGCCAGCGCACCGGGGTCGTCTGGGTCGACGCGCACGGCGACTTCAACACCCCCGACACCTCGCCGTCGGGCAACATCCACGGCATGCCGCTCGCGACGCTGTGCGGCATCGGCGATTCGCGCCTGATCGACATCGCCTGGGACGGCGCCAAGGTGCGCCCCGAGGACGTGGTGCTGATCGGCGTGCGGGATCTCGACGGCGGCGAGAAGCAGCTGATGCGCCAGGCCGGGGTGACCGTCTACACGATGAAGGAGGTCGACCACATCGGGCTGCCGCGCATCGCCGAGGAGACGCTGGCGCGCCTCGGCGCCCTGCCCCGTCTGCACGTCTCCTTCGACGCCGACGTGCTCGACCCGGAGATCGCCCCGGGCGTCGGCACGCCGGTGGCGGGCGGCTTCACCTTCCGCGAGGCGCACCTGCTGATGGAGCTGTTCTCCGACTCGGGGCGGGTGACCAGCCTCGACCTGGTCGAGGTCAATCCGATTCTCGATCGCGAGAACCGCACCGCCAACCTGCTCGTCGACCTCGCCGAAAGCCTGCTCGGCAAGAAGATCTACTGACGGCTCAGTCCGCCAGTTTCACGAGGTCGGTGTCGATGTCGGCGACGTCGTCGTCGGCGTCAGGGTGGACGCGGATGCGGATCCAGGCGGTCCGATAGCCGGGCAGCGAAAGCTTCACCAGGTGCTCGCCCGGCCCGGCGAAGACCCACGGTTTGCCGCCCCCCATGTCGTCCCAGTCGTCGGCCTTGCCGATCACCCGGCCGTCGATCTCGACCAGGGCGTCCTCCGGGTCGACGTGGAACTCGGCCGCCTCGCGCGCCTCGAAGGTCGCCTCGATGTGGACCGGCGGCGCCACCGGCGCCGGTTCCGGCTCCGGCACGGGCGCCGAATCGGGAACCGGTTCTGCGGCGGGCTCCGGAGCCCCGCGGACTTCGCTCGCCGCAGCCGGCGACTCCGTGGGCCGCGCGACGGCGGGAGCTGGCAGCGGAGCGGCAACCGGAGCCGCAGTCGGCTCGGCATCGGGGACGGCTGGCGCAGCTTCGGCCGGCACTTCGGGCGCCGTCGCCAGCGGCTCGGGCTGCGCC
>JAIOJQ010000329.1 GCA_019911865.1 Thermoanaerobaculia bacterium
GCGCTACCGGGGCGGGGGGGCGCGGAAGATCGCGGGTCAACCAGTCGTCGAGGGTCGCGCCGGCGAGAGCTTCCACCCGGGCGCCGGCGAGCAGGGCGCGGAGACGCTCGAGGTGGGACGGCGCGGCGGCCTCCTCGTCAACAACCCCGGAGACCGGACGGGCCGGCTCGCTGGCGGCGAAGACCGACTCCAGCCGCACGCGGCCCGGCGCCACGGCGAGGCGCCAGAGGCCGGAATGGGTGAGCGGTGCCTCGAGCAGCCCCTGGTGCGACAGCGGGGCGAGGTGGCGGCGCAGCGAGGCGGGGGAGACGGCGACCCGATCGGCCAGCTCGTCGGTCGACAGCGCCGGACGTCCGGCGGAACCGAGCTGTTCGAGCGCCGCCAGGGCGATCCAGGGATCGGGGCGCTCCTCGTCGTGCTCCGCGTCGCCCTGCGGTCGCGCCAGCGTCGCGGCGACTTCGGCGCCGTAGAGCAGGATCCACCAGGCCAGCTGCACCGAGAGCAGGAAGAAGAAGGCGATGACGAACGAGCCGTAGACGGCGCGCTGGACGACCGAAAAGGTCGACGTGTAGACCGTGAAGCCCCCCTTGAGCAGCTCGATCAGAACGGTCGCCAGCAGGCTCCCCGCCGCGGCATGGCGCAGCCGGATGCGGCCATACGCGGCGCGCCAGTAGAGCATGGCGACGCCGACGAAGGTGACGACGACCGGCACGGCGCGCAGCAGCAGGCCGATCGTGCCGGTCGTGCGGCCGATCCACAGCAGCACGGCGTAGACCGAGCCGATGAGCACCGGACCCCAGAAGAGCAGCAGCGTGAAGGTGACGATGCGCCGCGCCAGCGACGGCGGCGCGGTGACCCGGAAAACCGAGAAGAGTGTCTCCTGGACGGCGAAGAAGGTCGCCAGCGAAGTGACGAGGAAGCCGACCAGGGCGAGCCGCGACACCGACCCGGCCTGGGCGACGAAGCTGCGCAGCGCCTCGACCACGGTCTCCTCCCGGTAGGGGAGCAGCTCGGCGATCATCTGCAGGATGCGTCCGTCGTCCTCGCGCAGCGTCTGGGCGACGAAGATCGAGACGACGGCGAGCAGCGGGACGATCGAGACGAGGGTCGCGTAGGCGAGCGCCGAGGCGCGGCGCCCGATGCCGTCCCGATGGGCGCGCGCCGCGGCGCGGCCGAGCGCCGCCAGCGCCCGCCGCAGCCGCGGCCGCGTCACCACGGGACGGTCGTTCCGGGCTGGGGCAGGTGCGGCCGCGACCAGCCGAGCTCGACCAGGTCGGCCGCCAGTGCCTTGCGCGGCGGATCCTCGCCGTGGTTGAGGAAGGTCCGCGCCGGGGCGCCGGGCAGGGCGCGACACCAGCGCTCGAGCTCGCTGGAATCCGCGTGCGCCGACAGGCCGCCGATCTGCGTGATCTGCGCCCGCACCGCCACCCGGCGACCGTGGATCGACACCGTCGAGGCGCCGTCGAGCAGCGCCCGGCCGCGCGTACCGGCGGCCTGGTAACCGACGAAGACGACGCAGGCGCGGGGGTCGCCGAGGCGTCGCGCCAGGTGGTGGACGATCCGTCCGCCGGTCGCCATGCCGCTCGCCGCGACGATCACCGCCGGCGCGTCGCGGTCGTTGAGCGCCTTCGACTCGTCGACGGTGTTGCAGCGGCTGAAGCGGTCGGCGGCGAGCGGATTGGCGCCGTTGGCGATGCGGTCGAGCAGCTCGTCGTCGAACTCGGGGCGCGCCTGGCGATAGATCTCGGTGGCGCGGATCGCCATCGGGCTGTCGAGGAAGACGGCGGTCGGGTCGAGCCGCCCCTGGTCGGCGAGTTCGGACAGGTGGTAGAGGACGTCCTGGGTGCGGCCGAGGGCGAAAGCGGGCAGCAGCACCGACCCGCCGCGCGCGAACGTGCGTTCGATGGTGTCGCCCAGCGCCGCGACCGGGTCGTGTTCGGCGTGGTTGCGGTCGCCGTAGGTCGACTCGAGGACGAGGGCGTTCGGCGCCTCTTCCGGCGCTTCGGGGTCGACCAGGATCGGCGCGCCGTAGCGCCCGATGTCCCCCGAGAAGAGCCAGCGGTGACGCTGGCCGTCGGCGCCTTTGGCCGAGATCTCGATCGACGCGGCGCCGAGCAGGTGTCCAGCGCGCAGGAAGCGGACCTGCACCCCCGGCAGTGGCTCGAACGGCTCGTGGAAGCGGACCGGTTCGAGCCGCTCGAGCGCCTGCCGCGCGTCGCGACCGGTGAACAGGGGCTTCGGCTCGGCGTGGCGGCTGTAGCCCTTGCGGGCGGCGTAGCGGGCCTCCTCCTCCTGGATCGCGCCGGCATCCTCGAGGACCAGCCGGGCGAGCGGCCGGGTGGCCCGCGTGCAGTACACCGGGCCCCGGAATCCGCGGCCGACCAGGCGCGGCAGCAGACCGCAGTGGTCGAGATGGGCGTGGGTCAGCAGGACGGCGTCGACCTTGGAGGGCTCGAACGGGAAGTCGCTCCAGTTGCGCGCCTCGACTTCGTTGTCCCCCTGGAACATGCCGCAATCGACGAGCAGAGTCCGGCCGCCGAACTCCAGCCGCGTGCGGCTGCCGGTGACCGTGCCACAAGCACCTTCGAACGTCACTCGAGCCACGGGTTGCCTCCGCCCGGCAGTGTAACAAAGCGATCCCGACCCGCCCGTTCGGACAGAGCGCGTCGACGCAATCGTGCCGGGGGAGTAGGATGGCGGCATGGCGACGGACGATTCGCGACAGGTCCGCGAGCTGATTTTCGAGGTCCGCGAGGCCGACGAGGGCGGCTACGTCGCCCGCGCCCTCGGGGAGTCGATCTACGTCGAGGCCGACGACCGCAGCGAGCTCGAGAGCGAGATCCGCGACGCGGTGGAGTGCCACTACGGCGAAGAGAACCGCCCGGGAATCGTGCGTCTCCATTTCGTGCGCGACGAAATCCTGGCGCTTTGAAGCTGCCGCGCGACTGCTCGGGTGACGAGCTCGCGCGTTCGCTCAGGTCATTGGGGTACTCGATCGTCCGCCAGACCGGTTCGCACCTGCGCCTGACTTCACTTGAGGGCGGCGAGCACCATCTCACCATTCCCCGGCACGCAAGACTGAAGACCGGCACGGTCTCGGCGATTCTCTCGGACGTGGCGGCCCACCACCGCCTCTCCCGGGAGCAGTTGCGGGCTCGACTCCGCCTGTGAAGCGGAATCGTCGGCGTGGGTGATGCCCGGGCCGATGACGCTCGGACCCCGGGCTGCGACGGGCGCGGGGTGGCCGGAGTGACGGCGGGGAGGTAGGATGGGGCGGCACGGCCCGCGGAGCGGGCGAAGGAGGTCCGATGAGCGACAAGAAAGTGGTCGATCATGCGCGCGAAGTCGTCGAAGACGCGGTGTCCGGTGCCCGCGAGGTGATCGGCGAGGGGCTCGACGAGGCGCGGGATCGTTTCGAGGGAGCCGCCGAGGAGCTCGGTAGCTCGGCCCGGCGCACCCAGCGCGAGCTGCGGCGGCGCGCCGAGCGGCTGGGCGCGGCGACGCGCGAGCGTTACGACGCCGCGGTAGAGGGCGTGCGGCACGGCTACGAGCGGGTGCGCAAGGATGCCGGCGACCTGGCCGACGACGTCAACGTCTACGTGCGCGAGAATCCGGGCAAGTCGATCCTGATCGCCGCGGGCGTCGGCTTCCTCGTCGGCATGCTGATGCGCGGCCGGCGCCGCGACGACTGAGCGCGGACGGGGGCGGCGTGGATTCACGGCGCGCGGTGCGGCGGGAGCTCGAGACGAGGGATTCCCCGTCGCTGGCTGACGAGCTGCTCGACGATCTCATCCCGCCCGACCTCGACTGGCGCGGCGTGGTGCGCCGGCATCCGCTGCCGGCCCTGCTGGTCGCGGCGGGTGCGGGCTGGTGGCTGGGGCGCAGCCGGCGCAGCGCCGTGCTGATCGAGGCGCTCACCGGCGCCGTGGCGGCGGGGGTCGTGGCGCGGTTCGGCTCCCTCGTCGCCGACCAGGGGGACGATGCGATCGGCGGCCTCGACCACGAGCCGGACGCCGTCTGACGGCGCGCGCCCCGGGTGGCGACCCTCCTTCACCTCTCCGATATCCACTTCGGCCCCAAGCATCTGGAGGACCGCTCCGCGGCCGTCCTCGGCATGGTCGAGCGCCAGCCGCCGGACCTGGTCGTCGTCTCCGGGGATCTGACCCAGCGCGCCAAAATCCGCCAGTTCCGCGCCGCGCGGCAGTTCTTCGCCCGCCTCGCCGCGCCGGCGGTCTTCGTCCCCGGCAATCACGACGTACCGCTCTGGCGCTTCTGGGAGCGCCTCTTCGCCCCCTTCGGCGCCTGGCGGCGGGGCTTCGATCGCGAACTGGTGCGCGACTTCTTCTCCCCGGCGCTGGCGGTGGTCGGCGTCAACACCGCGCACGCCTGGACGACCAAGCACGGCCGCATCCGCCGGGGCGACATCTCCGGGCTGGCCGGGCGGTTCACGGCGGCGGGGGCGGGGGCCTTCCGGGTCCTCGTCGCGCACCATCCGATCGTCGCCGCCCCCGAGCTGGGCGACGAGCCGGTGGCGCGCCGCGGCGGCGAGCTGATCGCGGCGGCGCGCCGGTGCGGCGTCGAGCTGGTGCTCTCCGGACACCTGCACCACGCCTTCGAAGTCCCCGCCGAGCGCGCCCTGCCCGGCGGCGGGCCGCTGGTGCTGCAGTGCGGGACGACGACCTCCAGCCGCGGGCGTGGCGCCGAGACCGGCCACAACAGCTTCCACCGGATCACCGTCGAGCCGGACGGGATCGTCGTCGAGCGCCTCCTCTGGAACCGTGAATCGCGGGCCTTCGAGCTCGCCGTGACGCACCGGCATCGGCGCGCCGGCGCCGCGTCGGGGCGCGATATCATCCGCCGGACATGAGAGACGGGCGCCGGCCGGGGGAGCGGAGAAACGGATGAAGCGGCTCGAACAGGGTGACCAGCTCGGTCGCTATCGCATCCTCAAGCGGCTCGGTGCCGGCGCCATGGGCGAGGTCTACCTCGCCGAGGATCCGCAGATCGGCCGCCACGTGGCGCTCAAGACGGTGCGCGTCGAGGACGGGCGGGTCAAGGAACTCGAGGAGCGCAAGCAGCGGCTGCTGCGCGAAGCGCGCGCCGCGGGCCGGCTGCTGCACCCGAACATCATCACCCTGTTCGACGCCGGCGAGGATCAGGGCATCCTCTACCTCGCCTTCGAGTTCGTCGAGGGGCAGGACCTCGCCGATCGCGCCGCCGACGGCCCGCCGCTGACGCTCGGCGAGGCGCTGTCGATCGTCCGCCAGGCCGCCGAAGGGCTCGATTACGCCCACCGCCAAGGCGTCGTGCACCGCGACATCAAGCCGAGCAACCTGATGATCACCCCCGACGGGCGGGTGAAGATCGCCGACTTCGGCATCGCGCGCGTCGCCGACCAGACCTCCGACCTGACGATGACCGGCTCGGTGGTCGGCAGCCCGCACTACATGTCGCCCGAACAGATCAAGGGCGAGACGCTCGACGGACGCACCGACATCTTCTCGCTCGGGGTGCTGCTCTACGAGATCCTCTGCCGGCGCCGCCCCTTCGAGGGCGAGACGCTGACCACCCTCGTCTACCAGATCCTCAACCAGGATCCGGCGCCGGTGGCGACCCGCCGGCCCGACCTGGCGCCGCGCCTGCAGCAGCTGGCGGCGCGGATGCTGGCCAAGGATCGCGACCAGCGATTCGCCTCGGCCTCCGAGGTGGTGCGCGAGATCACCCTGTGCGAGCGCGAGCTGGCGCCGGGCGAGCTGGCCGGCGCGGCGCTGCGCGAGGAGCCGCCGACCGACGCCACGGTGCGGCTGACGGATCGCCCCGCCACGC
>JAIOJQ010000330.1 GCA_019911865.1 Thermoanaerobaculia bacterium
GATCCCCGCCAGCGCCGCCAGGCCGAGGCCACGGCCGCTCCCCTTGGTCGAGAAGAAGGGATCGAAGATGCGCTCGCGCGTCGCCTCGTCCATGCCGCAGCCGGTGTCGGCGACCTCGAGCACGACGTACTCGCCGGCGGCGAGATCGTCACCCTGGAAGCCGGTCAGCTGGTCCCGATCGAGCCGCCGGCCGGTGACCGAGACGGCGATGCTTCCGCTGCCCGCACCGATGGCGTCGGCGGCGTTGGTCAGCAGGTTGAGCACCACCTGCTGGAGCTGCGCCGCCTCGCCGCGTACCTCCGGCAGGTCCGGCTCGACGACGACCGCGAGGTCGATCGAGCGCGGAATCGAGACGCGCAGCAGATCGCCGATGTCGGTCACCAGCTGGCCGAGGTCGAGCGGCACGGCGGCGGTCTCCTGCTTGCCGGCGTAGACCAGCAGCTGCCGGGTGAGCGCCGCGCCGCGCTGCGCCGCCGCCTTGACCGCGGTCAGGCGCGGCTGCGCCGGGGAGTCCTCCGGCAACGCTTCGGCGGCCAGCTCGGCGTTGGCCGAAACGGTCCACAACAGGTTGTTGAAGTCGTGCGCGATGCCGCCGGCCAGCAGCCCCAGACTTTCGAGCTTCTGCGCCTCGAGGTGCTGGCGCAGCATGCGCTCGCGCTCCTCGCGCTGCGCCCGGCGCTGGGCGAGCTCGGCGGGGAGCCAGCGCCGCACCAGCACCGTGAGAACGGTTGCCGCGACGAAGACGTTGAGGACTTTGGTGAGGGTCAGCGGCACCGGGTGCGACAACGGTTCGCGCAGCGCCTCGAAGCCGATGCCGTAGTTGGCGGTCCAGACGATGCCGAAGTAGACGCTCTCGATCAGCGACTTGAAGGCGTCGAGCGCCAGCACCGCCAGCAGCAGGGCGATCAGCGGATCCTCGGCGCGCGCCACCCGCCGGTAGCGCAGATAGAGCACCAGGATCGCCCCCCACAGCACCGCCAGCAGGGCGTACGCCGCCACCGTTCCGTACGCGAACGACTGTTCGACCGGCATGGAAGCGGCGACTCTAATTCATTGCCACGGTGCGCCCCGCCACCTCGACGACCCGTTTCAGGCGAGCAGCCAGGAGAGCAGCCCGCCGAGCGCCGCCGCGACGAGCGCGGCGAGGGCGAGATGGACCCACGCCTCGGCGGCGAGGCGCGCGGCGACTTCGGCGGGAGCTCCGGCGTGGACCGGGATACCGCTGGTGCGCGCCGCGTGCGGCAGCAGCGCCCCTTCCGGATCCCAGCGGCCGAGCACGCAGACCTCGGCCTCCGGCGCCAGCACCCACTCGATGGCGGCGGTCGGCCCGGTCGACTCTTCGTCGTGCAGGTAGCGCCAGTCGACGTGCAGCTGCCCGGTCGTCGCCGCGAAGAGGCGCGCGCGGGCGAACGGACGCAGCGGCTTCAGCGGGCCGGTGGTCTCGTTCCCCTGCCGCCCGCGCCAGCTCCCGCCCGGACGCGAGTCGAGCTCGCGCAGCTCCGGCATCGCACGCAGGCGAACCGAGCGCGCCGCCGTGTCGATCACCGTCGGCACCAGGTGGAAGCCTTCGTAGCGCAGGCGCGTCGCCGATCCCGAGCGGCTCGTGCCGCCGCCCATCGACGGCGAACGCCGGTAGGGGCGGTCGCTGATGCGATAGCGGCAGGCGAGCGCCGGCACGCCCGCGACCGGACTGGTGACGACCTCGCCGGTGGCGCCGCGCGCCCGGCCGGCGAT
>JAIOJQ010000331.1 GCA_019911865.1 Thermoanaerobaculia bacterium
GCGCCAGGCGGTCAGCCGCCGCCCCTTCGTCCTCGACCAGCGCCGCATGAGCGGCGCCGAGGGCGCGCAGCGTGGCGTCCCGGTGGCGCAGCCCGTCGCGCTCGCGGCGCAGCCGCTCGTCCTCGCCCGCCTCGGGGCGGACCTCGTCGAGTTCGGCGAGCTGGAAGCGCAGCAGGTCGATGCGCTCGAGGCGCAGCCGGTCGTCGCCGGTCGACCGCTCGATGCGGGCGTCGAGCTCGCGCCAGGCCTCGTAGCGGACGCGCGTCTCGG
The DNA here is from genome assembly GCA_019911865.1 of Thermoanaerobaculia bacterium. GTDB lineage: Bacteria > Acidobacteriota > Thermoanaerobaculia > Multivoradales > JAGPDF01 > JACTMI01. The sequence continues at coordinate 271 of JAIOJQ010000331.1, forward strand.
CGAGCAGCCGGCTCCCCTCCTCGCCCCCGGCGCGGTCGAGCCAGGCGCGCTGCAGCTCCGGGTCGGCGAGCCCCATCTCCTCGCGCTGGCCGTGGATGCGCAGCAGCGACGGCGCCAGCTCCTGCAGCAGACGCAACGTCGCCGGCTGGTCGTTGAGGTAGACCCGGTTGCGACCGGCGCGGCCGATCTCGCGGCGCACCACCAGCTCGTCGTCGCCCGGCTCGAGCTCGATGCCGGCCGCGGCGAGCCGCCGGCCGATCTCCGGCGTGCGGGCGAAAACGCCCGTCACCGTCATCGCTTCGGTTCCTTCGCGCACCAGCTCGGCGTCGGCGCGCGCGCCGCCCAGCAGCGCCAGCGAGTCGACGACCAGCGACTTGCCGGCGCCGGTCTCGCCGGTCAGGACGTTGAATCCGTCGCCCAGCTCGACCTGTCCCCCGGCCAGCACGGCGAGGTTGCGGACGTGAAGGCTCCTCAGCACGCGCCCTCTCCCGTTCCCCTCAGCCGCGCATGAACGACGGCACGTACTCCGGGTCGTCCTGGCTGCGGCGCTCCGAGCAGAGGAAGTCGTAGAAGCCGCAGCGGCCGGTGCCGGGGTAGGAGCGGCAGATGGAGGGGCGGGCCTGGTAGATCGTGCAGCTGCGCGTTTCGCGGTCGAGAAAGCGACAGGCGGTGCCGAAGTGCTCGTCCGGCGTGTGGCGCAGGATGCGCAGCGGCTTGCCGTCCACCTTCACCTTGCGGGTGAAGCGCTTCCCGGCCTCCGGCTCCGCCAGCTCGAAGTGTTTCGCCAGCCGGGCGAGGTCCCGGTCGGTGACCTCGATGTGGTCGTAGCTGCAGCAGTAGGCGGGACAGTTCGAACAGTTGTACTGCCGGTGCGATGAAGTCACGCCGGCATTCTATTCGGCGCCGGCGCCGGGCGCCTCCTCGGCCGCAACGGAGCCGATCTCGACGCGATCGCGCCCCCCATCCTTGGCCCGGTAGAGGCCGCGATCGGCGGTGGCGATCAGGTCGTCGAAACGCCGCATCCCGGGGGTCGCTTGGGCGACGCCGAAGGAGCAGGAGATCCGCACCGGCGTGCCGGCGCAGTCGAAGGGCGCGCCGGCGAAGAGCTCGCGCAACCGGTCGGCCAGGGTCACCCCCCCTTCCAGGTCGATCTCGGGGCAGAGCACGCCGAACTCCTCGCCGCCGATGCGGGCGAAGATCTGCTCGGGCCGCAGCAGGCCGCCGACCCGGGTGGCCAGCTGCTTGAGCACCGCGTCGCCGCACAGGTGGCCGTGGGTGTCGTTGACCGCCTTGAAGTGGTCGATGTCGAACAGCAGCAGGGTCAGGGGGCGGACGTGGCGCTGGGCGCGCGCCAGCTCGCGCCGCCCCTCCTCCTGGAACTTGCGCCGGTTGTAAACCTCGGTCAGGCCGTCGCGCATGACCATCTCGTAGATCGCCTCGTGATAGGCGTGCTCGACGTCGCGCTCGTGCAGGAACTTGAAGTGGACCGAGCCGACCTGGAAGCGGTCGCCGCTGTGCAGCTCGACGACCCCCTTGACCGGCCGCTCGTTGACGAACGTCCCGTTGCGGCTGCCGAGGTCCTCGATGGTGACCACGCCGCCGAGGTAGCGCAGCCGGGCGTGCA
>JAIOJQ010000332.1 GCA_019911865.1 Thermoanaerobaculia bacterium
CGCATCCCCCGGTGCCCGCGCCCCCCACCCTTCCACACGGGGGCCGCTCCGGGAGGTCAACGTTACTCTGACTTCCCCGGCCGGGCGGCGGGGAGAGAGGAGGGGGGAACCCGCACCATGACGGCTGTCCAGGCACTCGCCGCGATCGCTGCGATCGGCGGCCTCACCCTCCTGCTCGCCACCCTGCTCGTCCTCGCCGACCGCAAGCTGCGGGTGGTGGAGGACCCGCGCATCGACCAGGTCGACGACATGTTGCCGCACGCCAACTGCGGCGCTTGTGGCTACCCCGGCTGCCGGCCGTTCGCCGAAGCGCTGGTCGCCGGCAGTGCCAGCCCGGGTGGTTGCACGGTGTCGAGCGACGAGGGGCGGGCGTGCATCGCCGCCTTCCTCGGCGTCGCGGTCGGCGGCAGCGAGAAGCGGGTCGCCCGCCTCGCCTGCGCCGGCGGCGCCAATGTCGCCCGCCACCGGGCGCACTACGACGGCCACCCTTCCTGCCGTTCCGCCGCCCTGGTGGCCGGCGGCGGCAAGGGGTGTTTCTGGGGCTGCCTCGGCCTGGCCGACTGCGCCGAGGTCTGCGACTTCGACGCCATCCGGATGGACTCCCAGGGGCTGCCGGTGGTCGACGAGGCGAAGTGCACCGCCTGCGGCGACTGCGTCGAGGCCTGCCCGAAGGACCTCTTCTCGCTGCAGCCGATCTCCCGCCGCCTGTGGGTCGCCTGCCGCTCGCTCGAGGCGGGCGACGAGGTACTCGAGGACTGCCGGGTCGGCTGCACCGCCTGCGGCCGCTGCGCCCAGGACGCGCCGGGACTGATCACCATGCAGCACAACCTGCCGGTCGTCGACTACACCGGCGCGCACGGCACCCGGGTGCCGATCGAGCGCTGCCCGACCGGCGCCATCGTCTGGCTCGACCCCGCGGCCGGCCCTGTCCGGGGAGCCGCCGCGCCGCGCATCGTCCGCCGTGAACCCCGGCGGGAGGCCGCCACCTGATGCGCTCCCGCCGTCCGTCCTCTCCGCCGCCCCTGCAACTTCCGACTCCGACCGATGGGAGACCGCCATGTCGGTGCTGACACTCGCCCGCAAGACCCTCGACCGCTTCAGGGACAAGTCGCAGCCGCCGAAGTACCCCGGCGTGCGCGCCGCGATGGACGGCAACACCGCTGTCATCGCCTGCGAACGCGAGGCGAGCGACGCCGCCGGCGCCTACCCGATCACGCCGTCCACCCAGATGGGCGAGTACTGGGCCGAGGCCGCCGCCGCCGGTCACCTCAACATCTCCGAGCGGCCGCTCATCTTCATCGAGCCGGAGGGTGAGCACGCCGCCGCGGCGGTCACCGCCGGCCTGTCGATGACCGGCCTGCGGGCGGCCAACTTCTCGTCGGGCCAGGGCATCGCCTACATGCACGAGTCGCTCTACGCCGCGGTCGGCAAGCGGCTGACTTACGTGCTCAACATCGGCGCCCGGGCGATGACCAAGTCGACGCTCAACGTCCACGCCGGGCACGACGACTACCACGCCATCGACGACACCGGCTTCTTCCAGCTCTTCGCCAAGAACGTCCAGGCGGCCGCCGACCTCAACCTGGTCGCCCATCGCATCGCCGAACTGGCGCTCAATCCGGGGATCGTGGCGCAGGACGGCTTCCTCACCACCCACCTGATCGAGTCGCTGCTCGCCCCCGAACGCGAGCTGATCGCCGAGTATCTCGGCCGGCCCGACGACCTGATCGACACGCCGACTGCCGCCCAGCGCCTGCTTTTCGGCGATCGCCGGCGACGCATTCCGATCCTGTGGGACGTCGACAACCCGGTGATGGCCGGCCTGGTGCAGAACCAGGACGCCTACATGCAGAGCGTCGCCGCCCAGCGGCCCTTCTTCTTCGACCACCTGCGCGAGCTCACCGACCTGGCGCTCGACGAGTTCGAGGCGCTGACCGGGCGCCGCTACGAGCGCGTGATGTCCTACCGCGCCGAGGACGCCGAATACCTCATCGTCGGCCAGGGCAGCGTCGTGCCGTCGGCCGAGGCGGTGGCCGACTGGCTGCGCGAGCACCGCGGCATCAAGGTCGGCGTCGTCGACCTGGTGATGTTCCGCCCCTTCCCCGCCGATCTGCTCGGCCGCCTGCTGCAGGGGCGCAAGGGGGTGGTGGTGCTCGAGCGCACCGACCAGCCGCTCGCCGTCGATCTGCCGCTGATGCGCGAGATCCGCGCCACGGTGAGCAAGTGCCTGGAAAACGCCCTCGACCCGAAGCACCCGCGCCATCCGGACCTGCCCGTCTGGCGCGATCTCGCCGACGCGCCGCCGCTCTACTCCGGCTCGTTCGGCCTCGGCAGCCGTGACCTGCAGCCCGAGGGGCTGGTCGGCGCGGTCGAGAACATGCTCCCCGACGGAGCGCACAAGCGGCTCTTCTACCTGTCGATCGACTTCCTGCGCGACCAGGCGGTGACGCCGAAGCAGGACGAGTGGCAGCAGCGCATCGAGGAGGGCTATCCGGGGGTGCGCGCCCTCGCGGTTCACGGCACCGAGAACCCGAACCTGATGCCGCCCGGCAGCATCACCGTGCGCTTCCATTCGGTGGGCGGCTGGGGCGCCATCACCACCGGCAAGAACCTGGCGATGACCCTGTTCGACCTGCTCGGGTACCACATCAAGGCCAACCCGAAGTACGGCTCGGAGAAGAAGGGGCAGCCGACCACCTACTACCTCTCGGTGGCGCCGGAGCCGATCCGGGTCAACTGCGAGTATTTCTTCGTCGACGTGGTGATGTCGCCCGACCCCAACGTCTTCCACCACACCAACGCCCTCGCCGGCCTGAAGGACGGCGGCGTGTTCATCATGCAGAGCGACCAGCCGTCGCCCGAGAAGGTCTGGCAGGAGATCCCGCCGCCGTTCCAGAAGATCATCATCGACCGCGGCATCCGCCTCTACGCCCTCGACGCCTTCCGCATCGCGCGCGAGGAGGCCTCCGATCCCGAGCTGCAGCTGCGCATGCAGGGCATCGCCTTCCAGGGCGCCTTCTTCGCCGCCTCGCCGCTCAAGGAGCAGGCCGGCCTCGACGAGGCCAGGCTCCTGGCGGCGATCCGCGAGCAGCTCGAGCACAAGTTCGGCGCCAAGGGGGCGCGCGTGGTCGAGGACAACGTGCGGGTGGTCAAGCGCGGCTTCGACGAGCTCAAGAAGATTCCGCCCGGGCCGATCTCGGAGCTCAAGGCGGGCGAGCGGACCTTCGGCGGCGAACCGCCGATTCCGGAGATGGTCAAGCAGCTGCCCGAGAGCGCCGCGCCGATCACCGACGTGCACCGCTTCTGGGAGCAGACCGGCAACTTCTACGCCCGCGGCATGGGCAACGACAACCTCACCGACCCGTTCATCGGCCTCGGCGTGATGCCGGCCTCGACGGCGCTGTTCCGCGACATGACTTCGATCCGCTTCCACCATCCGGAGTGGATCGCCGAGAACTGCACCGCCTGCGGCAAGTGCTGGACGGTCTGCCCGGACACCGCCATCCCCGGCCTGGTGAGCGAAGTCGGCGCGGTGTTCGACACCGTGGTCCGCCGGTTGCGCAAGGCCGGACGGCCGCTCGAGCACCTGCAGCGCGCCCTGCGCGACACCGAGCGGCACCTGCGCACCCTGTTCGAGAGCGCCCGAGAGACCGACCCGGTCGGCGAACTGCTCGAGGAAGCGGTCCAGGCGACCCTCGCCGGCAGCACGCTCGAGCCGGAGGCGAAGGAGAAGCTCGCCGCCGAGCTCGGCTGGTTCCGCGAGGAGCTCGGTGGCTTCCGCTTCGCCCTCACTCGCCCCTACTTCACCCTCCCCGAGCAGCAGAGCAAGGGGTCGGGCGGCCTGCTGTCGATCACCGTCAACCCGACCACCTGCAAGGGTTGCATGGAGTGCGTCGAGGTCTGCGACGACGACGCCCTGCGCTCGATCACCCAGACGGACTCCTCGGTCGGCCGCCTGCGGCGCGAGTGGAATCTCTGGCTCGACCTGCCCACCACCCCCGAGCGCTTCATCCGCATCGACGACCTCGAGGAGGGCATCGGCGCGCTCGAGTCGCTGCTGCTCGACAAGGCCAACTACCTCGCCTTCTCGAGCGGCGACGGCGCCTGCCTCGGCTGCTCGGAGAAGACGGTCGTCCACCTGTTCACCGCCACGGTCGAGGCGCTCATGCAGCCGCGGGTGGCGCGCCACGTCGCCCGGCTCGACGACCTGATCGCCCGGCTCGAGAAGCACCTGCAGCTGCGGCTGGTCGCCGGAGTCGACGTCTCCGACCCGGCCGCCATGGCGGCGATCGCCGCCGAAGGCGCCGATCGCGACCTGCGCCTGTCGGGCATCGCCGAACGGCTCGAGGCGACGCAGGACGGCGAGCCGATCGACCCCGCCTGGCTGCGCCGCACCAGCCAGCTGCTGGCGCGCCTCAAGGAGCTGCGCTGGCGCTACCAGGAGGGGACGACCGGGCGCGGTCGCTCGCACATGGGGATGATCAATTCGACCGGCTGCACCTCGGTCTGGGGTTCGACCTGGCCGTTCAACCCCTATCCCTTCCCGTGGACGAACCATCTCTTCCAGGACTCGCCCTCGATGGCGATGGGAATCTTCGAGGGGCACATGGCGCGCATGGCCGAGGGGTTCAAGGCGCTGCGCATCGCCGAGGCCGAGCTGGCCGGCGCCTACGACCCGCAGCGCGACGATCCCTTCTACACCTACTTCGACTGGCAGCAGTTCACCGACGAGGAGTGGGAGCTCTGCCCGCCGGTCGTCGCGGTGGGCGGCGACGGCGCGATGTACGACATCGGCTTTCAGAACCTGTCGCGCCTGATGGCTTCCGGCAAGCCGATCAAGGTGCTGGTGGTCGACACCCAGGTCTACTCGAACACCGGCGGCCAGGCCTGCACCTCCGGCTTCATCGGCCAGATCTCCGACATGGCGCAGTACGGCAAGGTCGGGAAGGGCAAGGCCGAGCCGCGCAAGGAGATCGGCCTGATCGGCATGGCGCACCGCACGACCTACGTCCTGCAGAGCACCATCGCCTACCCGAAGCACATGATCGAGGGATTCATCCGCGGCCTCAAGGCGCGGCGCCCGGCGCTGTTCAACCTCTACAGCTCCTGCCAGCCCGAGCACGGCATCGGCGACGACATGAGCTCCAAGCAGGCCAAGCTGGTGGTCGAGGCGCGCGCCTACCCGCTCTTCCGCTACGACCCGGATGCCGGCAAGACCCCCGCCGAGTGCTTCGACCTCGAAGGCAACCCGATGCCCGACCAGGAGTGGCCGAGCTACGTGCTGCGCTACAAGACCGGCTCGCGCGAGAAGGAGATGGAGCTGCCGATGACCTTCGCCGACTTCGCGGTCACCGAGGCACGCTTCCGCAAGCACTTCCGCATCGCCCCGCCCGACACCTGGAACGACGACATGGTGCCGCTCGCCGAGTTCCTCGGGCTGGCAGCCGAAGAGCGCGAGGGGCGCTTTCCGTTCGTCTGGTCGGTCGACCGGGAGAACCGGCTGTCGCGGCTGCTGGTCGACCAGACCATGGTCGCCTCGTGCGAGGAGCGGCGCGACTTCTGGATCCTGCTGCGCGCCCTGGCCGGCGTCGAGCGGCCCGCGCCGTCACGCGCCCAGATCGAGCAGGAGGTGCGGCAGGACGTCGTCGGCCGCATCGCCTCCGGGCTGATGAACCTCGCCGCCGGCGGCGACGCCGCCCTGGCCGGCGCCCTCACGGCGGCGCCGGCAGCGGCCGCCGCCGCCGCGCCGGCGACCGGCGACGGCTACCAGGCGCCGTGGCTCGAGTCCGAGAAGTGCACGGGCTGCGACGAGTGCACCAACCTCAACCCGAAGATGTTCGCCTACGGGCCGGGCAAGAAGGCGTTCATCAAGGATCCCGACGCCGGACCCTTCAGCGACCTGGTCAAGGCGGCCGAGCGCTGCACCGCCCAGGTGATCCACCCGGGGCTGCCGCGCGACCGCGCCTTCAAGGACGCCGAGAAGTGGATCGCCCGGGCGCGGAAGCGCGGCTGAGGAGAACGCGGGCGCGATGCGACTGCCGGGCCTCAAGAGCTTCCGTCACGGGGTCCACCCGCCGGAGGCCAAGGAGCGGACGAGCGGGCTGCCGATCCGGCAGTTCCCCTTCGCCCCGCTGCTCGTCGTGCCGCTGTCCCAGCACGCCGGGCGGCCCGCCATTCCGGTCGTCCGCGAGGGGCAGGAGGTGGCGCGCGGCGAGCCGCTGGCGCGCCCCGACGGCGACCTGTCGGTGGCCATGCACGCGCCGGCCTCCGGCGTCGTGCGCCGCATCGCGCTGGCGCCGTCGATCAGCGGCCGCATGGCGCCCGCCGTCCACCTGGCGCCGTTCCCCGGTTCGACCCAGGAGGTGGCTCCCGGCCGCCCCTGCCCGCTCGACGCCGCGCCGGAGGAGATCCTGCGCGCCATCCAGGAGGCCGGCATCGTCGGCCTCGGCGGCGCCGCCTTCCCCACCCACTTCAAGCTCCGCGTGCCGGCGGGCAAGTCGATCGACACCCTGATCGTCAACGGCGCCGAGTGCGAGCCCTACCTGACCACCGACTACCGGGTGATGCTCGAACAGCGCGAAGACATCTTCACCGGCCTGCGCTACCTGCTCCGCGCCACCGGCGCGCCGCGCGTCATCCTCGGCGTCGAGGAGAACAAGCCGGACGCGGCGGCCCACCTGCGCGCCGGCCTGCCGGCCGACTTGCCGGTCTCGGTCGAGCTGCTGCGGGTGAAGTACCCGCAAGGGGCCGAGAAGATGCTGATCGCCGCCCTGCTCGGCCGCGAGGTCCCCTCCGGCAAGCTGCCCATCGACGTGCATGCCCTGGTGATCAACGTCGCCACGACGGCGGAGATCGGCCGCCTGCTGCCGCTCGGCCGGGGGATCCAGGAGCGGGTGGTGACGGTCACCGGGCCGGCGGTGCTCAAGCCGGGCAACTACCGGATCCCGATCGGCACGCCGCTGCGCTTCCTGCTCGAGCACGTAGGGGTCGAGGAGGCGCGCATCAACCGCGTCTTCCTGGGCGGGCCGATGATGGGACAGGCGGTTTCCAGCCTCGACATCCCGCTCACCAAGGGGACTTCGGGCGTCGTCGCCTTCACCGACGAGGCGGCGCGCTCGAGCCACGCCGGGGTGCAGCCGTGCATCCGTTGCGGCCGCTGCCTCGACGCCTGTCCGATGTTCCTCGACCCGTCCCGCCTCGGCCTGCTCGCCGCGGCGCAGGAGTGGGAACGCATGGCCAGCGAGCAGCATCTGATGGACTGCTTCGAGTGCGGCTCGTGCTCGTTCGTCTGCCCGGCGCACATCCCGCTGGTGCAGCGCTTCCGGGTCGCCAAGACGATGGTGCGCAAGCGGGGGGCGGCATGAGGCGGCCGCTCGCCCGCACCCTCGAGATCCGCACCTCGCCGCACCTGCTCGGTGGCTGGTCGGTGCCGCGCATCATGTTCAACGTCGTCGCGGCGCTGGCGCCGGCGGCGCTCTTCGCCGTCTGGGCCTTCGGCGTCGCCGCCGCGGCGGTGTTGCTCACCGCGACCCTCTCCTGCCTGGCGGCCGAGCACCTCGCCTGCCGCGCTGCCGGCCGGCCGACGACGATCGGGGACGGCTCGGCCGCGGTTACCGGCCTGCTGCTCGGGCTCTCGCTGCCGCCCTCGCTGCCGCTCTGGATGGCCGCCTTCGGCGGCAGCGTGGCGATCCTGGTCGGCAAGCTGCTGTTCGGCGGCCTGGGGCGCAACCCCTTCAACCCCGCCCTGGTCGCCCGCGCCATCCTGCAGGCGACCTTTCCGGTGCCGATGACCACCTGGATCGCCCCCTTCGCCGCCGATCGGTTCTCGGCGCTGCCCGGTTCGCTGCTCGCGCCCCCGTTCCTGCAGCCGGCCGCCGACGCCGCCACCGCGGCGACCCCGCTGGCGCTGTGGAAGTTCGAGCGCGTGGCGACGGCGACCGGCGACCTCGCCTTCGGCCGCATCGGCGGATCGGCGGGTGAGACGGGAGCGATCCTGCTGCTGGCCGGTGCCGCCTACCTGGTGGCGCGCAACCTGATGAGCTGGCGCATCCCGCTCGCCATCCTCGCCACCGTCGCGGCGGCGAGCGGCGCGCTCCACCTCGCCGACCCGGCGCGCCACGCCTCGCCGGCCTTCATGCTGCTTTCCGGCGGGCTGCTGCTCGGCGCGCTGTTCATGGCGACCGACACCGTCACCGCGCCGGTGTCGCGCGCCGGCGGCTGGGTCTACGGCTTGCTGATCGGCGTCCTGATCGTCGTCATCCGTTCCTGGGCCGGCATGGCCGAAGGGGTCATGTACGCCATCCTGATCGGCAACGCCGTCGCCCCCCATCTCGACGTCCTGCTGGCGCCACGGGTCTTCGGCACCCGCCGCCGGGGAGCCGCTGCGTGAACCCCGGCCCGCCGCTGCCCGCCGCCGCGCCGGCGAACGCCTGGCCGATGCTGCGCGCCATGGTCGGCATCGGCGTGGTCTGCGGCATCGCCATCGTCGGCGCCTTCGAGCTCACCCGCCCGGTGATCGAGCGCAAGCGGGCCGAAGCGCTGCACCGGGCGATTTTCGAGGTACTGCCCGGCGCCGCCTCGACGCGCACCTTCCGGCTGGCCGCCGACGGCGCCTTCGAGCCGCTCGCCGACGGCGCCCGGCGCGACGCGAACGAGCCGCTCGTCCACGCCGGCTACGACGCCTCCGGCGCCCTCGCCGGCTTCGCCCTCGAGGCCGCCGGCATGGGCTACCAGGACACCATCCGCGTGCTCTACGGCTACGCGCCCGGGCCGCAGACGATCGTCGGCCTGCGGGTGCTCGAGTCGCGCGAGACGCCGGGCCTCGGCGACAAGATCGACGTCGACCCGGACTTCCGCGCCAACTTCGCCGCACTCGACGTCGCCCTCGACGCCGCCGGCGCGGCCCCGGCGCACCCGATCGAGCTGGTGCGCCACGGGGAGAAGTCGCGCCAGTGGCAGATCGACGCGATCACCGGCGCCACCGTCTCGTCGCGCGCCGTCGCCGATCTGTTGCGCGACAGCGCCGCCTTCTGGACCCCGCGGCTTCGCGCCCGCCTCGGCGACTTCTCCCGGGAGAGCCCCGAATGACCTCGACCGACGACTTCCTGCGCGGCCTCTGGCGCGACAATCCGGTCTTCGTCCAGGTGCTCGGCGCCTGCCCGACCCTGGCGGTCACCAACACGGCGCGCAACGCCCTCGCCATGGGACTCGCCACGCTCTGCGTCCTGGTGGCGTCGAACGCGATCGTCTCGTCGATCCGCCGCTTCGTGCCGAAACAGGTGCGCATCGCCAGCTACATCCTGGTCATCGCCAGCCTGGTGACGATCGTCGACTACGCCATCCAGGCGATCAGCCTCGAGGTCCATCGCGCGCTCGGCGCCTTCATCTCGCTGATCGTCGTCAACTGCATCATCCTCGGCCGCGCCGAGGCCTTCGCCTCGAAGAACGGCGTCGGCCGCTCGCTGCTCGACGGCCTCGGCATGGGACTCGGATTCTGCCTGGCGCTGCTGCTGCTCGGCGTGGTGCGCGAAGTGCTCGGCAGCGGCTCGCTGTTCGGCGTCGAGCTGTTCGGCCCGCGCTGGCAGGACTGGGTGATCCTGGTGCTGCCGAGCGGCGGCTTCTTCACCTTCGCCGCCTGGCTGCTGCTGTTCAACTGGTACTCCGGGCGCCGGCAGCGGCGCGCCGCCGCGCGAGGGGCGCGATGAGCGAGCAGCCGCTCTGGACGGTCTTCCTCAACGCCAGTCTGGTCAACAATTTCGTCCTCGCCTGGTTTCTCGGCATCTGCCCGTTCCTCGGCGTGTCGGGCAAGCTGGCGACGGCGACCCGGATGGGCGGCGCGGTGACCTTCGTGATGCTGATCACCTCGCTCTTCGTCACCGGCATCAACGCCCTGCTCGCCGCGATCGACGCCCCCTACCTGTCGCTGATCTCCTACATCGCCGTGATCGCCTCGGCGGTGCAGCTGGTGGAGATGTTCGTCAAGAAGACGAGCCCGGCGCTCTTCCGTGCCCTCGGGATCTTCCTGCCTCTGATCACCACGAACTGCGCCATCCTGGCGCTGGCGCTGTTCCAGACGAATCGCGGCTACGGCCTGCTCACCGGCGTGGTGTTCGCCCTCGGCGCCGGCGCCGGCTTCACGCTCGCTCTCGTTCTGATGGCCGGCGTGCGCGAGCGCCTGGCGCTGCACGACACGCCGCAGCTGGTGCGCGGCACCGCGCTGGCGCTGGTGGTGGCGGGGATCCTGTCGGTGGCGTTCATGGGCTTTGCCGGGCTGGGGAACTGAGATGCTGGCGCGCTATCTCACCGGAATCGCCGGCGTCACCGGCGCCGCGCTGCTCTGGCTGGCGGTGCAGCAGCTCTGGCGCGCCGCCTTCCCCGGCCTCGCGCCGGGCGGCGACGCGCTCGCCGGCAGGTCCGATTGTCACGGTTGCGGTTCGTGTAACCACGGTTGCGAGGCGGACCCGGCGGCCAACGCCGGCAAGCCCCGGGAGGAGAGAAGATGAGCGAAGCCATCCGACATCTCGAGGAAGCCTTCGAGCCCGCCGAGCGGCATCGCGCCGTGGTCGTGGCGAGCGAGCCGATCACCGAGGCGGGGGCCGATGCCGAGGTGCGAGAGATCGTCCTCGAGGTCGATCGGCCCGATTTCCCCTACGAAGTCGGCCAGTGCATCGGCGTGCTGGCGCCGGCCGATCCGGCCTTCGGCAAGGAGCATCACTACCGGCTCTACAGCGTCGCCGACCTGCCCGAGCGAAGCGCGTCGGGCCGCCCGTCCATCCGTATCGCGGCGCGCCGCTGCAGCTACATCGACGACTACAGCGGCGAGCGCTACCCGGGCATCGCCTCGAACTATCTGTGCGACCGCCGCCCCGGCGACGCGATCGAGATCACCGGCCCGTTCGGCCTGGCGTTCGACGTGCCCGAGGACCGCGACGCCGACCTGATCCTGATCGGCAGTGGCACCGGCATCGCGCCCTTCCGCGCCCTGGTCAAGCACATCTACAGGAACGTTTCCGACTGGCGCGGCAAGATCCGGCTCTTCCACGGCGCCCGCTCGGGCCTCGAGATGCTCTATCGCAACGACGCCCGCGACGACTTCGCGCAGTACTGTGACCGCGAGACCTTCGAGGCGTTCCAGGCGCTGTCGCCACGCCCGAGCTGGGCCGATCCGATCGCCTGGGACCTGGCGATCGAGGAGCGCGGCGAGGAGCTCTGGGACCTGCTCGGCAAGCCGTCGACCCACGTTTACGTCGCCGGCCTCGAGAAGATGCGCGACGAGCTCGACAAGGTCTTCGCGCGGCTCGCCGGCTCGCCCGACAAGTGGCAGCGCCGCAAGGCCGAACTGGTGGCCGGCGGGCGCTGGGTCGAGCTGCTCTACTGACGCTGCCTCAGCGCTCCAGGTCGAGCCACGGAGTCGGCTCGAACTGGTCGGCAACCACCACGCCGGTGCGCGCCCGCTCGCGGTCGAGTCTCTCGCCGACCGTGGCCGCGGCGAGCGCCGGCGAGTTGTTGGTGCGCGAGAGGTGGTAGAGAACGACGGCGCGCAGGCGATCGGTGAGCAGTTCCGGCAGCCCCTCGGCGGCGTCGAGGTTGGAGAGATGGCCGTGGCGCCCCGCCACCCGCTGCTTGAGCGCCCACGGATAGGGGCCGCTGCGCAGCATCTCGAGGTCGTGATTGGTTTCGAGCAGGAGCAGGTCGAGGTCGGTGAGCCGTCCCCAGGCGAGTCGACTGCGGCAGCCGATGTCGGAGACCAGGCCGATGCGCCGTCCGTCGCCCGTCTCGACCACGAAGCCGACCGGCTCGCGGGCGTCGTGCGGAATGGCGAACGGCTCGATCGAGAATCCCGCGACCTCGACCGGGCGTCCCGACTCCAGCCGCTCGACCCGCCCCATCACGTCCTCGGGGAGCGCCGTCCCCTGCAGCGTTCCGGCGGTCGCCCAGATCGGCAGACCGTGGCGCAGCGCGAATCGCCCCACACCGCGCACGTGATCCTCGTGTTCGTGCGTCAGCACCACCGCCGCGATCGACGACGGCTCGACCCCCACCAGCTTCATCCGCCGCTCGAGTTCGCGGCACGAGAACCCCGCATCGAGCAGGATCCGCGTCGTCCCCGACTCGACGACCACCGCATTGCCGCCGCTCCCCGAGCCGAGCACGACGACGCGGCAAGGCATGGCCGCGGCCGTCCGGCGCGACGATTCGAAAGGGAGGGAACTCTGCACCGCCGCGCAGCCTACCGCAGCCGCCGCTCGCTCAGCGGCGCACCATGCGCTGCAGGTCGGGCTGGTCGGGGTCGAGGGCGAGGCTGCGGGTGAAGGCGCGGGCGGCCTCGTCGTGCTGGACGAGGCGCAGGGCGGCGAGGCCGCGGTTGCGCCAGGCAAGGGCGCTCTGCGGGTCGATCTCGGTGGCGCGGCGGTAGGCAGCGAGGGCGCCGTCGAAGCGGCCACTCTCGGCCAGCAGGGTGCCGAGGTTCAGCTGCAGCAGGTAACTGTCGGGCCTGCGGGCGGCCTGCTCGCCGACCACCGTGATCGCCGCTTCGCGCTCCCCCTTCTCGGCCAGGGCGAGGGCGAACTCGACCGCCCCCCGTTCTGGATCGGAGACGCCCAGCCGCAGCGCCTCGCGGAAGGCCGCCACCGCCGGCGCGGACTCTCCCCGGCGCAGCAGCACGTTGGCGAGGTTGCGGTGCGCGCCGGCGTACTCCGGCTCGGCGGCGATGGCGCGCCGGAAGGCTTCCTCGGCTGCCGCCAGGTCGCCGGTTTCGAGGCGCCGGGCGCCGAGATTGTTGAGTGCGCCGGGGGTGAGCTTCTCGGCCAGGCCGGCCGCTGACGGCTTGCCGGCACCGCCGGCGAGATAGCCGAGGGCGCGCAGCTGCGCCAGCTCCTCCTCGCTTGCCGCCCGGTCGGGCGTCGCCCGCTCGAGCGGCACCCGTTGCGTGTAGTCGACCGGCTCGCGCCGCGCCGCCGCGCCGGAGACCACCACCACGCCGTCGAGCGCGTGCCAGAGCGGCGCGTTGCGCTGCAGCGTGCCGCTCTCGGTGGTGGGCGGGCGCCCCTCCCCCCACTGGAAGCCGTGGTCGGAGACGACGAGCAGCGTGTCGGCGGGTCCGAGCAGTGCCATGAGCTCGCCCAGCTGGCCGTCGATCCAGGCGTAGAAGGCCTCCGGCGTGCGGCCGTAACGCGCCACCGCCGCCGGCGGCGCGCCGGCAACCGGCGGCATCACGTAGGGTGCGAAGAGGTGGCCGATGCCGTCGGTCCCCTCGTAGTAGACCATCAGCAGCCGCGGATCGAGCTCGCGCCAGGCGGCCTGTGCCAGTCGCGTCGTGGTCTCCGACATCGCCACCGTCTGCACCAGCATGCGCAGCGGGTTCTCGAGCGGTGCCCCGGGCGCCAGCGCCGCGGCGATCTCCTCCGGACTCACCGCGGCGAGGGCGCGGATCCGCTCGGCCGGCACCTGGTTCGTCGTCACCCGCAGCTGCTCGACGCGCGACGTCCACCCGACCGGCGCGACGACCCCGGCGAGGTCGGTGGTCTCGCGGCCGGGAAAGGTCGAGTCGTTGATCCGGTTGCTGACGATCACTCCTTCGACCGTCTCGGCCGGGTGGCTCGCCCACCAGCCGATCACGCCGACCCGCTGGCGCGCCGCCGAGACGATGTTCCAGATCGCCGGCACCTGGCGGGCGCCGCTGCCGACCATCGCCAGCTCCCCCGACGGGGCGCGCTCGAAGAAGTCGAGCACGCCGTGATCTTCCGGTGCATGGCCGGTGGCGATCGTCGTCCAGAGCAGCGGCGAGAGGAGCGGCACGAACGAGCGCAGGGTGCCGCGCGCCCCGTGGTCGATCGCCCGCGCCAGGTTCGGCAGCTTTCCGGCGGCGAGCAAGGGATCGAGGAAGCGCCAGTCGGCGCCGTCGAGGCCGACCACCAGTACCCTCCCGCCGCCCGTCTGGTTCTCCGCGGGGCGCAAGGGGACCGGCGACGTCGCCCCGGGCGGCGCGCCGAGCCGCACCAGGTGCAGCGCCGCGCCGGCGACGACCAGCGCGCCGCCGACGGCGATGGCCCAGCGCTTCGCCGGGCTCACTGCGGCGCCTGCGCCATGGCGAGGAACTGGCGGATCTGCGGCTGCTCCGGATTCAGCTCGAGGCTGCGCCGCCAGAGCGGCGCCGCCTCGGCGACGCGGCCGCGCTGCGCGTAGACGGCGCCGAGCAGATTGAGCGTCTTGACGTCGTCGGGCCGGATGCGGTGCGCCGCCTCGAGCGAACGCAGCACGCCGTCGGCGTCACCCAGCTGCTGCTGCACGCCGCTCCTGGTCGAGTGGAGGATGAACGAGCCGGGCAGCGCCGCGATGCCGCGCCCCAGCGTCTCGTCGGCCTCGCGCAGCCGGCCGGCCTCGCCGAGCAGGATGCCGAGGCCGAGCCAGGCGGCCTCCCGCTGGTGGTCGTGGCGCGCCAGGTCGAGACCGCGGCGGAACTCGCTCATCGCCTCGGCGTCTTCTCCCGACTCCTGCAGCGCCAGCGCCAGCTTGTTGTGCGCTCCGGCGTCGTCCGGGTCGGCGGCCACGGCGCGGCGGAAGGCGGCGACCGCGCCGGCGACGTCCCCCTGCTCCATCAGCGCCGTGCCGAGATTCATCTCGGCGCGCGGCGTCACCCGGGCCTCGGCCTCGCCAGTCGGTCGTTCGCCGCCGCCCAGGTAGCCGAGCGCGGTCAGGTTGGCGAGGAACGCCTCGGACTCCTCGCGCGAGGTCTCGACCCTCGCCGCCTGGGCGCGCGGCAGCCGGCGCGCCCAGGCCACCGACGGCACCGGCGGCCGATCGATCGCCCACTCGAGCGCCTGCCCCGGCATCTCGTCGCCCACCGGCAGGCCGAGCAGGCGCAGCAGCGTCGGCGCGATGTCGAGCAGCGTCCCTTCGCCGCGGCCGCCGGGGCGGGCTCCCGGGCCGCTGACCCAGAACTCGGCGCGATCACGGTGCCACCAGGCGGCGGTGGCGAGCCGGGTGTCGCTCCCCTCGCGCGGCCGGTCTGCCCCCCAGGCGAAGCCGTGATCGGTCATCACCACCACCGTGGCGCCCGGGGCCAGAGCGAGCAGCTCCCCCAGCCAGCCGTCGAGGTCGCGGTAGAAGGTGCTCACCGCATCGCGGTAGGCGGCGAACTCCGCCGCGGGGATCCACGCCGAGCGCGGCGGGTGGTAGGGGGCGAAGAGGTGGCCGATGGTGTCGGTCCCCTCGATGTAGAGCAGCAGCGCGTCGGGGCGGTCCGCCGTGAGCAGGTGGCCGGCGAGGCCGAGATAGGTGCGCGTCGAGGCGAGCAGGCGGACCAGCTGCACGACCGGATCGCCGCTGCGGCCGGTGGCGCGACGTCCGGCGATCACCGCCGGCTCGAGGTGGAGGTAGCGCGCCAGCTCGGCATCCGGGATGCCGGCATCCTCGACCACGAACCGCTCGAGCTCGCCCGCGCGGCTGGGCGGAAAGATCGTCCCCGGCCGGCGCAGCGAATCGGCCGCCTGGCCGAAGAGCTGGGCGCTCGCACGGTCGCTCACCACCACGCCGCGCACCGGTTCGGCCGGAAACGTCGCCCACCAGCCGAGCACCGCGGTGGTGCGGCCGGCGGCCGAGAGCAGGTTCCACAGCGCCGGCACGCGGCGCGAGGCGGAAGTCACCGGGGTGACCGTGTCAGCGCCGCTCGTCTCGAAGAAGTCGAGGATGCCGTGCTTCTCCGGCCGCAGGCCGGTGGCGATCGAGGTCCACAGCAGCGGCGAGATGAGCGGCTTGAGCGGCTCGAGGGTGCCGCGCGCCGTGCCGGCGAGGCGCGAAAGAGTCGGCAGCTCGCCGCGCGCCATCATCGGGTCGATCAGCTCGGCGTCGAGCCCGTCGAGCGCCAGCACGACGAGCGGCGCCAGCTGCGGGGCGAGCGGCAGGTCGGCGAGCACCGGCGGCGGCTCCTCGCCGGGCAGCGCCAGGTCGACCACCAGCCGGTCGACCGTGAAGCCGTCGGCTTCGAGCGCGGCGGGTGGTAGGGGGCGAAG
>JAIOJQ010000333.1 GCA_019911865.1 Thermoanaerobaculia bacterium
CCAGGTGGAGGCGCTGGTCCTCCGGAATCTCCTCCGGCGGCGCCGCCGGAGGAGATTCCGGAGGACCAGCGCCTCCACCTGGTCGTCTACGTCGACAACTGGAACATCCAGCCGTTCAACCGCAATCGCGTCTTCACCTCGATCCGCGAGTTTCTGCGCAGCCGGCTGAGCCCGGCCGACCGGGTGATGCTGATGACCTACGACCGCGAGCCCCACGTCCGGCGGCCGTTCACCAGCGACCCGTCGACCATCGCCTCGGCGCTGTTCGAGATCGAGCGGATGTCGGCCAACGGCGCGCGCCAGGACTCCGAGCGCCGCGACGCGCTGCGCGAGATCCGCGACTCCCGTGATTCGACGCACGCCACCGTCGTGGCGCGCATGTTCGCCGAGTCGGTGCAGAACGAAATGAGCTTCGGCCTGGAAGCGCTGAAGAACACCGTGCGCTCGCTCGCCGGGCTGCCGGGACGCAAGGCGATCCTCTACGTCTCGGACGGGCTGCCGATGGTGCCGGGCGAGGATCTCTTCCACGCCGTCCAGGAGAAGTACCCGAGCGGCGGTGGCGGCCTCCTCCAGGCGCATACCTACGACATGTCGCGGCGCTTCCAGGAGATGATCTCGCTGGCCAACACCAGCCGGGTGAGCTTCTACACCCTCGACGCCGCGGGGCTGCGCGTGTCGACGGCCGCCTCGGCCGAGGAGCGCACCGCCAACGCCTCGATCTTCGTCGACTCGGTGCACTGGAGCAACATCCAGAGCCCGCTGCAGATGATCGCCGAGGAGACCGGCGGCCTGGCGATCCTCAACACCAACGACCCGACGCGCGGCCTGGGCAGGATCGGCGACGACCTGCGCAACTACTATTCGCTCGGCTACGCGCCGGCGCACGCCGGCGACGGCCGGTTCCACGAGATCGAGGTGCGGGTGCGCAACAAGGCGTGGGAAGTGCGCCACCGCGACGGCTACCGCGACAAGACCACCGAGGCGCGGATGTCGGACGGCGTGATGTCGGCGCTCTTCTACGACGTCGAGAGCAATCCCCTCGGCATCGTCATCGACCGCGGGCAGGCGACGGCGCGCGACGACGGGAACTTCGTGGTGCCGGTCGAGGTGCGCATCCCCATCGGCCGGCTGGTCCTGGTGCCGCAGGGGGACGTTCACGCGGCCAAGGTGCGCGTCTTCCTCGGCGCGATGGACGACAAGGCGCACATTTCCGAGGTCCAGGAGGCGGCGGTGCCGATCGAGATTCCCGCCGCCGAGCTCGAGCGGGCGAAGCAGCAGGTCTACGTCTTCACCATGCCGGTGCTGATGCGGCGCGGGCAGCAGAAGCTCGCGGTCGGCGTGCGCGACGACCTGGCGCAGTCGGTATCGTTCGCCGTGCGGTCGATGAGCGTCGGCGGCCGATGAGCGGCGGCCGCCCCTGGATGGCGATGGTGCGCGAGATCGGCGACTCGTTCGTGGCGCTGCTGCGCGCCGAGTTCGAGGCCCTGGTCGGCGACCTCGCGAATTCGGGGCGCTCGCTGCTGCGCATCCTCGTCCTCGCCGGGTTCGCGGCGGGGGTGATCTTCTGGAGCCTCGGCCTGCTGCTCTACCTGGGCGTCGAACTGCTGTCGCTGGTGCTGCCCCGCTGGGGCGCGGTGGCGTCGCTGCTCGGGCTGCTCCTGCTGGTCGCCCTGCTCCTGGCGCTGGCGATGCGTCGCCGCTGGGCTGCCATCGAGCCACCGGCCGCGACCGTCCGGCGCCGCCTGGCGGACAATCGCCGCTGGTGGCACGAGCGGGTGGAGGGGATGCCCGGCGCCGAGGGCGACCCGGCGCCGCCGGAGATCGAAGAGGAGCTGCCATGAGCCGCGATCCACTCGCCGCCGGGCGCCGTCGCTTCGAGCGCAGCCTCGAAACGCTGCGCGACGCTTTCGAGTCCGAGCTCGGCAGCGCGCCGCGGATCGGGCGCTGGGCCCTCGTCCTGGCGGCTGCGGCCACCGGCTTCCTGGCCGGCCAGGCGGTGCTTGGCGGCGCGCGACGGCGCCGCCGCCTCGCCGCGCGGCGCGACTAGAATCGTCGCGGCCGCCACGCGGCCGGAGAGCCCCTTGCGAGTCCTGTCCATCCGCGAAATGCGCGCATTCGACCGCCGGGCGATCGAGCAGATCGGCCTGCCGGCGCTCGTGCTGATGGAGAACGCCGCGCTGGCGGTGGCCGAGGCGATCGGTGAAGGCTGGCCGGAGGCGCGCCGCGTGGCGGTCGTCGGCGGCCCCGGCAACAACGGCGGCGACGGATTCGCGCTGGCGCGCCAGCTGGTCACCCGCGGCTACCAGGTCGACGTCTGGTCGGCGACCGGCGGGCGCGAGCCATCGCTCGAGGCGCGGCACCAGCTCGCCGTTCTGGCCCAGCTCGGCATTCCGGTCGGCTCGGCCGACGCGGGCACGGCGGGGGATCTCGCGGACTCCCTGGCGGCGTGCGACCTGATCGTCGACGCTCTCTTCGGCGCCGGCCTGACGCGGCCGCTCGCCGGGCAGTGGGCGGCCCTGGTAGCGGCGATCGCCGCCGCCGGGCGGCCGGTGCTGGCGGTCGACCTGCCGAGCGGCCTCGACGGCGACCTGAGCCAGCCGATCGGCCCGGCGGTGCGGGCCGATCGCACCGTGGCGCTGGGGGCGCTCAAGCCGGCGCTGGTGCTGCCGCCCGCCAGCCCGCAGGCGGGCGAGGTGGGGGTGGCCGACCTCGGCCTGCCCTGCGACCCTCCGGCGGGGCCCGGCTCGCTCCACCTGCTGGTCGCCGACGAGGTCGCGGGCTGGCTGGC
>JAIOJQ010000334.1 GCA_019911865.1 Thermoanaerobaculia bacterium
CGACGTGCTGCTGCACGCGCTGTGCGACGCCATCCTCGGTGCGGCCGGGCTGGGCGACATCGGCAGGCTCTTTCCGCCCGGCGATCCGCAGTGGAAGGACGCCTCCGGACTCCGGCTGCTCGGCATCGTGGCCGAGGCGGCCGGCGTCGCCGCGTCGCCGAGATCATCGGCCGGCAGCACCAGGGTGATGCTCGCCGCTCCCGCTTCGCGCAGGCGGCGCACCGTCCAGGCGAGCAGCGGGCGGCCGGCGACGGGGACGAACTGCTTGGCGGCGCCGAACCGCTCGCCGCGTCCGGCCGCCGGCACCACGGCATGAAAGCGAAGACCGGCCGCGACGTCGATTCTGGCGTCGGGCCGGTCGGTGGAGGACATGGCGCAGGGGATCCGCGGCGGCCGTCAGACCGTCAGGATGTCCTTCTCCTTGTGCTCGAGCGCCTTGCCGATCTCGTCGATGAAGCGGTCGTGGAGCTTCTGCACGTCGTCGTGGGCGCGGTGCTCGTCGTCGGCCCCGATTTCGCCGTCCTTACCCGCCTTCTTGAAGTGGTCGTTCGCCTCGCGCCGGGCCTGCCGGATGCCGGTGCGGGCGTGCTCGGCGATGTCGTGCGCCTTGCGCACCAGCTCCTTGCGGCGATCCTCGGTCAGCTGCGGCACCGGAATGCGGACCACCTTGCCGTCATTCGACGGATTGACGCCGAGGTCCGACTTGAGCAGCGCCCGCTCGATGTGCGAAATCTGCGAGCTGTCGAACGGCTGGGCGACGATCATCGTCGCGTCGGCGACGGTCAGCGTCGCGACGCTCTTGAGCGGCACCATCGAGCCGTAGTAGTCGACCATCACGCCGTCGAACATCTGCACCGAGGCGCGACCGGTGCGCAGGCGCTTGAGCTCGTCGTGAAAGTGCTCCACGACGCCCTTCATCTTCTCTTCGGATTCCGCCAGGACTTCCTTCATGGATTCCTCCCTCGCCGCGATCCTGTTTCGCCGCCTCGCCGCCTGTCAACCGCCGGAGAGTTCGCGACGCACGATCGAACCGACCGCCTCGCCGCAGACGACGCGGCGGATGTTGCCGTTGCGGGTGAGATTGAACACCGCGATCGGCAGGCCGTTCTCCCGGCAGAGACTGATCGCCGCCGCGTCCATGAAGCGCAGGTCGCGCTCGAGCACCTGCTGGTAGGTGACCTCGCGCAGCAGCCTGGCCTCCGGCACGAGACGCGGATCGGCGGTGTAGACGCCGTCCACCCGCGTCGCCTTGATCAGGACCTCGGCGTGGATCTCGTTGGCGCGCAGCGCCGCCGCCGAGTCGGTAGTGAAGAACGGGTTGCCGGTGCCGGCCGCGAAGATCACCACCCGGCCCTTCTCGAGGTGGCGGATGGCGCGGCGGCGGATCACCGGCTCGGCGACGGCGCGGATCTCGATCGCCGTCTGGACGCGGGTCGGCACGTGCTTCTTCTCGAGGGCGTCCTGCAGGGCCAGCGCGTTGATCACCGTCGCCAGCATTCCCATGTTGTCGCCGGTGACCCGATCGATGCCGCGGTCGGAGGCGGCGACGCCGCGGATGATGTTGCCGCCGCCGACCACGATCGCCAGCTGGACGCCGAGGCCGTGGACCTCGGCGATTTCGCTGGCGATCTGGCCGACGACGTCGCCGTCGATGCCGAAACTGTGCTGGCCCATCAGGGCCTCGCCCGACAGCTTGAGGAGGACCCTCCCCCAGACCGGTTTGCCGATCATGCCGCGCCGGATTCCGGCGCTCAGCCGGCCTGGCCGGCGGTGGCCAGAACTTCGGCGGCGAAGTCGGTCTGCTTCTTCTCGATTCCCTCGCCGAGCTTGAAGCGGGTGAAGCGGCGAACCTGGATGTTCTCGCCGATCTTCGCTACCGCCTCGGTGACCATCTGGCCCACCGTCTGGTCGGGATTCTTGACGAACGCCTGCTCGAGCAGGCAGGCCTCGCCGTAGAACTTCTCCAGCTTGCCCTCGACGATCTTCTCGACGACGTTGGCGGGCTTGCCGGAAGCGGCGGCCTGCTCGCGGAAGATCACCCGCTCGTGCTCGAGGATTTCGGGAGTGACCTCCTCGCGGCGCACGTAGCGCGGCTCGGCGGCCGCCACGTGCATGGCGATGTCGCGCACCAGCTGCTGGAACTCCTCCGTCTTGGCGACGAAGTCGGTCTCGCAGTTGACCTCGACCAGCACGCCGATCTTGCCGCCGGCGTGGATGTACGAAGCGACGGCGCCCTCGGCGGCGACGCGCCCGGCCTTCTTGGCGGCCGCGGCGAGGCCCTTCTTGCGCAGCAGGTCGACCGCCTGCTCCATGTCCCCGTTCGTCTCGGCGAGCGCCGTCTTGCAGTCCATCATGCCAGCGCCGGTGCGCTCGCGGAGTTCCTTGACCATCTGGGCCGTAACCTGCATCGTTCCTCTCCTTCCGTTGCTGCCCTGCGGTGTTTCCCTCGTGCGTTGTCGCTTCGATTCCCCCCGGCACACGAAAGGGTCAGCGATCTCCGGTGCGACGATCGACTGACCCTTTTCGCGGGCGCCTCGCGCGCCCCGGGCGGAAGAGCTTTCGATCAGGCTCCGGGGGCCGCGGCCTCCGTGCCGGCGTCCGTCGCAATCGCGGCGGGCGCGTCCTTGGCCTCGACCATCAGGTCCTGCTGCAGCCGCTGCGAGCCGGCCAGGTAGGCGTCGGCGATGCGGGCGGTGAACAGGCGGATGGTGCGGATGGCGTCGTCGTTGCCCGGAATGACGTAGTCGATCAGCTCCGGATCGCAGTTCGTGTCGACGATCCCGATCACCGGAATGCCGAGCTTGTTGGCCTCGGCCACGGCAATCGACTCCTTCTTCGGGTCGACGACGAACAGCGCGTCCGGCAGCGCCTCGAGGTCGCGCACGCCCTGGAGGTTGCGGGTCATTCGCTCGAGCTCGCGCTCCATGCGCAGGCGCTCCTTCTTCGTGTGGACGCCCTTGTCGTCCGCCAGCCGCACTTCGATGTCGAGCATCTTCTCGATCGACTGGCGGATGGTCACGAAGTTGGTCAGCGAGCCTCCCAGCCAGCGGTGGCTCATCCAGAACTGTCCGCAGCGCTTCGCCTCCTCGGAGACGACGTCCTGCGCCTGGCGCTTGGTGCCGACGAACAGCAGCCGCCGGCCCTCGCGACCGAGGCCCTCGACGAAACTCGCCGCCTCGCGGAAGGCCCGCAGAGTCTTGGCGAGATCGATGATGTAGATGCCGTTGCGGCGCCCGAAGATGTACGGCTTCATCTTCGGATTCCAGCGCCGCGTCTGATGCCCGAAGTGGACTCCCGCCTCGAGCAGCTCCTGCATGGTGATATCGACCACGAAGCTCTCCTTGATCTCTTCTGCGCTCAGCGCTTGCTGAACTGGAAGCGCTTGCGCGCGCCGGCCCGGCCGTACTTCTTGCGTTCCTTCTTGCGCGGGTCGCGGGTGAGCAGGCCGGCCGTCTTCAACCGGTCCCGCAGGGCGGCGTCGAACTCGAGCAACGCGCGGCTGATGCCGTGGCGGACCGCGCCGGCCTGGCCGGCGTAGCCGCCGCCCTCGACGGTGGCGTAGATGTCGAACTTCTCGCCCGTCTCGGTCAGCACCAGCGGCTGGCGCACGACCATGCGCAGCACGTCGCTGGGAAAGTAGTGATCGAGGTCGCGGCCGTTGACCTGGACGGTGCCGGCGCCGGGCCGCAGGAAAACGCGGGCGGTGGCGGTCTTGCGCCGGCCCGTGCCGTAGAACTGGGAATTCGTGGCGTCGCTCACTCGTCGCTCCTTCAGGACTTCGCGCCGGCCACGGCGAGCGGCATCGGCTTCTGGGCGTGGTGCGGGTGTTCGGGACCGGCGTAGACCTTGAGCTTCTTGCGCAGCTTGCGGCCGAGCTTGGACTTCGGCAGCATGCCGAAGACGGCCGACTCGACCAGGCGGCCCGGGTGCTTCTCGCGTACCTCGAAAGCGCGCGGCGACTTGAGCGACCCCGGCTTCTGCGTGGTGTGCCGGTAGTAGGTCTTCTCGCGCTCCTTGGCGCCGGTCAGCGCCACCTGCTCCGCGTTGACGACGATGACGAAGTCACCGCAATCGACATGCGGTGCCCACTTCGGCTTGCCCTTGCCGAGGATCAGGCGCGCCACCGCGGTCGACAGCCGGCCGACCGGAATCTCGGCCGCGTCGACGACCCACCAGCGATGCTCGATCTCCCCCAACTTGGGGCTCAACGTACTCTTCATCTACGACTCCCGTCGATTGTCTACGGTCTGGCTTGTCTCGGCGGCGTGGGCAGGGAAGACCCGGCACTGCAGCGCAGAGGAGGTGAAATCCTAGAGATCACGGGGGTTCCTGTCAACCCCCGAGGGCCGCCCGCGGGGGCCGGGATACACTCCCTCGCCGATGGTTCCGCTCGCCGCCCCCCCGGCCCCCGCGCCGCTCCAGCGCGCCGACCCGACCGGCCGCGACAAGGAGGGGGCCCGCATCCGGGCGATGTTCGGCCGCGTGGCGGGCCGCTACGACCTGCTCAACCATCTCCTCTCGGGTCACCTCGACCGCCTCTGGCGGCGCCGGCTGGCGCGCGACCTCGCCCTGCCGGCGGGGGCGCGCGTCCTCGACCTGTGCGCCGGCACCGGCGACCAGGCGATCGCCCTTCACCGACGGGGCTACCGGGTGACGGCGGCCGACTTCTGCCTGCCGATGCTCGCCCTGGCGCGCCCCAAGTTCGGCCGCGCGGCGGCAACGCCACCGGTGCCGTTGCAGGCGGACGCCCTGGCGCTGCCGTTCCCGGACGGCCAGTTCGACGGCGCCACGGTCTCCTTCGGCCTGCGCAACGTCGCCGACCTCGACCGCGCCCTCGGCGAACTCGCCCGGGTACTGCGGCCGGGCGGCGAGCTCGGCGTCCTGGAGTTCACGGTGCCC
Organism: Thermoanaerobaculia bacterium; assembly: GCA_019911865.1. Lineage (GTDB taxonomy): Bacteria > Acidobacteriota > Thermoanaerobaculia > Multivoradales > JAGPDF01 > JACTMI01. The sequence continues at coordinate 4,900 of JAIOJQ010000334.1, forward strand.
GCGCTGGCACCACTCAAGTCCTTGTATCTCTTCTATTTCCGTCGCCTGTTGCCGCGCCTCGGCGGGTGGCTGTCGGGCGATCCGTCGGCCTACACCTATCTGCCCGAATCGGTCCTCGGCTTCCCCCAGCGGGAGGGGTTCGTCGCCCGCCTGGCGGCGGCTGGCTTCGAGGCCGGGCGCTGGCGCACGCTCTCGGGCGGCGTTCTCGCCCTCTACCGGGCGAGAAAGACCTGACCAGCGCCCCGCCGGGGCACGGAGGAACCCTTGACCACGATACTCGACGGCGTCGCCACCGGCGCCACGATTCGCAGCGAGGCAGCCGAGGCGGCCGCCACCATCCGCAACCAGGCCGGACGCGCGCCCGGGCTCGCCGTGGTGCTGGTCGGCGACGACCCGGCCTCGCAGGTCTACGTCGGCTCGAAGCGGCGCGCCTGCGAGGCCGCGGGGCTCGCCAGCTTCGGCCACCTCCTGCCGGCCGACACGCCGGCGGCCGAGCTGTTCGCCCTCATCGACCGGCTCAACGCCGACCCGGCGGTCGACGGCATCCTCGTCCAGCTGCCGCTGCCCGCTCACCTGCCGACCCGCGAACTGCTCGAGCGGATCGACCCGGCCAAGGACGTCGACGGCTTCCATCCGGTCAACGTCGGTCGGCTGTGGATCGACGAGCCGGGCTTCGTCCCCTGCACCCCGGCGGGGATCATCGAGATGCTCCGCCGCTACGACATCCCGCTCCGCGGCCGGCGCGCGGTGGTGATCGGCCGCTCGACCATCGTCGGCAAGCCGATGGCCGGCCTGCTGGTGCGCGAGAGCGCCACGGTGACGGTGGCGCACTCGAAGACGCGCGACCTGCCGGGGCTCTGCCGCGAGGCCGAAATCCTGATCGCGGCGGTGGGCCGCGCCGGCCTGGTCGACGCCAGCTACGTCGCGCCGGGCGCCGTGGTGATCGACGTCGGCATGAACCGGGTGAGCGATCGCTCTCTGGCCGAGCGGCTGACCGGCGGCGACGAGAAGCGCATGGCCGCCTTCGAGCGCAACGGTTCGGTGCTGGTCGGCGACGTCGACTACCCGGCGGCGGCGCCGCTCGCCGCGGCGATCACCCCGGTGCCTGGCGGTGTCGGTCCGCTGACCGTCGCCATGCTGCTGGCCAACACGGTCACCGCGGCGCGCCGGCGACTCGGGCTCCAGGCCGCCGCGGGAGGCTGAGAAGCCGATGCCGGCGGACCTGCGCGTCGGCCTGACGGGGGGCCTGGCGAGCGGCAAGAGCACCGTCGCCCGACGCCTCGCCGAGGCCGGCTTCCGGGTCGTCGACGCCGACCACCTGGTAGCCGACCTCTACCGCCCCGGCGAGCCGGGCGCGCGCGCCGTAGCCGAGCTGTTCGGTCCCGCGGCACTGAGACCCGACGGCGCGGTCGACAAGGCCGCCGTCGCCCGCTTCGTCTTCGCCGACCGCGCCCAGCTCGCCCGCCTCGAGGCGGCGGTCCATCCGCTGGTGCGCCAGCGCTTCGCCGAGCTCGCGGAGCGTCAGGAAGGCGGCGTCGCCGTCCTCGAAGCGACCCGCCTCGTCGAGGCGGGATTCGCCCCCGACTTCGACCTCGTGGTCACCGTCGAGGCGCCGCTCGAACAGCGGCTGGTGCGCGCCATCGCCCGCGGCCTCTCCGAACCCGACGCCCGCGCCCGCCTCGCCGCCCAGGGGGACGGTCACGAGCGCCGCCTCGCCGCCCACCTGCTGATCGACAACGACGGCACCCTCGCCGACCTCAACGCGCGCAGCGAGCAGCTCATCCGCGCCCTCGGCCGCAAGACCCCCTGACCCACCCCACCCCGAGTTTCGGGGACAGGCACCAAATCCCGAGTTTCGGGGACAGGCAAGAAAACTCGCCAAAAGTCGCCTGTCCCCTTTTCTCGAGTTTCGGGGACAGGCGACAAAACTCGAGTCTCGGGGTGAGATCAGGGGGCGGGGTCTATCCGCCGCCGCGCAGGCGCCACCAGGCGTTGCGCAACTTCCAGAAACGGCTGGAGGCCATCCACTCGATCTTCGTCTCGGCCTTCTCGAGGCGTTCCTTCAGGTCGGAGAAGCGGTAGGCGAGCGCCAGGAGCGAGAGCTCCGAGAGGCTTCCCCGCTGCAGCACGACTTCACGGCCATCGGCGAATTCGCCCGCGAGAGCCACCTCGTCCTCGTAGCGAGAGTCGCTGCCGAGCCCGATCGCGACTTCGAACCCCCGCGCCAGGTCGTGTTCGCCGAGGATGCGGTCGGCATCGGGCCGGGGGACCAGCGCGCCGCTGCGCCCGACGAGGGGGGCCCGCCCGCCCACGCGCAGCACGACCGCCTCGGGCCGGCGTCCCGCGACGCGATCCGCCAGCCAGCCGCGTGCACGCAGGATTCCGGCGGCATCGATGCCAAAGGTCTCCAACGACAGGTCCACGGTATCGGCCGCCGCCAGGCCCTGCCCGTCGGCCGGCAGATTCCGCCCGATGACATAGAGGTCCTGCGACCGTGCGAAACCGCGCGGAATCCGGACCACGTCGCGACCCGGGCAGGTCGCGGCAGCGATGGACCGGAACTCCGCCTCCGTGATCCAGGTCGATCCGTACTCGGCCCCCCCGAGCCGCTCGGACTCGCTCGTGGGTTCGAAGCGGAACGCCGGCGTACCCCCCCCCCCGGCGAGGTCGTGCGTGCTCACCAGGAGGATGCCGCGCTCGGAGACCGCGGACGCGAGGTTTGCGAGCCAGCCCTCGAAGCGGTGCCGCGGCAAGTGGGTAAACAGTGAAGACGCCACGATGACGTCGAAGTCGCGGCCGGGAGCGAAGGAGGCCGCCTCGTGCGTCGTGGCGATCACCTCTACGCCGAGATGTTCGCGCAGAGCCGCGCAGGCCGCTGGCTGAATCTCGGCCGCCGTCACCCGCTTGCGCCCCAGCTCCCCCGCCAGGAAGCGCGTCACGCGCCCGAACCCGGCCCCGAAGTCGAGCAGGTCTCCGACCTCGTCGAGCGAACCGAATCGCCAGAGCGCGACATCTCTGACGGTGCGCCAGATCTCCCGACCTGAAAGCAGGTACATCAAGGCAGCGCGGTCCCGGCTGAGGCCGTGCTCGAAGAAGAAGAGCCGGTACATCTCGTCGCGATCATCGAGGGTCGGAGAGACTCCGGCGAGAAAATCCCGCCAGAAGATCGTCGAGATCAGCTCGCTGGGCTGCTGAGTCGAATGGACGATCATGGATACGTCACGCTCCCGGGTTTCGAGGTCGAGTTTCGGGGACAGGCGACGAAACTCGCCAATTGTCGCCTGTCCCCTTTTCTCCCTAATTGTTGCCTGTCCCCTTTTCTGGCCGCTCTCCGGGGAGCAGGGGGACGAATTCGAGCCGGGACAGCAGGTCGCGCCAGGCGCGGCCGCGGTGGGAGAGGGCGTCTTTCTCCCGGTCGGCGAGCTCGCCGTAGGTGCGGGTCTCGCCGTCCGGGCGGAAGACCGGGTCCCAGCCGAAGCCGCGTTCGCCGCGCGCCGGCAGGACGAGCTCGCCCGCGGTCTCGCCGCGGCCGACGACGACCTGCTCGCCGTCGGTCCAGCCGAGCAGGCAGACGGCGCGCGCCCGCCCGTCGCCGAGGGCGCGCGCCGCGCGGGCGATCCCTTCCGCCCCGATCGCCTCGAGCATCCAGCGCACCAGCGGGCCGGGGAAGCCGTTCATCGCCGCCAGCTCGAGCCCCGTCTCCTCGACGACGAGCGGCCGGCCGACCGCCGCGAAGGCGGTCGCCGCCTTGGCGCGCAGCGTCTCCTCGAGGTCGAGCGACTGGATCTCCGGCAGGTCGAGGTCGACCGCTTCGAGCGGCCGGCCGGCGAGGCGGCGCGCCTCGGCGAGCTTGCCCGGGTTGCCGGTGACCAGCAGCAGCGTCGGGTTCGCCGCGTCGCCGCTCACCGGCGCAGGACGCGGTGAGCGGTGACGCGCTGTTCGAGCCCCTTGAGCTGGAACTCGCCGAGCGGCTCGGTGGGCAGGGCGCCGCCGAGTTGCCGGTGGGTCTCACCGCCGATCGTCACCTGTCCCGCCTCGCCGACGTAGGCCTCGAGCCGCGCCGCCACGTTCACCGTGTTGCCGAGCACCGTGTAGTCGACGCGCTTGCGCGAGCCGACGTCGCCGACGACCACCGGGCCGCTGTTGATCGCGATGCGCACGTCGAGCGTCGGTTGCCCGCGCGCCGCCCGCTCGGCATTCCAGGTCTCCTGGGCGTCGAGGATGGCGAGCGCCGCGCGCACCGCTCGCGGCGCGTGGTCGGCCTGCGCCACCGGCGCGCCGAAGAAGGCCATCACGCAGTCGCCGATGAACTTGTCGAGCGTGCCTCCCTCGCGGAAGATCGCCTCGACGGCCGGGGTGAAGAACCCCTCCAGCATCTCGGCGACCTCCGCCGGCTCGAGCTTCTCCGACAGCGCGGTGAAGCCGGCGAGATCGGCGAACAGCACCGTCGCGTCGACCAGCTTGACCCTGCCGACCACCGTCTCGGCGGCCTCCGGGTCGGCGGCGACGATCGACTCGAGCACCGACGGCGAGTGGTAACGCTCGAGCCGGGCGCGCACCTGGCGCTCGCGCTCGGCGGCCTCGGCGTTGCGCAGCCGCTCCACCGCCACGGCGGCGAAGTTGGCCAGCGCCGCGAGCAGGTCCAGGTCCTGCTCGGTGAAGGTGCCGGCATGGAACGGCGTGTCGAGCTGCAGGACGCCGATGATCTTCTCGCCCGACCAGAGCGGCGCGCACATCGCGGCGCGGATCTGGTGAATGCGGATCGATTCGCCACCGGCGAGGCGCTGGTCCGACTGCGCGTCGTAGGTGAGCAGCGCCACCCGGTCGCGGATCACCTGCTCGACCATGGTGCGCGAGACCGGCACGTCCCCCTGGGGGCGATATTCGATGCGGTCCTTGACCCGCGAGATCTCGCAGACGTTCTCGCCGGTGCGCTCGTTGCGCAGCAGGATGAAGCCGCGATCGACCGGCAGCGCCTCGAAGGCGAGCTCGAAGACGCGCGCCAGAACCTCGTCGACCGACTCGGAACGGATGAGCAGCTGCGCCAGCCGGGTCATGAAACCGAAGATCTTGGTCGAGTAAGCCGCCTCGAGCGCCTTGCGCTTGTCGAGGCGGGCGGCGCCGCTCGCCTTGCCCGCGGGGTCCAGTCCGTACTGCTCGGAGAATTCGGCGAGCGAGCGGACGATCGTCTGGGTGCCGATCGACGGCGGCGGGGCGGCGGCCGCCGTGGCGATGCCGGCGACGTGAACGGTCGGCGCCTCGGCGGTGCTGCGCCGTTCCTCCGGCGCTTCCTCGACCGCCAGCTCGAAGTTGCCGATCTTGATCCGGTCGCCCGCCCGCACCAGGGCGCGCTTGACCGTGACCAGGTTGACCAGCACCCCGTTGGTGCTCCCCTGATCGGTCACCGCCCAGCCCTCGGGCTCGCGTGACAGGACGGCGTGACGGCGCGACACCGAGAAGTCCGGCAGCACGATGTCGTTCTCGGTCCCGCGGCCGATGCGGATCTCGTCGCGGCTGAGGCTGCGAACCTCTTCCCGACCCTGATGCGACCAGCGGACGCGCAGCACCGTGAATGTTCCCCGGCGGCAATCCTATACCCGCCCTCGCGGCCGCCGCGCCGC
>JAIOJQ010000027.1 GCA_019911865.1 Thermoanaerobaculia bacterium
GGGCGGCGTCGTGCGGCTGGCCGCCGGACCGCCAGCGAGCAGGCCGAGGCCGATCGCGGCGGCGGCCGCGCGCGAGCGCGCAAACTTCGGGCGGCGCGGAAGCGGCATCGGCAGGCCTACATCCCCAGCGCGCGCGCGTCGCCGCCGGCGAGGCTGCGCACCAGTTCCTGCTGGAAGTAGTCCGTCCCCTGGCGCACGCTCTCGTGGACCCGCTCCTCGTAGATCTGGCGCGAGCGGTCGATGTCCTCGCGCAGGCGGGCGTAGAGATCGCGATTACGCCGCCCCTCGAGGACGTTCTCCTCGTTGTAGAGCTTGATCTCCGACACCAGCAACCGGGCGAGGCGCCTGGCCTCCTCGTGCAAGGCGTTTTCGCCGCTCGAGCGCGCCGTCCGCGCGGCGGCGAAGGCGAGTCCGGGGCCCTGCAGGTCGGGCGGCGGGGCGACTTCGGTCGACCGGCCGGCGCGGGCGGCCGTGCGGTCCTGGGTGTCCTCCTCGGGCTCGGCGGGCGGCGGCGCGACGACCGGCGGCGGCTCGACCGGTTGCACCGGGACGCGGCGGGTCATCAGCAGCGTCGCGTCCTCCTCCATGGCGGCGGGCTCCTCAGCGGGCTCGCCGGCCGGCGCGGGCCAGACCGGAGCGGCCGGCGGAGGCGTCAATTGCGGCACCTCCCGGGTGCCGCTCAGCTCGCTGGCGAGTGGCGCGGTCCTCTCGTCGAAGGCCGGCGGCAGCGGCTCGGCCGGCGCCGCCTCGGGGCGGTAGACCGGGATGCGCACGGTGGCGTCGGCGGGCGGCGGCTCCGGGGCGGGCTCGAAGGCCGGGGGTTCAAAGGCCGGAGGCTCGAAAGGCAGCGGCTCCGGCTCGACCGGTGCCTCCTCCGGGACGGCCTCGAGTTCGAAGCCCGAGTCCTCGACCTCTGCCGGCACGGCGGCTTCCCAGGGGAACGGCTCGGCACCGGCCGTCTCGGCGACCGGTTCGGGGGCGAGCTCGAGGACTTCGGGCTCGGCCTCCATCTCGAAGACCGGCTCGCCGGCCGGCGGCGGCGGCTCGACGAAGCTCTCGACGGCGGGCTCGACGATCGGCTCGGGGGCCGGTTCGAGCGGCGGCGCCGGCTGTGCGAAGTCTTCGAAAGTGAAGCGGGCCGGCGGCTCGACGGACGGCGTCACCACGGTCGGCGGAGCGAGCGGCTCCGCGGCGACCTCGCCGGCCGGCTCCGGCGCGGCGGTGAGCGTCGCCAGTGCGGGCGCGGCGACGCCTGCCGGCGCGCTGTCCCAGCGCGGCAGCCCGGCGCCCGGAGCCTCGCCGGCCGCATAGAGCGATGGCGTCCAGCCGCGGTCCGAGAGGGCCTGCAGCTCGATCTGGCGCGCCGCCGTGGCGACGAGCAGCTGCAGCGCCGCGGTCTCCACCCGCTCGCCGTCCGCGTAGAGCAGTGCCGCCGTGCGATCGCGCAGGACGAGCGGGATCATCACCGCGGCGGCCGGCGCGCCGGCGAAGCCGAGTCGTTCGCCGAGCGCCCCGATCGCCGTCGCGTCGAGCTCGACCGCGCCGCGGCAATCTCCGAGTGTCGCCAGGGCCGGTTCGCTCCAGGCGAGGTCGCTGCCGGCGAAGGGGTCGCCGACGAAGCCGGCGCTCCCCCAGCCGCGCAGCGAGTCGGCGCGCGCCAGCAGCAGGCCGGTCCGCTCGGCGAAGCCGGTGGCGGCGGCGAGCAGGCTCGACAGCGCCGCGGCCTGGGTCGTCGTGCGGTCGATGTCGCGCGCCGCCGCGAGCAGCGCGGCGA
>JAIOJQ010000028.1 GCA_019911865.1 Thermoanaerobaculia bacterium
CATCGCGCGCGGACACGGCGATCCGGTGCAGCGCATCATCGCCGCGCTGGATCAGGTCGCCGAGTTCCGGGCGGGCGGGCGGCGGCGGCGCCGCCTTCGCGAGATCGGTCGCCTTGCCATCCTGAATGAGGATCGCCGTGCCGAGTCCCCCCTGGTTCGCCTCCTCGGTGCGCTCGACGTCGATCTCCGCCAGCGGGAAGGAGGTCTTGGTGCCGGACAGCTGGGTGATGATCGCCATCCGCCCCTGTACCACGTACTTCTCCTTGGCCTGGATCTGCGAGCCGTCCCTGAGGAAGATCGTGTAGGCGAATGCCGGCGTGGCGATCAGCGTCGCCAGCAGGAGCATCCAGAGCCGTCCGGACTTGTGCATCGGTCCCCCTTCCGCGTGTGGCGGGCTGCTAGTATACCGGCCCGCCGATGCCGCCCACCCGCAACGACGAAGCGCTCCTCCTGCTCGAAGACGGGAGTCTCTTTCGCGGCCGCGCCGTCGCCCCCGGGACGCGCTTCGGCGAGGTGGTTTTCAACACCGCGATGACCGGCTACCAGGAGGTGCTCACCGACCCCTCCTACCGCGGCCAGATCGTCGTCATGACCCAGCCCCACATCGGCAACTACGGCGTCGACGCCGCGGTGGCCGAGTCCGACCGGCCGCGGGTGGAGGGGTTCGTCGCCCGCCGCTTCACCGCCGAGCCGTCCAACTACACCTCCGAGGAGGGCCTGCCCGGCTACCTCGCCCGCCACGGCATCCCGGCCCTCGACGGGATCGACACCCGCGCCGTGGTGCGCCGGCTGCGCGAACGCGGCGCGCTCAAGGGGGTGCTCACCAGCGAGCGCTCGGACGTCGAGCGGCTGCTCGCAGAGGTGCGCGACTTCCCGGACATGGCCGGCCGGGCGCTGGTCGACGACGTCACCCCGGCCGCCGAGCGGGTGATTCCGGCCGAGGGGGAGCGGCGTGTCCGCCTCGCCGTCTGGGACTTCGGCTGCAAGGCCAACATTCTGCGCGAGCTCGCCGCCCGCGGCGCCGAGCTGCACGTGCTGCCGGCCTCCACGCCGGCTTCGCGCGCCGCCGAGCTGGGGGTCGACGGCGTGGTGCTGTCCAACGGCCCCGGCGACCCGGAGCCCCTCACCGCGGTGATCGCCACGGTGCGCGAGCTGGTCGAGTCGGGGGTGCCGACCTTCGGCATCTGCCTCGGTCACCAGCTGCTCGGCCTGGCGATGGGCGGGCGCACGTTCAAGCTCAAGTTCGGCCATCACGGCGGCAACCAGCCGGTGGTCGACCTCGCCAGCCGGCGGGTCGCCATCACCAGTCAGAACCACGGCTTCGCCCTCGACCCCGAGAGCCTGCCGGCGCGCTGCCGGGTGAGCGAGATCAACCTCAACGACGGAACGGTCGAGGGGATCGAGGTCACCGACCGGCCGGCCTTCTCGGTGCAGTACCACCCCGAGGCGGCGCCCGGCCCGCACGACGCCGAGCCGCTCTTCCGCCGCTTCCTCGCGTCGATTCCGGCCTGGCGCAGCGGCGAGCCGGCGGCGAAGTGAACCCCGGCCGCGGCGTCCTGCCGGGGCCGCTCGCCTGGACGCTGGCGCGCCGGCTGCTCACCGAATCGCGCAGTCACCTTCTGCGCTCGAGCGCCCGCGCGGCGCTGCTCGCCACCGTGCTCGGCGTCGCGGCGCTCGGCATCGCCCTGGCGCTGATGACCGGCTACCGCGAGGACCTGATCGCCAAGCTGGTCGGCGGCAACGCGGCGGTGCTGGTCTACCCGGCGGCGGGAGTCGAGGCGTTCGATCCCGCGGCCGAGCTCGCCGCGATCGACGGCGTGACCCGTGTCGACCGGGTGCGCTACCTCGAGGGGGTGCTCGCCTCGGCCGGCGCCGAAGCGGAGGTCACCCTGCGCGCCGCCGCGACCGACGGCGGGGCCTTCGCCGGCGACGGCAAGCCGCTCGGTCGCTCGGCTGCCGGGGCCTGGCGGGTGCGCCTCGGCCGGCGGCTCGCCGAGCAGCTCGGCGTGGCGCCGGGCGAGACCCTGCGCCTCGCCGTGCTCGCCCTCGCCGACGGGACGCCGCGCTTCGCCTTCCGCTCCCTCGAGGTGGCGGGGACCTTCGCCACCGGCTTCTCGGAGTTCGACAGCTCCTGGGCGGTGGTCGATCCGCAAGCGGTCGAGGGGATCCCCGGCGCCGGCGCGGGCCTCTTCGAGGTCGCCCTCGCCCGGCCAGAGCGGGCGCCGGCGATGGCCGAACGGTTTCGCGACCGCCTGGGGGACGCGGCGGTGGTGGTCGACTGGCAGCAGCTCAACCGCCAGCTCTTCGCCGCCCTCGACCTGCAGAAGCGGGCGCTCTTCCTGCTGCTCGGGCTGATCGTCCTGGTGGCGACGTTCAACGTCGCCTCGACCCTCGTCGTGCTGGTGCGCGAGCGCATGCGCGACCTCGGCGTGCTGGCCGCCCTCGGCCTGTCGCCGCGCCGGCTGCGCCTCCTCTTCCTGCTCTACGGCGGGGCGCTCGGCGCGCTGGGGACGGCGATCGGGCTGGCCGTCGCGGCGGCAGTCGCCTGGTCGTTCACCCGCTTCGGGGTGCTCTCCTTCGGCCCGGAGATCGCCGAGGTCTATTTCCTCGACTCGGTGCCGCTGCGCCTTTCGCCGGGCGACGCCGCCGGGATCGCCCTGCTCGCCATCGGCGTGACGGTGGCCGCCTGCCTCGTGCCGGCCTGGCGCGCCTCGCGGCTCGACCCGGCGACCGCTCTGCGCTACGAGTAGGCGCCGCCGGCCGGCGGCAGTTGATACATTCGCCGGCGATGAACGAGCGACTGGCGCGGGCGCTGCGTCCGCTGCGGCTGGCGGCGCGGCGGGTCGACTACTTCCTCGCCCGCCGCTTCGCGCTGTCGACGCGCGAAGACCGCATCTTCTTCGTCTCGATCCCGACGGTCGGCGTGGTGGCCGGCCTGCTCGGCGTCCTCGTCCATCGCACGATCGACCTGGTGCGCAGCCTGCTGTGGGGCTACTGGCCCGACCTGGTCAACGCCGCCGAGCGCGCCGGCGCGGCACGCGTGCTCGGCGCCACCGGGATCGGCGGCCTGCTGATCGCCCTGGTCGTGCTGTGGGCGCGCGAGCCGGTGGGGGGGCGCGGCATGTCGTCGCTGATCGAGGCGGTGGCACTCAACGGCGGACGGGTGCCGCTCAAGGCGACGGCGCAGTCGGCGCTGGCGGCGATCTTCACCGTCGGCGCCGGGGGATCGCTCGGTCGCGAGGGGCCGATGATCCGCCTCGGCGCGGCGGTCTCCTCGTGGATCGGCCGGCGCACCGGCCTGCCGCCGTTCCGGGTCAAGATTCTCGTCGGCTGCGGCGCCGCGGCCGGGTTCGCCGCCGCCTACAACGTGCCGATCGGCGGCTCCCTGTTCGCCATGGAGGTCATTCTCGGCAGCTTCGCGCTCGAGATCTTCGGCCCGATCGTCGTCGCGGCGGTGATCTCCACCCTGATCGCCCGTGCCGCCGAGGACAATACGCCGATCTACGCGCTGCCCGACTACGTCCTCGAGAGCCCGTGGGAGATCCTCGCCTACCTCGGCCTCGGCATCGTCGGGGCCCTCGCGGCGGTGGTCTTCACCCTCGGCGTGCGCGCGGTAGCCAAGCTCTTCCAGCGCCTGCGGCTGCCGATCGCGCTGCGCCCGGTGCTCGGCATGATGGCGCTCGGCGCGCTCGCCCTGGCGGTGCCGCAGGCGATCGGCAGCGGCTTCCCGACCATCCGCGAGGCGCTTTCGGGCAACCTGCCGCTGGCCATGCTGCTCCTCCTGCCGGCGGTCAAGCTGCTGGCCACCGCGCTGACTCTCGGCAGCGGCGGGTCGGGGGGGCTGTTCACCCCGTCGCTCTTCTTCGGCGCCCTGGTCGGTGGCGCTTACGGCGCCGGAGTCGATTCGCTGGCGCCGGGAGTGACCTCGAGCTACGGCGCCTACGCGGCGGTCGGCATGGCGGCGGTCGCCGCCGGCAGCTCCCACGCGCCGCTCTCCGCGATCCTGATGCTGTTCGAGTTCACCGGCAACTACGAACTCGTCCTGCCGCTGATGATCGCCGCCATCACCTCGAGCTGGATCGCCCGGCGCCTCTACCCCTATTCCGTCTACACCGAGCCGCTGCAGCGGCGCGGCGTAGAGCTGGCCTTCCGCATGGAGGAGGCGGCGCTGGCGGGCCTGCGCGTCGACGCGCTGGCGCGCCCCGATCCGGAGACCCTGCGTCCCGACACCTCCTACGCCGAGGTGGTCGAGAAGTTCCTCGCCACGCGACGCCAGCGGCTGTTCGTCGTCGACGCCGAGCGCCAGCTGCGCGGCGCCGTCTCGCTGCACGACATCAAGCACGCCCTGCGGGTCGAGGAGCACCTGCGCACGGTCAACGCGCACGACTTGATGGTGCCGGTCACCACCACGCTGGCCGGCGACGAGCGCCTCCACCGCGCCGCCGAGACGCTGGCGCGCAGCGACTTCGAGCGCCTGCCGGTGCTCGACGCCGGCGGTCGCTTCCTCGGGGTCCTCGCCAAGCGCGACCTGCTGGCGGTCTACGCGCAGGAGGTGCTCGGTCGGCCGGCGGTGCTGTCGACCTTCGTCGCCAGCGACCAGCCGGGGGCCGGCGGCAACGCGGTCGAGCTGCCGCCCGACTTCGCGCTGCGCTCGGTGGCGGCGCCGGCCGACCTCGACGGCCTGACGCTGGCCGAGGCCGCCCTGCCGAGCCGGCTCGGCCTGCGGGTGATCGAGATCAAGCGGCCGGCGGCCGACGGCTGGGAGTGGATCGTCCCGGACGCCGGGACGGTGCTCGGCCGCGGCGACCAGCTGGTCGTGCTCGGTCCGACGCGCGCCGTCGAGGCGCTGGTTGCCGGTGGCGGCGGATTCGATCCCTCGGCGACTCTGCCCGGTCTGCGCGACCCGTCCCGCCGATGAGCTCGGAGCCGCCCCTGCCGGCCGGCCTGTGCGACGGCTGCCGCCAGGCGCGGATCCGGCGCTCGGCCCGGTCGGCCTTCCTGCTCTGCGGGCGGGCGGCCGCCGACCCGGCCTTCGACCGCTACCCGCGCCTGCCGGTGCTCACCTGTGCGGGCTTCGAGCCGGGCGAACCGGTCGGCCGGGCCCTTCCGCCGGGCGCCCGATGAGTGCCAGACTGTGGCGCAGATGACGACCCTCGAACTGCCGCTCCGCCTGCCCGACCTCTCCCGCGTGCCGCGCGTCGACGCCGTCGGCATCGAAGAGCGCGCCGCGGCGCTCGCCAAGCGGTCGATCAAGAAGGGAGCCAAGCAGACCGGCATCCGCCTGGCGATCTCGATGATCGACCTGACGACGCTCGAAGGGAAGGACTCCGAGGGCAAGGTCCTCCAGATGTGCCAGAAGGCGCTCCACCCGCTGCCCGGCGACCCGACGGTGGGGCCGGTGGCGGCGGTCTGCGTCTATCCCAACCTGGTCGCCGTGGCGCGCCGGGCGCTGGCCGGCTCGCCGGTCCGCGTCGCCTCGGTGGCGACCGGCTTCCCCTCCGGCCTGGTGCCGCTCGACCTCAAGCTCGAAGAGACGCGCCGTGCGGTCGCCGAGGGGGCCGACGAGATCGACATGGTGATCGACCGCGGCGCCTTCCTGTCGGGCGAGTACGCCGCGGTCTTCGACGAGATCGCGCGCGTCCGGGAGGCCTGCGGCCCGGCGCACCTCAAGGTGATCCTCGAAACCGGCGAGCTGCTGACCTTCGACCACGTGCGGCGCGCCGCCGAGCTGGCGATGGCCGCCGGCGCCGACTTCATCAAGACCTCGACCGGCAAGATCCAGCCGGCCGCCACGCCGGGCGTCGTGCTGGTCATGCTCGAGGCGATCCGCGACTTCTATCTGGCCACCGGGCGGCGCATCGGCATGAAGCCGGCCGGCGGCATCCGGACCTCGAAACAGGCGCTCCACCTGCTGGTGATGGTCAAGGAGACGCTGGGAGACGCCTGGCTGACACCCGACCTGTTTCGCATCGGCGCCTCGACGCTGACCAACGACCTGCTGCAGCAGCTGGTCAAGGAGGCGACGGGTCGCTACCAGAGCGAAGACTACTTCTCCAAGGACTGACCGCGTGGTCTTCCGCCAGCCGCGCAGCGGCTTCACGCGCGTCCCCTTCGCGCAGGCGTGCCGGCTGCGCTTCGGCGCCGACGAGGCGCAGGCCCAGGTCTGCAACCTCTCGCTGCTCGGGCTCTTCCTGCATCTCGAGCTGCCGCCGCCGGCGGGCACCGAGTGCGACCTCCGGCTGGCGCTGCCCGATGGCGGGTTGCCGCTGGTGGCGCGCGGCACCGTCACCTGGACCCAGCTCGAGCCGCCGGCCCGCACCTGTGACCTGCCGATCGGCTGCGGTCTGCGCTTCACATCCGTCGATCCGGCCGACATCCGCCGCCTGGCAGCGCTGATCTCCCAGCACGCCCAGGAGAACCCGCTGGTCGGCGTCACCCAGCCGGCGAGCGGGCAGCTGCGAATCCCGTTCGTCACCTCGTGCGTCCTGTCGACGAAGGAGGGGATCGTGCGCGGCAACCTGTGCAACCTCTCGGCGCGCGGCACCTACGCGGCGGTGCCGGCGCCGCCGCGCCGGGGAGAGTCGCTGCTGGTCTCCTTCCGCCTGCCGGGACAGGCCGAGCTGTTCGAGCGCGCCGCCCTGTGCGCCTGGGAAAACCCGCCGCGGGCGACCCGCGTGCGCGCCCTCCCGCCCGGCTGCGGCCTCCACTTCGTCGACCTGTCCGACGCCGACCTCGCCCTGCTCGAGTCGACCGTCGCCGACTACCTCGCCGCCAGCGCCACTCGGGCCTGACCCGCGCTGCCGCTGCCTCAACCGCCCAGGTCGATACCGGCCTCGGCCAGGGCGGCGTCGGCGAGGGCCGCCCAGCCGCGGTTGGCGGCGGGAGAGGCGGGGCTGGGG
>JAIOJQ010000335.1 GCA_019911865.1 Thermoanaerobaculia bacterium
CTCGGCGACTGCCCGGTCGATCTCCGCCGCGAGCCGGCTGTCGACCTCGTACGCCTCCTTCTCGTTCAGGTAGCGCAGCGACTCGGCCGCCAGGGCCGGATCGAGGCTCGCCAGGGGGCCGCTCGCGATGCCCCGGGCGACCACCGGCTGGCCCGCCGCCAGGGCGGCGCGAAAGCGCGCGTGCACGACGTCGGAGCGCCCCGGCAGGAGGCGCTGCGCATTGGTGAGCGCCACCAGCGCCTCGGCGCCCCGCTCCTCGGCGAGAGCGATGCGACCGACGATCAGCCACGCCTCCCCGCTCTCCGGGTCGAGCTCGAGCGCCCGCCGGGCCGCGGCGAGCGCCGCCGCCTGCGGCGTGCTGCCGCCCTCCTTGCCATCCGCGGCGACGCGGTCGCTCTCCCAGGCGAACTGCGCCGCGTGCAGCGCCGAGACCCCGCGCTGCACGCCTGCCGCCAGGGCGCGGTCGTAGAGCTCCCGCGCCCCGTCCGTGTCCCCGGACTCGCCACGCAGGAAGGCGAGCAGCGCCAACGCGTCCCCGTTGCCCGGCTCGAGGGCCAGCGCGGCGTCGAGGTGCTCGCGCGCCGCATCGGCGGCACCGACGTGGGCGAGGTACTCGCCGAGCGCGATCAGCGCCTCGCGGCGCGACAGCGAGACCGGAGCCGCGGCCACCGGCGCGTCGAGATCCGCCGCAGCGAACACCCGGAACTGGAAGATCGGCTTGCGGGTGTACTCGCGCAACTTCGCCTCGAGCTCCGCGACGGTCAGGCCGAGCGCGGCGGGCAGCGCCGCGGCGAGCGGCTCGCCCCGGTCGAGCCGGCCGAGCAGCTCCGGCACCCGCGGCGCCAGTCCTTCGCCGCCGATCATCAGGTAGTGCACCACCGCCCAGCAGTGGGCTGTGTAGATGCCGAGCCGGTCCGGATCCTGGTACTCCCGGCTCTCGCGCGTCACCGCGAAGAGCTGCTCGAGCGGGTGGACCCAGCCCTGGCTCAGATAGCGGACGTGCCCGTCCTTCGGCCGGCCGATTTCGATCCCCCGTCCCCCGATGCGGAACGTCTCGTAGTACTCGCCGAGTCCGCGGCGCAGCCAGAGGGCGGCCCGGGGGTAGTTCTCGTTGAGGAAGAAGTGCATGTAGCCGCTGTAGATCGACTGCAGCGGGTCCTCGCCCGCCAGCGCGTCGAAGACCAGGTAGTTGCCCCAGCGCGACGGGGCGAAGACCCCGGAAAAGCCCTTCGCCGACCGGCCGTCGAGGTACAGGTAGGGGCGGATGGCGCGATCTCCCGGAAAGGCGAGCACGATCGTCGGCACCGACGCATCGGCGCGCACCTGCGGCTTGAGCAGCACAAGCGCAGCGCGGAAGGTCTCCAGGCGATTGGCGATCTCGACCAGCTTGCGGGGCGCCACGTCGCCGACGACGCGGAAGTGCGGGGTCGTGACCTGCTGGAACGTGGCGCGCGTCGAAGGAAGTTCCGCCGCCGCCGGAACGGCGCCCGAAAGGGCCAGCGAGAGGAGGAACGGCAGGGTCTTGCGCGGCGAATCGAGGCGAGGCAGCATCTTCATGCTGCCATTCTCTCTCAGTCGGGACCGCCAGCGAAACCTCCGCCGGTGCGACGGAAGAGGGCGTGGAAAGCGCCGGTCGTGCGTGCCGCGACCTCGGCGGCGGTGAGCTCGAGTTCCCGCGCCAGCCGATCGGCCACCTCGACGACGAAGGCCGGCTCGTTGCGCTTGCCGCGATACGGCACGGGAGCGAGATAGGGGGTGTCGGTTTCGACCAGCAGCCGCTCGGCCGGCAGGTCGGGCAGCACCTCGCGCACGTTGCCCGCCGCGGGAAAGGTCACCATCCCGGAAACGCCGAACCAGCAGCCGAGGGCCACCGCACGCCGCGCCATCTCCGGGCCGCCGGCGTAAGAGTGCAGGTCGACCGCGAGGCCACGATGAGCGGGGTCCTCGAGCACCGCGAGCATGGCGTCGTTCGACTCCCGGTTGTGCACCACCACCGGCAGGCCGAGCTCCAGTGCCACCTCGATCTGGGCGCGGAAGACCCGCTCCTGGACGTCGCGCGGCGCGTGGTCGTAGAAGAAGTCGAGCCCGCACTCCCCCACCGCGACGGCCTTCGGATGTGCCAGCAGCGTGCGCAGGCGCTGCTCGTCCCCGGCCTGCCAGGAGGCGGCGTCGTGCGGATGGACGCCGAGAGCGCACCAGACCCCGGGCTCGGAGTCGCAGAAAGCCAGCAGCTCCTCCGCCTCCGACAGCCGGACCGCCGGGATCAGGAACCCCGACACCCCGCGCGCCCGCGCCCGCGCCACCACCTCCCGCCGCTCCGCGACCTCGAAGTGCTGCAAGTGGCAGTGTGAATCGATCAGCATCGCAACGAGCTCCCGCGACGAAGAGTTTGCTTCGGCATCCAGTTCACATCCGAGACACGCACAGAAGACAAAAGCTTCCATAGAAGGGAGAAGCGAAAAACCGATGCCGCGCGCTGCGCTGAGGGGCCACCGGACCGGCCGTCGCCTCTTCTTTGTCTCCAACCTCGGCCCCGCCGTCCCGGAGGCTCCGCAACTCCCACCGGCGCCCCGCCAGCCTCCCCCTTCCATGGACGTCTTTGCTTTTCCTCGTCCCTTCGCGGACCCGGACGCAAGGCAACCCCCACGAGCGCCTCGCCGACCGTCCCCTTCAATGGATGCTTTTGTCTTTGCTTCTATTGTGGTTCTCGTCTTTGACAGCAGGGTCTTGTTTTTCGTTCCGCCGCTTCGCTCGCCCTTGCGGGCGGGCGAAGCGGCGGGCGAAGGGGCGCCTCACTTCACCCGGGTGCCCGGGGTGGCGCCGCTCGCGTGCGGCCGGACGAGGATGGGCTGTCCGTCGGGGTCGGTCGCGGCGAGGACCATCCCCTGGGACTCGAGGCCCATCAGCTTGGCCGGCTTGAGGTTGGCCACCACCACGACCTGGCTGTCGACGAGCTCCTCGGGCTTGTAGGCCCTGGCGATGCCGGCCAGAACCTGGCGCGGCTGCGCCTCGCCGAGGTCGACCGAGAGCTTGAGCAGGCGCTCCGACTTCGGCACCGCCTCGCAGGCGAGAACCCGGCCGATCTTCAGCTCGACGGCGCCGAACTGGGTGATGTCGATCTGCGGCGGCCCCTGGGGGGCCTCGGCCTCGGGCTTCGGCACGGCCGGCTGCGAGCTGGCGATCTCCGACATGTACTTCTCCTTGTCGATGCGGGGAAAGAGCGGTTCGAGGGCCGGCAGGTCGGCGCCGGTCGGCAAGCCGCCCCAGGCGAGCGCATCGAGGCTCGCCGGCGGCGCCCCGGCGCCGATCGCGGCGAGGACCTTCGGCGCCACCTCCGGGAGGAAGGGGAGCAGGCCGGTGGCGACGATGCGAACGCTCTCGAGCCCGTTCCAGAGCACGCGCGAGAGCGACTCGCTCGGCCCCTCGGACTTGATCTTCTTCCACGGCTCGCGCGCCACGATGTACTGGTTGGCCTCGGCCAGCAGGCGCCAGAGCGCCCGCAGGGCGGTCTGGAAAGCGAAGCTCTCCATCGCCTCGCGGTACTCGGCGACCACCGCGGCGGCGACCGGGATCAGCGGATTGTCGTCGCACGGCGTCGGCGGCGTGCGGCCGTCGAAGGCGCTGCGCGACAGGGTCACCAGGCGGCTGGCGGTGTTGCCGAGATCGTTGGCGAGATCGCTGTTGAAGCGATCGACGAACGCCTCGTCGGAGAAGCTCGCGTCCTGGCCGAAGACCATCTCGCGCAGCAGGAAGTAGCGCAGCGGGTCGGCGCCGAAGCGCTCGATCAGGTGGTCCGGCCGCACCACGTTGCCGATCGACTTGCTCATCTTCTGCTCGTCGCGCAGCCACCAGCCGTGCGCCCAGACGGTGGTCGGCAGCGGCAACTGCGCCGACATCAGGAAGGCGGGCCAGAAGACGGCGTGGAAGCGGAGAATGTCCTTGCCGACCAGGTGGAGGCGGACGCCTTCGCTCTGCCAGAAACGCGCGAAGAGGTCGTCCTCACCCGCGGCTGCGCCGAAGCCGAGCGCCGAGATGTAGTTGGTCAGCGCGTCGAGCCAGACCCAGACCGAGTGCCCCGGGTGGCCGGGAAACGGCACCCCCCAGTCGAGACCGAAGCGGCTGATCGACAGGTCTTTCAGGCCACCCGCGACGAAGGCCCGCACCTCGTTGAGCCGCGATTCCGGTCGCACGAAGCCGGGATTTCTCTCGTACAGCTCGAGCAGCGGCTGCTCGTAGCGCGACAGGCGGAAGAAGAGGTTCTCCTCGGCCTTCCACTCGGTCGGCGTGCGGTGATCCGGACAGAGGTTGCCCGGCTGCGCCAGCTCCTTCTCGGTGTAGAAGGTCTCGCAGCCGGTGCAGTACCACCCTTCGTGACGCGCCAGATAGAGGTCTCCGGCCTCCTTCATGCGGGCGAGGATCGCCGGCACGGCGCGCTCGTGGCGCTCCTGCGTGGTGCGGACGAAGTCGTCGTGCGAGATGCCGAGGCGCTGCCAGAGCTGGTGGTAGCGCGCCACCACCCGATCCGCCAGCTCGATCGGCGCGATCCCCTCCTTCTTCGCCGCCCGCTCGATCTTCTGGCCGTGCTCGTCGGTGCCGGTCAGGAAGCGGACGTCGTCGCCGGCGAGGCGCCGGTAGCGCGCCAGGGTGTCGGCTACCACGGTGGTGTAGATGTGGCCGACGTGCGGCAGGTCGTTGACGTAGTAGATCGGTGTGGTCAGGTAGAAAGGGCGCATGCGGGGCTCGGGGTCGGGATCCGTGAGTCTACCAGCGCGCGCCGGTGCGTCCGGCCCCGGCTGCGTCTCCGGTTGCCTACTGCGACTCGAGCTCGGCGGCGGCGAAGATGCAGCGCTCGCCCCATCGTGCGCGCTCGGCCGCCACCGGCCTCGCGTCATCGGTCACTTCGCGGGCCGCCCGCAAGCACCCCGCCGATCACCACCCTCCCCGCTGCGCCAGCGAGACCCAGCGGCCGACGCCGCCGAGGATGAGGTGATCGACCAGGCGGATGCCGACCACCTCCCCCGCTTCGCCCAGCCGACGGGTGAATGCGAGGTCCTCGGCCGACGGCGTCGGATCGCCGCTCGGATGGTTGTGAAAGACCAGCATGCCGGCGGCGTCGCGCAGCAACCCCTCCTTGAGCACCCGGCGCGGCTCGACCGCGGCGCGATTGAGGGTGCCCCGGTAGAGCTCCTGCTCGCCGATCAGGCGGTTGCGCGTGTCGAGGTAGAGGGCGCCGAAAACCTCCTGGTCCCGCCCCGCGAAGCGCAGCGCCAGGTAGCTCGCCGCCGCCGCCGGATGGGCGACCGACTGGCGCTCGGGCAGCTCGGCGCGCGCCAGCCGGCGGCCGATCTCCACCGCCGCGAGCAGCGTTGCCGCCTTGGCCGGTCCGAGGC
>JAIOJQ010000336.1 GCA_019911865.1 Thermoanaerobaculia bacterium
CGCCCAGGCCGCGCGCCAGCGTCCGGCGCGACGCGGCCGGCAGCCGCGCGGCGCGCCGATCGTCGGCCAGTCGCCCGAGCGCCGCGGCGACCCAGGGTTCCCACAGCGCACCGAACGGGAGATCGGAGAGGTCGAGTGCGGTCTCGGGTCCGCCGGCCGGGTCGGCCGTGCCGAGGCCGAGTCGCGCGGTGGCGTCCTCCAACCAGTCCGGCAGCGGGGCTCCAGTGGGGCGCTCGCCAGCCGGTGAAAGGGCGCGCGCGGCCTCAGCCGCGCTCCATCCCTCCCAGGAGAGGCGGCGGTGCAGCGCCGCCGGGTCGGCGGGCGAGAAAGCGCGTATCCATCCCGCCAACTGCGCCTCGTCGGGCTCGCCGGCTTCGCCGACCGGCGCGGCGGCGGCGCGGGCGCAGCGCTCGTCGAGCGACTCGGCGCGCGCGGCGATGCCCGAGAGCAGCGCGACGAGCAGGGGGTCGGTTTCGGCGAGCGGAGTCGTCACGGGGTCGGGCGGATGCGGCGGTGGAATGCGGGAGCGACGAAAGCAAAACGCCGGCGCCCTCTCCGCTCGCGGAAAGGACGCCGGCAGGGTACGACGGATTTACAGGAGGCTGAACTCGGCGTTGATCTCGACGACGGTGTTCATCGCGCCGTCGCTGTCGTTGCAGTTGGCGTCGCCCTTGACGGTCGAGCCACCGGCGACCTTCTCGAGGTCCTCGTCGGCCAGCTCGGCGCCGGCGGCGACGGCGTGCGGGACCACCACGTAGATCGTGTTCGCGTTCTCCTCGACGGCCTTGATCTGGACGTTGTCCGGAACCGTCATGTTGAACTGCTTCTCGACCACGGCCTTCGGGTTCTTGAGCAGCGCCGAGCGGTAGCCGGCGTTGGAGGTCGCGAACTTCTCGAGCAGGTCCTGCATCTCACCACGGGTCATCTTCATCGGAGTCTCTCCTTGTTTTACTGCGTTGTTGTCGCGTTCAGGTGCTGCTGCGGAATTCCGGACCGCGGGTCCGGCTCAGAGGAGGCTGAATTCGGCGTTGATCTCGACGACGGTGTTCATCGCGCCGTCGCTGTCGGAGCAGTTGGCGTCGCCCTTGACGGTCGCGCCGCCGGCGACCTTCTCGAGGTCCTCGTCGGCCAGCTCGGCGCCGGCGGCGACGGCGTGGGGGACCACCACGTAGATCGTGCTCGCGTTCTCCTCGACGGCCTTGATCTGGACGTTGTCCGGAACCGTCATGTTGAACTGCTTCTCGACCACGGCCTTCGGGTTCGCGAGCAGCGCGGCGCGGTACTGCGGGTTGGTCGAAGCGAACTTCTCCAGCAGGTCCTGCATCTCACCACGGGTCATCTTCATTTTCGTCTCCTCGTACATTACGGCGTTGGGTCGGCTTGGTTCCGGACCACGGGTCCGGCTCAGAGCAGGCTGAACTCGGCGTTGATTTCGACGACGGTGTTCATCGCGCCGTCGCTGTCGCTGCAGTTGGCGTCCCCCTTGACCGTCGCGCCGCCGGCGACCTTCTCGAGGTCCTCGTCGGCCAGCTCGGCGCCGGCAGCGACGGCGTGGGGGACCACGACGTAGAGGGTGTAGGCGCTCTCTTCGACCGCCTGGATGCGGATGCCGTCGGGAACGGTGAGGTTGAACTGCTTCTCGACCAGCGCCTTCGGGTTGCGCAGCAGGGCCGACCGGTACATCGGGTTGCTCGCCGAAAACCGGGCCAGCAGGTCCTGCATTTCACCGCGCGTCATCTTCATCGCTCTCGCTCCTCGTTTCGCGTCCCCGATCATCGGGGATCCGGCTCGCTTTCCGGCGGCCGGCTCGTTTTGCCGTCGTCTGGACATAGAGCAGCGTCCGTGCCAGCCTGGGCGGGCGAGCCAATGGTCTTATTTTTCAATAACTTGACCGAGTTCCGCCGTTGCATGACCCATCAACCGTCGTGCCGGAGCACGACTCGATCGTGCCGCCGCGCGATCGAGCCCCCTCTCCGGCGGGCCGGCGACTCAGAAGCAGAGGTCGCAGGCCGCGGCGGGATCGCCGGCGATCCGCTCGCGCAGGTCGGCGATGTCGAGCGGCAGGAAGGCACGGCGGTAGGACTCGGTGCCGATTACCAGGGGGGGCCGGCGCGTCAGCCGCTCGTGCAGCAGCTCCTCGATGCGTGCCGCCGCGCTCTGCGCCGCCCGATGCACCTCCTGCCAGCCGGCGCGGAAGGCGGCGAGCGATTCCGCCGAGACCAGCCGGTGGTCGAAAAAGGCGCGGCGGGTGCGCTGGATCGCCGCACGCGTCACCACCCGGCGGCTGCCGCGCGCCAGCAATTCGGATTCGGGCCGGCGAGCCAGGGCCTCCGGGTCGCAGCGCTCCGCCAGATCCGACAGGTCGAGGGCGCGATCGAACAGCGTGTACTCGTAATCGACCATGGTCAGCCGCGGCCTCCCCCCCTGGCGGGTCAGGAAAGCGTTGCGCGGCCGCAGGTCGGCGTTGGCGAACAGGTAGGCCGAGGCGCCGTGACGGCCGATCTCGAAGGCGAGGTCGGGGTCCGGCGGCGCCCCGGCGACGAGCTTCTCGCCGGTGACCGCGCGGGCGAGCAGAAGCGGCTCGAGCCCGTCCTGGACCGCCACCCGGTTGGTCTCGATGCCGACCTCGGCGAGCAGCGCGCGGGCGATCTCCTCGATCGCCACCGCCTCCGGGTGCCGGTAGCGCTTGAGATAGGCCTCCTCGCGCCACCCCTCGTCCCACAGGACGACGACGCGCGCCACCAGGTTGTAGCGCCCCTGAATGTCGTCGGAAAGCAGGTCGACGCGCTCGAGCGTGCCGTCGAGCTCGCCCAGGCGCACCCGCCGACCCGGCGCGGCGAGCGGGCGGAAGTCCCCGGCGCCCAGGTCGGCCACCCAGGCGAGATCCTCGAAGCGCTCGACCGAGGCGCCGCGCCCGGGGGGCCCGAGACGCAGCGCCGGCATGCCGATCGCCGCCGGTCCGTCGACATCGGTGGCCGGCGAGTCGCCGATCATCAGCATCTCTTCCGGCGCACAGGCGAGCGCCGCGAGCGCGGCGCGGTAGCTCTCGGGCGCCGGCTTCTTGCAGCCGAGGTCGCAGGAGAAGAGCGCCGCGTCGAAGCACTCGGCGAGTCCGGCGGCCTCGAACGGCTCGCGGAACGGGCTTCCCGAATTGGTCAGCAGGCCGAGGCGCAGCCCGCGGCGGCGCAGAAAGCCGAGCAGCGAGC
>JAIOJQ010000337.1 GCA_019911865.1 Thermoanaerobaculia bacterium
TGCCAGGTCCACCGCAATCGTCGTACTCTTGCCCACGGACTCCTCCTTTCAGGGAGCATGCGCTGATGACTCCGACGACTCTGGCACTTCAGATGCCTTTCCAGTCGAAGGAGGAGTCCATCTCATCATTGCAGCGGACGCCGCAGTGGTGCTGCAAGCTTCGGCGGGTCTGGGTTGACCGTCCGCTGGTCGGCAGCCCGTGCCGCCTGCGTCGCCGCTGAACTCAGAATCCGTTTGACGCCCGTGAAAGCATCCGCGCATGGCCAAGGCCGCTGATCCAGAGGGTGCGCAGTTCGTTCGGTACTTCGGGCCGCTTCTTGAGGCGCTTCGCAAGCTAGGTGGCTCTGGCGCCCCCAGCGAGGTAGTCGAGCAGATCGCCGAGGATCTGATGCTCCCTGATGAGGTTCAGAACGAGCTTCTCGATTCGGGCTCCCCGCGATTTCCGAACCAGGTTGCATGGGCGCGCTTCTACCTGACGCGCGAGGGCCTTCTCGATTCATCCAAACGAGGTATCTGGAGCCTCACGGAGAAGGGCCGTGCCACCAAGCTGAGCCAAGCGGAGGCGCGAGCGATCTTTCTCAAGTGGGTCAAGATATTCGCGGACGAGCGAAAGAAGAAGAAGGCAGCCGAGCCACCTGGTGATGAACAGGCACCGGAGAAGGAAGAAGCTGCACCCTCGTCTTTTCGTGAACGGCTGTCGGAGATCCTGCTGGCACTCTCCCCTGCCGGATTCGAGCGGGTCTGCCAGCGGCTACTTCGTGAATCGGGCTTCGTTCAGGTAGTCGTTACGGGACGCAGCGGCGACGGTGGCATTGATGGATACGGAACACTTCAGGTCAATCCTCTGGTCAGCTTCAAAGTCCTGTTTCAGTGCAAGCGGTTCAAGAACGCTGTCACATCTGGATTCATACGCGACTTCCGAGGCGCGATGCAGGGCCGTGCCGACAAGGGAATCGTAATGACGACCGGGGCCTTCACCGCCGACGCAAGGAAAGAGGCTACACGCGATGGCGTCCCGCCCATCGAACTCGTCGATGGTCAGAAGATGATCGACATGTTCGTTGAGCTAGAACTGGGCCTCAAGCCGGTGACGACGTACGAGGTTGACGAGACTTTCTTCAAGGAGTTTGCCTGAGCGCTCTCGTGCGGCGTCTAACCCCTTGTTCGAGCGGACGCACTTCGCGCGCCGCTCAACTCGTGATCCGTTAGACAGAATGCCAGACGTCGAAGCCCTCTTCAGCGGGAGCGCCCACATGTACAAGAACTGTATTTGCCTGGTAGCAATTCAAGGCCTTTGGCTACTTGCCTGCGGCACCCCAGCTCCGACCGCCGATGAGATGGCCGAGACGGCCCCAGCCAAGGAGGCGGCCTCGCCGCCCGTTCAGGCCAGCACTCCGGCACAAGTCGAAGAGCCGGAAGTTCCCTCAAGCTACGAGGTTTCAATTGATCCCGAGATCCTTCCCAATGGCAATGTCCGCCTTGCTCTCGGTACCAATATCCCGGGCGTGATCGAAGTCATGGCTGGGCTGTCGCTGCACGGCCAAGCGGACGACGATGTTTGGGTGGGCAAGAACGAGCGGGTACGTCTCGCCAATGGGACAGGAACCGTGACGTTTTCAACCGCCGACCTGCCGAGCGGCCGCTACGACGCCGAAATCAACTTCTACCCTCGGTGGGGCTTCCAAGATGCAAGCTCGCGGGCATCCCGCGTATCCGAGCCACTCAGTGCTTCGACCACCATCGCTCTCAAAGGCTCAGGTGCATCAGCCGCTGCCAATCAATTCGAGGAGAACGGCCAGAAGTGGGTGATGGAGCACGTAGCCATGGGCGACCCCTGGCGGCCGAACGACTGGATTCAGAGGTTTGGTAGGTATGAAGAGATGAGAGTGGACCAGGGAAATCCGGAGATCCTTAAGGCCTATTACTTCTCAAGAATCGACACCACGCTTATCGTGAATGAGCTCAAGGGCGAGATCAGTATCTGGCGGTTGGGAAGGGCGGGGCACTAGCGCAATGCTGTCTAACCCCTATCAGGCCTCCGGCTGTCAAGCGGCGTAGTTTTCCTGGACGGATCTGGTGATTCGTCTCGCTCGTTGGAGCGGTTCCGCGTCTCGTCGTCGCTGACTTGGCTTCTTAGCAGGGTCTTGCGACGTCGCTCGTCGCTGCACCCAACACCTATCGAGGCTCGGCGCGCGCCGTTCGGCGCGTGGCCGCGGGGTTTTCCCGCGGCGTCCCAGAAGCTCGTTCGTGCCCTCGTTCCGTCGTTTCGATTCGTGGACCTCGGTGGATCCGTTGGTTGCGGGCTCGGAGGAGGGGCAGCGTCGTCGAGCAGCAGAGGATGAGGGGAGGAGGCGCCGGCGTCTCTTCAATTCGGCGAGCTGTCCGACTGCGGGGCTCCTGGACCGCTCGGCGGGCTCGAAAGTCGTCCCCGGGCTTTGGCCTCGTGCGGTCCTGTTGGAGCTCGAATCGCTGCGACTCTCCTTAGACGATGAGCTCGCCGGCGCCCCTCCCGAATCGATCAGGCTTCTCGATAGAACCTCTCCGCATCGAAGGGCTGCTTGCGCTTCTGCATGTGGAAGACCGCGCGCCCGAGCTTGTGGGCGAGCACGGAGAGCGCCTTGGCTTTGCCGAAGCGCGCCACGAGGCGCGAGTGGAGCCGCTGCGCGCGGGGATTGTTGCGCAGCAGCAGGACGGCGGCTTCGGAGAACGCCCATTTCAGATGGACGTTGCCCTGCTTGCGCCCGCGACTGCCGCCGAGCTTGCCGGCGGACTCGGCGCGCGGTGCGACGAGCCGGGCGTAGGAGGCGAATTGCTGAACGGTGTCGAACCGATCGAAGTCGGGAACCTCGTAGAAGAGGGTCAGGGCGAGGATCTCGCCGATACCGGGCACCGAGCGGAGGCGGTAGAAGGCGGCGAGATCGTCGGCCTTGGCGGCGGCGACGAGCTCGCGTTCGAGATCGCCGACGAGAGCGTCGAGCGAATCGAGAAGCCGGCAGTCGGCGGCGATCGAGGAGCGGCTCGAGCCCTCGGGGAATCGCTGGGCAAGACCGGCGCGATTCGGCGCGTGGTCGAACCGCTTTCTCGACGGCTCGAGGTTGATCTGCGCCTCGGACATGCGCAGGTGCGTGAGCAGCTCGGAGCGGAAGCGCACGAAGTGGAGCCGGCGCCGGAGCAGATCGCGGGTGGCTCGGAATCTGCGGGGGTAGACGTACGCGAGTGGAAAGTTTCCGCCGCGCAGCAGCTGGGCGATCTTCCAGGAATCGACCTTGTCGCTCTTGGTCTTCAGCCCGTGCACGGATCGCATCCCCAGGGCGTGCCCGAGCACGAAACGAATCTGCTCGGCCTCGCACAGATCCGCGAGCCAGTACCAGGCGAACAGGCACTCACAGCCGACCACGAGGTCGGAGCGAAAGGGCGCGACGGCCGCGAGGAACGCCTCCGGCCGGCACGGGAGATTCCGGTGGAGAACGGCCTCGCCGGCTCGGTCCAGGATGCAGACAAACATTGAGCGCGCGTGCAGATCGACGCCACAGCTGAACTGATGGGACCCGGAGTACAATCGCATGCAGTGCCTCCTCTGGTAGAGGTTTTGTCCACCCGAGAAGCTACCCCGTGGGTAGCTCCAGGGGAGGCCTGCATGAGCTTCACCTCGCTCGAGCGGACGCGCTCAGCAGCCGTGCCCCGCTTCGCGGCTCGCCGCTGGTGGCGCGCCGCTCAGCTCATGAGCCGTTAGGTGGCCATTCCCATGTCATCGCGTTCTGGGCGTTGGGCCTATCTCGAGCTTCCAA
>JAIOJQ010000338.1 GCA_019911865.1 Thermoanaerobaculia bacterium
CGGCCGGCGCCGCGATCGAGGGGCGGCCGAAGCCGAAGTAGAGCGCGTCGTTCGGGCAGACGCTGACGCAGTCGCCGCACTTCATGCAGCCGGGGTCGACGACCATGCGGTGGAGGGCGACCTCCTCGTGCACGCGAACGTTGGAGGTGCACACCGAGGTGCAGTGGCCGCACCCCTCGCAGGCATCGGTGACCCGCACCCGCAGCGGCGCCACCCGGTCGGCCGCGGCGAAGGCGGCGCCGTACGGGCAAGCGTAGGTGCAGAACCCCTTGGCGCCGAGGAACCAGATGCAGGCGAAGCCGCAGAGGACGAAGGTGAGGATGCCGATCGTCCAGCCGGGGAAGGTCGACCAGAAGTGCTCGGTCGTCCATTCGGTGCCGCGCACGGCGAGCCGGTCGCCGATCGCCAGGCGGTAGACCGCCGGCCAGAGGAACATGTAGAAGAAGGCGAGCGCCGGCACCCAGGCGAGCAGGCGCGAGCGCAGCGGCCGCGGCCGGATGCCGATGCGCTCGAGCAGCCAGCGCGAGAGGTCCTGCAGGGCGACCAGGTGGCAGGCCCAGCCGCAGAACCAGCGGCCGAACAGGGCGGTGAGCAGGATCGCCGCGGCGAAGAAGACGACGCCGGCGTTGACGATCCCGGATTTGGCGAGGGCCATCGCCTCGGAAGGCTCGACCGGGGTGACGGTGCGCCCCGAGGTGAGCCAGTGGGCGACGTGGGCGGCGATCGCCAGGTGGACCGCGATCAGCACCGCGGCGCGCCAGCGCCCCATGGTGGAGCGGCGAGCGGGGGGGGCCGGAGCGGTTGGAATCACCGGCAGCGACACCCGCCCCGCGGCGGACCTCTGGGAACTGGACAACCCGGGCACCGGAAGGCGTCAGCGTACCATCGTGGGGTCGTCCCGGCTGTCAACCGGCTGTCACGGCGCGAGATTAACCGCGTTCGACCAGCGGCCGGAGTCGCCGGTTTCGAAGTCGTCCTCGAACAGCCCCCGCCAGCTGGTCCAGTAGCAGCCGTCGCCGTTGTGGATGCACTCGATCCGGCCGGCGCCGCCGACCACCACGTAGAGCTCGCCGTGACGGTCCTCGGCGAAGCCGTAAGTGCCGTGCATGCCGCTGCGCCAGCAGGCCGCGTCGACCGCCGCCGGGGCAGCCGGGTCGAGCACCGTCGTCTTCCAGATCTGACCGCAGCTGGCGTCGCCGTAGAAGTAGTCGCCGGCGATCGATGGCACCAGCTCGCCGCGATAGCGGTAGCCGCCCATGATCGACGCCCACCCCTGCGGGTTGCTGTGGCAGAGGATGGGGTCCCACAGGCCCGAGCTGCGCGGGAACTCGCAGGTGGTGCCCGGATCCACCGGGCAGCCCGAGGTCGAGCAGCTCGACGGCGAGGCCGAGGAGGCTGCGCAGCCCTCGCGGCAGACCCAGCCGAAGTTGACCGGCGCTGCGGTGACGGCGCGCTGCAGGTTGATCTCCTCCCAGTTGTTCTGGCCGACGTCGCCGATGTAGAGGTCGCCGGTAGAGCGGTCGAAACTGAATCGGAAGGGGTTGCGCAGGCCGAGCGCCCAGACCTCGTCGCAGGCGGGTTCCTGGCCGAAGTACGGATTGCCGCTCGGAACTTCGTAGTTGGCAACCGTGCCGCCGTCCCGGCAGTCGTCCGGCGCACCGGCGCCCGGGTCGATGTTGCGGACGTCGACGCGCAGCATCTTGCCGGCCAGGGTGGCGGGGTTCTGGCCGTCCCCGCTCGCACCGGCGTCGCCGTCGCAACTGCCGCCGCCGTCGCCGGTAGAGATGTAGAGGAAGCCGTCGGGGCCGAAGGCTAGCCAGCCGCCGTTGTGGTTCGACGCCGGGTGGTCGATGACCATCACGACCGTCGCCGAACCCGGGTTGCCGACGTCCGGATTGGCCGCCGAGCGCTGGTAGCGCGCGACCACGATGTCGCCCGCCTCGACCGTTCCCGATCCGGCGGCAGTGTAGAAGACGTAGAGTTCGCCGGTCGCGGCGTAGTCGGGATCGACCGTCAGGGCCAGCAGGCCCCTCTCGCCGCCGGCCAGCACGGGGCCCCCGACATCGTCGCGCAGGTCGAGGAAAGGGGTCGGCAGGATGGTGTCCGACGGGCCGTCCCAGACCCAGATCACCCCCTGCTGGGTCGAGACGAGTCGGCGTCCGCGGCCGTCGTCCGGGTCGACGAAGGCGGTCGGCGAATTGGACGTCGGCGTCGGCAGGCTCGGGAAGTCGCCCGAGCTGATCAGGGTCGTCAGCCCGACCGGTGGCGCCGGGGTGCACGAGCCGCCGCACGAAGCGGTCTTGCAGGCGGTCGCGGCCTCGGCCGGCAGGGCGGCGAAGGCACCGGCGACGGCGAGCAGCAGGTTCAGGGCGGAATGGACTCTGCGCGAATGGGTGATCACCGATCTCTCCCGGGTCGTTCGTGGACATGCGGCTGAAAGCACGCAGGCTATCGCGTGGCCGGCGCCGGCGCGATGGACGGTTTCACAGTCGGCGAGGTGGCGACGGTCCCGTCCGGATCAGCGCTGTCGCCTCAGGCGGCCGTAGGCCTTCTCGTACTCGAGCACCTGGCGGTCCCACGAGAAATCCTTCGCCATGCCGTTGCGCTGCAGCTGCCGCCAGGCCTCCGGGTCGGCCTGGACGCGCAGCGCCGTGTCGATCGCCCAGCGCAGTCCTTCGGGGGTGAAGTGGTCGAACAGGAAGCCGGTCCCCTGACGGCTGACCGGATTCCACGGCTCGACCGTGTCGGCGAGGCCCCCCGTGCGCCGGACCACCGGCGGCGTGCCGTAGCGCAGGCTGTACATCTGGTTGAGGCCGCACGGCTCGTAGCGCGACGGCATGAGGAAGATGTCGGCGCCCGCCTCGATCCAGTGCGCCAGCTCCTCGTTGTAGCCGCGGTAGTACCAGACCTTGCCCGGAAAAGTGACCTGCAGCCAGGCGAGCAGCGACTCGTAGCGCTCCTCGCCGCTGCCCAGCGCCACCAGCCGCACGTCGCGGTGGAAGAGGAACTCGGGCAAGGTGTCGAAGAGCAGGTCGAACCCCTTCTGCGCGGTAAGCCGGGAGACCAGGCCGAGCACCGGGGCGCGCGGCGTCGTCGCCAGGCCGACCTTGGCGAGCAGCGCCTGGCGCGTCGCCTCCTTGCCCGACAGGTCGGCCGCCGAGTAGCGCTGCGGGATGTACGGGTCGCTCTCCGGGCTCCACTCGCCGTAGTCGACGCCGTTGACGATGCCGACCAGGTGGTCGGCGCGCGCCCGCAGCATGGCGTCGAGGCCGAAGCCGTGCTCGGGGGTCTGGATCTCGCGCGCGTAGGTGCGGCTGACCGTGGTGAGCAGGTCGGCCCAGATCAGGCCGGTCTTGAGGAACGAGAAGCGGCCGGCGGCGAGGTCGTCGCGGTGCAGCAGGTGGCCGTGGGGCGCCAGGCCGAGGTCGCCGGCGACGCCGGCGGCGAAGGTGCCCGGATAGCCCAGGTTGTGCAGGGTGAGCACCGTGCGGGTGTTCGCGAAGAGGCGATCCCAGGCATAGAGCGAGCGCTGGTAGACGGGCAGCAGCGCGGTGTGCCAGTCGTGGGCGTGCAGCACGTCGGGGGACCAGCCCATGCGCTGGCAGCACTCGAAGACCGCCCGGCAGAGCAGGCCGAAGCGCAGGTACTCGTCCCAGTCGGAGGAGTAGATCCGGTCGTGATGGTAGAGCGCCGGGCAGTGCACGAAGTAGACGTCGACGGAGCTGGCGGGCAGGCGGGTGGTGAAGATCGAGAAGGTGAAGCTGCGCTCGCCCATCCGCACTTCGATGTCGCGCAGAAAGTCGACGGAGACGAACGGTAAGTCGAGCTTCGCCACCGGGGCGTAGAAGGGGAGGAAGGCCCGCACGTCGTGGCCGCGTCGGCCGAGCGCGCGCGCCACGCCGGCGACGACGTCGCCGAGGCCGCCGGTCTTGGCGAACGGGGTGATCTCGGCGGCGGCGTGGGCGATGCGCAACGGCATCAGATCACCGTGCCCGGCGGGATGGTGGTCCCCTTCGGCACGACGATCACGCCGCCGCGGATCGACCAGTTCTCGGTCTGCGCGTCCTGGATGCCGCTCTCGTTGAGCAGCTGGCAGCCCTCGCCGATGCGGACGTTGAAGTCGAGGATGGCGTTGCGGATCCGGCAGTCGCGGCCGACGCCCATCGGAATGCCGTTGGTGCGGGACTCCTCGAGGCTCTCGAAGTGGTTGGCGCCCATCAGGATCGTGCGCTCGAGCGAGGTCCCCTTCTGCACCACCGCGCGAATGCCGATGATCGAGTCGGTGATCCTGGCGCCGGTGATGATCGACCCCTCGCAGAGGATCGAGCTGCTCACCGCGCACTGGTTGATCTTCGTTCCCGGCAGGAAGCGGGCGTGAGTGTAGATCGGGTAGTCGGGATCGTAGAGGTTGAGTGGCGGAAGCGGCCGGGTGAGGTCGAGGTTGGCCTCGTGGAAGCTCGGGATGGTGCCGATGTCGGTCCAGTAGCCGTCGTAGGGGAAGGCGAAGACCCGCGAGCCGGAGAGCGCGGCGGGGATGACCTCCTTGCCGAAGTCGGTGTAGGGGCTGCCGACCAGGATCTCGCGCAGGATCCCGGGGCGGAAGACGTAGATCCCCATGCTGGCGAGGAAGGAGCCCGGGGCGACGGGGAAGCCGAGCGCCCGCGTCGTCGTCTCGTCGAGGGCGAGGCTGTCGAGCTCCTCGTCGGTGCGCGGCTTCTCGAAGAACTGCGCCACGCGCCCATCGGCGCCGAGGCGGAGGATGCCGAAGCCGCGCGCCTCTTCGCGGCTGACCGGCTTGACCGCGATGGTGATGTCCGCCTCGCTGTCGCGGTGGTGGAGGACGAAGCGCTTCATGTCCATCAGGTAGAGCTGGTCGCCCGAGAGGACGAGCACCTCGGTCGGATTCTGGTCGTCGATCAGCCGGGTCAGATTCTGGCGCACCGCGTCGGCCGTCCCCTGGTACCACTCCCGGTTGTCGAGCCCCTGTTCGGCGGCGAGGATGTTGACGAAGCCCGAGCGGAAGGCGTCGAAGCGATACGCTTGCGAGATATGGCGGTGCAGGCTCTCGCTGTTGAACTGGGTGAGGACGAAGATCCGCTCGATGCCGGCGTGCAGCGAGTTCGAGATCGGAATGTCGATGAGGCGGAACTTGCCACCGACCGGCACCGCCGGCTTGGAACGGTGCTGGGTGAGAGGGAAGAGGCGCGACCCCTGTCCGCCGCCGAGAATCGCCGTCACGACCCGCTTCATGTGCCGCCGGTTCCTTTCGCCAAGTCGGACGATTCTAGCGGAACGGCGGGCCGGGTCCGAGATCCCGGCGGCGTGGCGCGGCCGGTCGGTCAGGGACTCGCCGTGCTCCAGGCGAGCACGTCGCCCGACTCGAAGCCGTCGGCGAACAGCGGGGTGGGCGGCTCGCCGACGACGAAGTTCGCCAGCGCGGCGGGGCCGCTGTTCAAGGCGCTGTCGACCGCTTCGAGCGTCCAGCGGTAGTTCCCGTCGGGCAACGACCGCAGCGTCCACTCCTCGACGGCGCTCAGGTTTCCGGGCTCGGGGTTGCGCCGCGCGCTCGACACCGGCACGCCGTCGCGATAGAGCCGGAGCTCGTAGGTGAGGGCCTGGGCCGGCGTAAGGTCGTCCAGCGCCGGATCCCAGGCGAGGACGACGCTGCCGTCCGGCTGCGCTTGGGCGACGAGCGCGGACGGCGCCGTCGGTGCCGCGTTGGCGCCCGGGGCGTCGTTGAGGTAGAGGTGCATCTGGGTCTCGATCAGGCCGTTGCCGCCGGGTACGAAGTACGCACCGGCGATGAAGTAGTCGAGGTCCCCCTCGCCGTCGATGTCGAGCCAGGTGAACGAGCCGCCGCTGAATCCCATGGCGCGCGGCGCCGGCAGCTGGTTGCCGGAATCGACGAAGACGCCGCCTTCGTTGTCGTAGATCTTGGCGCGCCCCTCGATCTGCGACCCGGAGTTCCAGGTGCCGGCGAGCAGGATGTCGATGTCGCCGTCGGAGTCGTAGTCCGCCCAGGTCGCCGCGGAGAGGTCGACCCAGCCCTCGCAGCCGAGGCAGTCGAGCAGCTCGACCGGCACGTACGTCCCGGCGTCGTTGCGGTAGAGGCGCAGCACCGTGTCGTAGGTGCCGTCGGGCTCGCGGATGTTGCCGGCGACCAGGATGTCGAGATCGCCGTCGTCGTCGGCGTCGCCCCACTGCGCTTCGCCGTGCTCGACGGTGAGCGTGCCGAGGATCTCCTCGCCGACGAAGACGCCGTCGCCGTCGTTGCGGAAGCGGCGGATGAAACCCTCGTCGGTCAGCGGCGCGAGGTGGACCAGCAGCAGGTCGAGGTCGAAGTCGCCGTCGAAGTCGGCCCAGCTGCTCTGCACGTGGTCGGACGGCCCGAAGTCGGTGACCAGCTCGGTGAAGACCCAGCCGCCCGAGCCGTCGCTGCCGTCGTTGCGCATCAGGGCGGTGCGGCTGGTGAAGGTCACGTCGTCCCAGACCGAGGGCACGAGCAGGTCGAGGTCGCCGTCGTTGTCGAAGTCGGCCCAGCTGATCGATCGCAGGTCGAAGTCGGCCTGATCGTTGACCTCCCAGTAACCCGGCAGCGCGGTCGCGGTGGCGACGAGGCTGCCGGCGTCGTTGCGGTAGAGCGCCGTCTCGCCGTCGCTGCCGACGACCAGATCCTGGTCGCCGTCGCCGTCGTAGTCGCCCCACGCGAGGTCGGAAGCGCCGGCAGTGAGCGTCCCGACCGGGAGCTCGACGTAGGAGAACTCCCAGGCGGTGCCGGTCCCCGGCCCCTCGCTGCGCAGCAGCACCAGCCGCTCCTCGACGCTCTGGTTGTAAACCACGTAATAGCCGAAGACGACGATCTCGAGGTCGCCGTCGGCGTCGTAGTCCGCCGAGGCGGTCGCCGCGACCCAGAAGTCCTCGTCCTGCGGCGTCACCCAGAGCGGATCGAGCGGCGTCACCTCGGTGAAGTCGCCGAAAGTGCCGCCCGGGCCGGGCTGGACGACGAGGAAGCGCAGCGTCGCGTCGGTGGCGCCATCGTCGTCGGTCACCGTCAGCCAGACGTGGAACGTGCCCGCCGCGGCGAAGACGTGGGTGGGGTGCTGCTCCGCGGAAGTCGCGCCGTCGCCGAAGTCCCAGGCCCACGACACGAGGGTGCCGTCGGGATCGACGCTGGTGTCGGTGAGGGCCACCGAGAGCCCGGTGGTCAGGTAGTCGTAGGAGGCGATGGGAGGCTGGTTGACCGGCGGCGGCGGCGGACCGGCGAAGCGGCGCACGAGGCCGCGCCAGCCGCCGATCCAGGCGTCGCCTTCCGGCGTGGCGACGAGCGCCGAGATCGAGCCGAAGCCGACGGAGCCGGAGTCCATGACCGACCAGTTCGCGCCGCCGGTCGCCGAGTGGAGGAGCACGCCGGACGCAGTGCTCGCCCACAGCTCGTCGGCGCCGATCAGCGCCAGGTCGGTGATCACGTGCCCGGCATCGGGAGTCGGCAGCATCTGCCAGGTGACCCCGCCGTCGGCGCTGCGCGCCGCGTAGCCCGCGGAACCCACGGCATAGCCGACGCTGGCGTTCCAGAAGTCGAGGTCGCGGATCGTCGGTGCATCGCCCGGCAGCTGGTGCTCGCTCCAGCTCGCGCCGCCGTCGGTCGTCCGCCAGAGCGTGCCGTTCTCCGCCGCGGCCCAGCCGGCGGGGCCGGCGAAGTCGAGGGCGACGAAAGGCCCCTGGAAGTCGGGAACCGGGGTCCAGTTGGCGCCGCCGTCGACGGTGCGGAAGAGTGCCGCGCCGCTGAATCCCCAGCCGATCACCCAGCCGTCGAGCGCGCTGGTGAAGTGGAGATCGGTGGCCGCGACGGCTGGCGGCGCCGAGGGGAAGGCGCTCCAGGCACCGCCGCCGTCGACGCTGCGGTGGACGAGCCCGTCGGCGTCGACGGCCAGGACCTCCTGGGCGCCGAGAACCTGGACGGCCCGCAGGTCCGCCGTGCCGAGCGTCGCCCGGATCCGCCACTGCGCGGAGCCGGCGAGCCGGGTCAGCACCTGGCCGTTCTCGCCGGCGGCGATCAGGTCGCCGCTGGCAAACCGGTCGAGGTCGGGGAGGGTCGTCGCCGAGCCGCTCGAGAGCTGCTCCCAGCTCGCGCCGCCGTCCGCGGTGCGCAGGACGAATCCGGCGCCGAAGCCGAAGTAGCCGGTCTGCGCGTCGGCGAAGACCGGTTCGGCAGTACTGAAAATGCTGATCCAGGGCCCGGGCGACGTGTAGACCCGCTGCCAGGTGAGCCCGGCGTCGAGCGAGCGGTGGAGACCGCCCGCGCCGTCCGAGGCGACCACCGTCGAGGCGGTGGGCGCGGCGAAGGCGGGAGTCGAGACGGCGTACCCGCCGGGTTCGATCACCTCACCGAGGTCGATCCAGGTCGCGCCGCCATCGGCCGAGCGGAGGATCCGCCGATCCTCGTCGGGGAAGCTGCCGGTCACCCCCCAGGCGAGCACCACGGACTCGGAGACGGCGAACAGCTGGTCGCGGCCGAGCGCACCGGTGACGCCGCTCCAGGTGAGCCCGCCGTCGACCGAGCGCACCAGCTCGTCGTCGACGATGGCGACGGCGACGCCGGGCGACAGGAAGGTCACCGCGGCGGCGGCGCCCGCGAGGACGGGCGCGAAGGTTACACCGCCGTCGGCGGTCCGATGCAGGCCGCTGGCGGCGGCGCCGAGGCCGGTCGAGGCGTCGGCGAAGCTGAAGCGGGCGATCCCTTCCGGTGACGGCTCCCAGGTAAGGCCGCCGTCGCGGCTGATCCAGGCGTCGGAGTTGCCGTCGGCGACGCCGAAGTCAGTGGAGTAGAACGCCATCCGGTAGGTCGAACCGTGGGGCGGCAGCGCCTCCCAGGTGGCGCCGCCGTCGGTCGTCCGGTAGTTCTCGTTGCCCCACACCCAGCCGTGCTGCGCGTCGAGGAAGAAGACGCCGAACAGGCCGCTGCCGAGGCTCTCCGGCACGTCGCGCTGG
Source organism: Thermoanaerobaculia bacterium (assembly GCA_019911865.1). Classification (GTDB taxonomy): domain Bacteria; phylum Acidobacteriota; class Thermoanaerobaculia; order Multivoradales; family JAGPDF01; genus JACTMI01. The sequence goes on from JAIOJQ010000338.1 coordinate 8,989, forward strand.
GTCCACGTGGCGCCGCCGTCGAGCGACTCGAACAGGGCGCCGCCGTCGTCGAAGGGGTCGTCGTCGGTGGCCAGGAAGAGGTGTCCGGGCGTGGGCGCCGCGATGCCGTGCGCCTCGAGATGGGTCGGCAGGGGACTTTCGAGGGTCCACTGGCCGACGGCAGGGGCCGCGGCGAGCAGGGCCGCGAGCAGCACGGGCGGAATGCGGGAAGCGCGCTCGGAACGGAGAATCGCGGCGGAATCGGACACGGGCGGCCTCCTGCTCGGGGCGATCGGAAGGGGCGCCGTCGCCCCACGAAATGAGACAGGCGCCCGGGGGCCTGCGGAACAGCGGGCGAGGGCGGTGGGCGGCCGGAGCCGCCGGGCCTGCCGATCCGGATCCCAGAGTCCTCTTTACCGCGGTTTCGGCGGTCGGCCGCCGCGCCAGGGGGCAGGATGGATCCCATCCCTCGCGCCGCAGGACGCGCCGCGTCAGCGCACCGTCAGGCCGGCGAGACCGGAATCAACGCTGCCGATCACGGCGGCCGTCTGACCTCCGGCCAGCAGGTCCGCGACGAGGGCGGCGACCCGGTCGGCAGGGGTCGAGAGCAGCAGGCCCCCGGAGGTCTGGGGATCGAACAGCAGCTCGAGCTGTTCGGGTGCGAACGGGCGACCGAGGTCGAGCCGCGCCTCGACGTGAGCGCGATTGGCGTTGGTGCAGCCGGTCGTCACGCCGGCGCGCGCCAGGTCGAAGAAGCGCGGGTGGACGGGCAGTGCGTCGAAGTCGAGAATGAGGCGGACGGCGGACTCGCGCGCCAGGTTCCAGGCGTGCCCGGCGAGGCCGAAGCCGGTCACGTCGGTGGCGGCGCGGGCACCGTGCAGGAGGGCAAGGCGCGCCGCCGCGGCGTTGGTGCGCTCCATCGCGGCGAGGGCGGGCTCGAGTCCCGCCGCGTCGAGCCGGTCGAACCGGTAGGCGTTGGCCAGTACGCCGGTGCCGAGCGGCTTGGTGAGCACGAGCCGGTCGCTCGGGCGGGCGCCGGCGTTGGTCAGCAGGCGAGCGGGTGCGACCCGGCCGACGACGGCGAGGCCATACTTGAGCTCGCGATCACGGATCGAGTGCCCGCCGACGAGCGCCGCGCCGGCGCCGAGGACGATCTCCTGGCCGCCGGCGAGGATCGCCGCGGCGACGCCGGGGGGCAGATCGGCGGGCAGGGCGGCGAAGGCGAGCGCGAAGAGCGGTTCTCCGCCCATCGCCCAGACGTCGGAGAGGGCGTTGGCCGCCGCGATGCGTCCGAAGCGGCGGGGCTCGTCGCCGATCGGCGGGATGACGTCGAGCGTCGCCACCAGGGCGTCGTCAGCGAAGCGGAAGACGGCGGCGTCGTCGCCGGTCGCCGAATCGACCAGCACACGCGGATCGGGCGGGGCCGCGGGCAGCGCGGCGAGCAGCTCGGCGAGATCCGCCGGGCCGAGTTTGGCGGCACAGCCGCCGGCGGCGGCGCAGCGCGAAAGGCGGAACGGCCCGGCGGCGTCGCCGCTCAAGCCCGCCGGATGTCGCGCACGATCGCCAGGTGGTGTTCGGTGTGCACTACGGCGTTGCGCAGCGTGCGCGCCGCGGAGAGGCCGCCGAAGTAGGGGTGCGGCACGACCGGCTCACGCCGCTCGAGCACGTCGCTGGCGGCGGCGAGCTCGGCGAGCCGGGCGCGCAGCGCGGCGAGGCGCGCGACGAGCTCGCTGCAGGCGATCTGCCGCCCCTCGAAGCCCTTCGGCGCCCTGGCGCTGCCGCGCGGGAACCAGCCGAGCCCGAGCACGATCCGTCCGGTCCAGGTGAGCCCGCGGGAGAGCGGCTCGGGCCGCGACAGCAGGCGCTCGACGCTCTTCTCGACGACCATCAGCAGGTGATCGACCTGTTGCGCCACCGACCAGCCGGAGACCTCCGGCACCTGCTGCGCGACGGCATCTTCGCCGCCGGCGAGCCAGCCGTCGATCTCGTCGAGCTGTCGGGAGAGTCGGGTGAGGTCACGCTGCGCCATGTGGACACTCCGGGGTCGGGATCGGGCTCGAACTCCTGCGGGGGGCAGGAGGGTCGGGTGG
>JAIOJQ010000339.1 GCA_019911865.1 Thermoanaerobaculia bacterium
GCTCGGGCGCGGCGGGAGAAGCGACCGGCCGGGCGCCCGGCGCGAGGAAGCGCAGCGGCGCGAGCAGGTCGAGATGGCGGCCGGCGACGAACTCTCCCGCCAGGCCGGCGAAACGGCTGGCCGGCGCAGCGGCGGGCGGCGACGAGGCGCGGGGCGGGCTCAACGTGAACGGATACTAACCGGCGAGTGGAGCCGATCGCCTCCCCGTCCCGGCATAGGATGGCGCGCCCGAACCCGTCTCCGGAGCCGCCATGGACGCCCTCTTCTCCCCCGAGATCCTGCTCGCCTTCGCCACCCTGCTGCTGCTCGAGGTGGTGCTCGGCATCGACAACGTCATCTTCATCTCGATCCTCGCCGGCAAGCTGCCGGCCGACCAGCAGGCCCGCGCCCGCACGCTCGGCCTCGCCCTCGCCATGGGGCTGCGCATCCTGCTGCTGCTCACCGTCTCGTGGATCGCGCGGCTGACCACACCGCTGTTCGCGCTGTTCGGCTACGAGGTCTCCGGGCGCGACCTGATTCTGCTCGCCGGCGGCCTCTTCCTGCTCGCCAAGGCGACCTTCGAGATCCACGACAAACTCGAGGGGGAGGTGGGCACCAAGACCGTCCGCGTCGCGGCGACCTTCGGCGCGGTGATCGTGCAGATCCTGCTGCTCGACATCGTCTTTTCGCTCGACTCGGTGATCACCGCCGTCGGCATGACCAATCGGATCGGCGTCATGGTGGCGGCGGTGGTCGGCGCCGTTCTGATCATGATGGTCTTCGCCGGGCCGGTCTCGGCGTTCGTCGAGCGGCACCCGACGTTCAAGATGCTCGCCCTCTCCTTCCTCCTGCTGATCGGCGTGACGCTGGTCGCCGAGGGGCTGCACTTCCACATCCCGAAGGGCTATGTCTACTTCGCCATGGCCTTCTCGCTCGGCGTCGAAACGCTCAACCTGAAGCTGCGCCGTCCGGCCCCCGAACCGGTGCGCTTGCACGACCGCTTCGCCGAGGAGGGCGCGCCGCCCGAGAGGGCCTGAGCGGCGACGCGGCGCGATAGGCTGGCGCCGTGCCCCTGCTCTCCGGCCGCACTCCGGCGCGCGCCGCCGCGCTCTGGGCCTTCCTGCTGCACACCGCGGCGGTCCTCTGGATCCACTTCCGCTGGCAGCCGGGGCTCGGCGATGGCGTCCTCGCCTGGATGGACTTCCCGCTCTCCCTGCTCTGGGGGCATCTGTCGGGGGGCCCCTTCCTCGCCTTCAGTCTGCTCGCCGGAGGGGCGCTCTGGGCGGTGCTCGCCGCCGGCCTGACGCGGCTGGTCGGCCGACTCGCCCGTCCGGACGGACCACCGGCTCCCGGACGGTAGAATCCGCCCCGCCATGACGGTTGTCGCGCCGGTCGCCGGACCGGCCTCCCGCCCCGCGCCCGCCCTCCTCCTGGGCGGGGTGCCGCTCGCCACGCCGCTCGTCCTCGCCCCGATGGCGGGGGTGACCGACCGCGACTTCCGCCTGATCGTCCGCCGGATCGGCGGTGTCGGGCTGGTGACGATGGAGTTCATCGCCTCGAAGGCGCTGGTGCGCGGGGTGCGCAAGACCCTCGACATGATGCATTTCGAAGCGGAAGAGCGGCCGATTTCGATCCAGATCTACGGTTCGGATCCCGACACCATGGCCGAGGCGGCGAGCCAGGTCGAGGCGCTCGGCGCCGACCTGTGCGACATCAACATGGGCTGCCCGGCCAACAAGGTGCTCAAGGGGTGCGCCGGCTGCGCGCTGATGGGGGACCTCGACCTCGCCCGGCGAATCGTCGCCACGGTGCGCCGGGCGATCGCGATCCCGCTCACCGTCAAGTTCCGCCTCGGCCTCGACGCCTCCCGGCTCGGTTTCCTCGAGCTCGGCCGCATCTGCGAGGGGGAGGGGGCCGACGGCGTGGCGCTGCACGCCCGTACTGCGCGGCAGATGTTCTCCGGCGAGGCGCGCGCCCAGTGGGGGGAGATCGGTCGCCTGAAGGCGGCGCTGACGATCCCGGTGTTCGGCAACGGGGACGTGCGCAGCGCCGAGGACGCCCGCGCCATGCTCGCCGAGACCGGTTGCGACGGCGTCCTGATCGGCCGCGCGGCGACGAAGAACCCGTGGATCTTCCGCCAGAGTGCCGACCTGCTGGCCGGGCGGCAGCCGGAGGAGGCCTCGCTGCTGGCCCGGCGCGACCTGATCCTCGCCCACTTCCGGCGCGTCGCCGAGCGCGAGGAGTCGAAGTGGGCGCTGCACAAGCTGCGCAAGTTCACCGGCTGGTACACCCACGGCGTGCCGCACGGGCGCGAGCTGCGCCAGCGCATCAACGAGCTGCCGGACGTCCCGTCGTTCCTCGCCGCGGTCGAGGCCTTCTTCGACCAGCTCGACGCGGCGGCCTGACCATGCAGGTCGCCGGAATCCGCCTCGCCGTCCCCCCCGCCGAGGCCGCCAGCCGGATCGCCGAGCTCGCCGGGCATTGGGGAGGCGACTGGGCGGGCGACGAGGCGGGCGGGCGACTGGAGCTGCCGGTCGTCTTCGGGCTGCGTCGGGGCGTCGCCGCGGGTCAGATCTCGATCGCGCCCGAGGGGGGCGGCTCGCGCGTCGACTGGCGCCTGCTCGACAGCCACCTCGAAGTCCACCGCAGCTCGGTCATCGTGCTCTCGCTCGCCGCAGTGCCGTCGGTGGCGCTGCTCGGCTGGCCGTTCTTCCCCGCCCTGATCGCCCTGGCGCCGCTCGCCGCCGTGCTCGGCTTCCTCGCCTGGTGGCTGGTCGTGGCCCGCCTGCGCTCCGCCGGCCCGGAGGAGTTCTTCGCCGCCCTGGGGACCGGGGACGGCGACGGGGACGCTCGGGCCGCGCGGCCCTGACCCGCCGCGGCGAGGAATTCCCCGCCCCTGTGCTACGTTCTCGTCCTCGCGGGACGGCTCCGGCCACACCCGCGCGGTTCTTTGGACAACTGGGGGCGCACCGGATTCGACGGGAAACAAGGCGGTTCGCAGGTTGCGTGCCGAGATTGCTCTCGTAAAACTGTCAGCGCAAGCTGCCAACGACAACTACGCACTCGCGGCTTAATTGACCGCGACGTCGCCTGCCACGGCCTGGTCCACGGCAGGGCAGGTGGCGACGCTAAAGTGGACCGAACGTCACGGTTGGTTCCGTACCGTGCCGGGATCGTCAAAACGGAACTGGCGCCGTCGGGGGCTGCCTTCTGCCAACCCGCCGGGGCGATGACTTGAAACGAAGGCTACGCACGTAGAGACCAGCGGGACGCGTTTTCCGGACGTGGGTTCGATTCCCACCGCCTCCACCACCCGACCTTCCGAGTAGTTCCAAAGACTCCCCGAAACGCAAGAAATTGCAGGCTTTAGCGGCTTTCCGGTTCCGGGGAGGTCTGCTAGAATCCTAGGCGTTCCGGGGATTCTGGGGGCCTTTTGGGGGGCCTTTCGGTTTTCGCGGACAGAAAAGGCCCCCAAATGGAAAAGGTCCTTACTGCGGCGGCGATCCGAGGCGCTAAACCCCGAGAGAAAGCGTTCAAGCTGTTCGACGGCGCCGGCCTTTACCTCGAGGTGACCCCAGCCGGCGGCCGGCTCTGGCGCTTCAAGTACCGCTACCAGGGGCGCGAACGAAAGCTTGCGCTCGGGAAGTTCCCCGAAGTTTCCCTGGCTGCGGCCCGCGATCGCCACCATGAGGCCCGGAAGGCGCTCGCCCAAGGCCGAGACCCCGGCGCAGAGACTCCCGATGCGGCGTTCGCGGCAGTCGCTGAGCGGTTCGCGGAAAGCCGGTCCTGGACCCCGCAGCAGTGCCGGCACTTCCTCCGGCGGCTCGAAATCGACCTGTTCCCCTACTTGGGCAGTCTGCCCGTGGGCGCGATCACGGCGCCCCAGCTGCGCGAATGTCTTGCGCGAATCGAGGATCGCGGAGCGATTGAGACCGCGCACCGCGTCCTGCGCTCGGGCGGGCAGGTTTTCAGGTACGCGATAGCGCAAGGGCTGGCGCAACACGATCCGTCTGCGGCCCTTCGAGGCATGCTCTCCCCTGTCGAAGTGACTCACCACGCGGCGATCACTGATCCCGCCGAGTTCGGCGAGCTGTTGCGCGCGATCGAAGGCTACCGGGGCGATCCGGCGACGCGGGCGGCCCTTCGCCTGGCGCCGCTGGTTTTCGTTCGCCCGGGCGAGCTTCGCGCGGCCGAGTGGGGAGAGTTTGACCTAGCGGCCCGCGTCTGGCTGATTCCTGCCTCTCGCATGAAGGGCAAGAGAGACCACCTGGTCCCGCTGTCGCGGCAGGCGGTCGAGATCGTCAAGGAAATGTTTCAGCGCCGACCCGCTGATGGCCGCTACATGTTCGCCGGCCTGCGGACCCCTGACCGCCCCATGTCCGAAGGGACGCTGGCCGCTGCGCTGCGGCGGCTCGGCTATTCCAAGACTCAAATGACGTGGCACGGTTTCCGGGCCTCGGCGCGAACGCTGATTGTCGAGCACTTGAAGGTCCCCGCCGAAATCGTAGAACGGCAGCTTGCGCACGGTCCCCGGACCGCGCTCGGGCGAAGCTACGATCGGACCGAATTTCTCGCGGAGCGTGTCGACATGATGCGGCGCTGGGCCGACCTGCTCGACTTCTTGAGGGGCGGCGGCGCCGTCCTGCGCTTTCAGCCTGCTACGAGTGCCACCGCGTGAAGGTCTGGATTCAAGACGGGCAGTGGGTCTGCGCAGAGTCGCGGCCCCCTACTCCCGAGGATGCGGCCGTCGCGGCCGGCCAGTGGCGCTGGCTGTGGGCCTTCCTGGACAGGCTGAGCCTCGTGCGCCAGATGCGGCGGTTTCGCAAGCGCATCGGAGGCCGCCACGGCGGGCGCGTGTCGCGGCGCTCGCGGCGGCGAGAGTTTCCCGAGGTCTGGCGGCTGGTCGAGGCGGCCGCGAGGGGCTGCCAGACTCGCCGGCCCGGCTCGCCGCTGACGGTGCATCGCGTCCTGGTCGAGGTCTCCGACGCCGACGGGGCGGCTGCCGACCAGTTTCACCGCATGGGCGCGCGTCGGCAGCGCCGTTTCGTCGAAGAAGTACTCCGCCAGATGACAGGCGCGGACAGATAAGCACGTCCCACCGAATTGCAGCGCGGTCCCTGTAAGTCTAATTAGTTCCAGTGGTTACCGTGCAATTCCCGCGCGGATTAGCTGCCGCATTTTGACGCCGGGTTTGCGTCGTGGCACCTTTGCATCGCCCCAAACGGACGGGGCGGAACGGGGGATACACGATGGAAATGCGAACGGTTCGCTTGCTTCGTCGGGCCGAAGTCGAGCGCCGCACCGGCCTGGGGCGGTCGTCTCTGTACGCGCTCATGAGCTGTGGCGACTTCCCGCGCCCGGCCCGGCTCGGCGCTCGGGCGGTCGGCTGGTCTGAAGCTGAAATCGAGGAATGGTGCGCACAGCGCCTGGCGGATCGCCAGCCGGGCGCCGCATGAGGCCCCGAAACGGGGCCGCCCCCGGCGGGAAGACCGGGGGCGGCGGAAAACTCGCAAGCGCTCCTGCAAGTCTACTCCGACGCACCGACCTGGCGAAACCTTGCCCGCTGTGCGGGTGGCCTGACGGGCTGCTCGACCTGCGGGCGGTCGGCGCCGGGCTCGGCTGCATCGCATGTTTCGGCGACTGGCCGACGGAAGTCGAGCTGCTCGCCGAAGCGGCTGAGCGCGACGCTGAGGCTTGGCGGAGCCTGCCCGGGTTCGTCCGCACGGTTCTGCGCGATCCGGCGGCGGAACGGGCTCTCAGGCGCGTTCTCGGGCCGCTGCTGCGCGTGGGCATTGATCCCGAGGTGGTGCTACTGATCGCCCGGGGCGTTAACCGCCTGCGCGACCAGCCGATACCCGATGCCGAGGTTGAAGACCTGGCCGTTCTGGTCGCTGGCGAAGTCGCGGCCGGCGGGCTCCGGGCCGCTGCATGAAGCGAGCCGGCGAGCGCATGCGCGAGGCCCTCGCGGCTGCGGAACCGGCTCCCGGCTTTCGGTCTGCCGCTGAGGTGATCGCCGAGGCGCCCCGCGCCGAAATCGTCCGCGACACGGTAGCCGAGGGCGCGGTTGCGGTTCTAGTTGGCGAGCCTGGCGCGGGCAAGAGTTTCGCCCTGCTCGACCTGGCGGCGGGCGTGAGCGAAGGCCGGCACTTTCACGGGCGAAAGATCGCCGGCCCGGGTTCGGTCGCCTTCCTCAGTTTCGAGGGTGACGCATTCGCGCTCCGGCTCGAGGCGCTCCAACAGGCGGGCCGCGACTTGGCGAACGTCTACCTGCTGAACGCTGACCGCCCGCTGTCGCCCGTTGTCGAGCGTGACGGGGGCGAGGTTCCCTCGCCGGGTGAAATCGAGGTCACTGAGGCGCTCAGGCGGCTCCAGGAGCGGCTCTCGTCCGAGGGCAGGCCGGCGGTCCGGCTGGTGATCGTCGACACGGTGCGGGCGAGCCTCGCCGGCTCTGAGGATTCGTCCGAGGGTGTCTCTGCCTACCTGCGCGCAATCCGGCGGATTCTCGCAACCTGCCCGCGAGCGGGCTGCATCCTGGCGCACCACGCGGGCTGGCAAGACGGCGAGACCCGGCGCAGGCGCGAGCGAGGCTCTTCCGCGTGGCGAGGAAACTGTGACGCGACGTTCTACCTCTCGGCCGAGGGCGCGGAAGGCGATGACGTTCGCGTCGAATGGCAAACCCTGAAACTGCGCGACGCTGAGCGGCCGGCCCCGCTGCGGCTGATTCGACGGCGGGTGGAGCTGACGGGCCGCACCACGGCGAGCGGGTTCCCGGCGACAAGCTGCGTCATGGTCTCGGACGCGGCGACGCCTGGCGACGACCAGGCGGCACGGGCGGCGAAGCTTGAAGCTGAGGAGGCCGAGATTGACCGGCGGATTCTCGCAGCGCTCACCGGGCGCGACGACGTGACCAGTCTCTACAAGCTGCGGATTCTCGCCGGCCTGCGCCAGGCGACGGTCTCCGACTCTGTTGCGAGGTTGGCACGGTCCGGGCTGCTCGCTCCCCCGGGGCGGAAGGGCGACCCCTACATGCTTTCCCAAGCCGGAAACATTGGGGGCGCGAATGTCTGCTGAGAATCTTACCCATGCTTCCGTTCCCCCTAAAGGGGGGGAAACGGGAAAGCATGGTGGGAATCGTTCCCGGGAAACGTTGGGAAAGGTTGGGAAAGGTTCGCTGAGCGCCCCCGAGCGCGAGCGCTTCCTGATCGTGGTCGAGGCCCGCGACCCGGCGACCGCCCTTCCCGGGCTCCGGCGGCTGCTCAAGAGGCTCGGCAGGGTCTACCGGCTGCGCGCGCTGTCAGTCGAGCGGGCCGACCCTGTTCCGCAAAACGAAAACTATGGGGCTTTCTCGGGAGACCGCGCCGAGGGAGAGATTTTCACGCGGGCAGAAAACATCCGACCCCACCAGGAGGACTGAACCATGCCAACCCCCCGAAACGTCGACTCTCACCGCACGCGCGGCACCTGGCGCGCTGACCGTCACCGCCCCGAGGTCGAGGACGAAGGCGAAGACTCCGACCTGATCGGCAGGGCGCCGGCGCACTTCTCCGAGCCGCTGGCGGCTGCGTGGGAGGAGCTGCGGAGCCGGGCGCACTGGCTCACCGTCACCGACGAACCGGCCCTAGAGGTCGCCGCACGGGCGCTGGTGGCGCTCCGCGAGGCCGTGTCCCCGACGCCGGCTTTGCTGACGGCTGTGGTCCGGGCGCTCGGCTGCTGCGGGTTGACCCTTCAGAGCCGAGGGCAGGCGACCAGCATTCCGACGCGGCCGAGGTCTGAGGCCGACCCCCTGGACGAATTCGCGCCCCGAGCGGCGCCACGACTGAAAACCGCCGCCGACACTGACGTCGGCCGCTGACCTGGTGGAGATCACGAGCATGAAGAAGCTGACCGTTCATTCCGACCCCGAGGTAATCGCTGCCCGCGCTCGGCTGGCCGAGCTGCAAATCGCCGAGGGCGCACTTGACCGCCGACTTGCCGATATCGCGGCCGGGCTGGTCGAGCGGCACGACGAGATCGGCGAGGCCGCCGAGGCCCTGCTCGCCGGCTCGACTGCTGCCGACCGGCAGGCGCTGCGCTCCGAGCGTGACCAGCTGCACCGTGACCGCGAGGTACACCGACGGGCAATCGACCTGCAACGGCGCCAGGTCACCGACGCCGAGGCGCGAGCTGCGGTCCGCGTCCGCGAGGCTGCGGCCGGCCCGATGCGCGAGCGGGTCCGGGCTGTGGCGCTCGCGGTCGAGGCTCTCGGGCAGGCGGTCGACGAGCTGAGCGAGCTGCGGGCCGAGCTAGAAGCGGGCGGCGCGTCCCTGACCTGCGGCGACGTGCGGTTTGAGGCCCCGCCGAGCCTGGTCTCGCGGCTGCGCAAGCGCGACGTGTCCGACCCCTCGGGGTTTTCCTGGGCGGCACAGGCCGTCGCCGCGTGGGCGCTCGCGGCTGGCGCTCTGAGTGCGCTGGAAGCGGCGAAGGCCGGCGGCGTCCGGGCGCGGGTGGCGGCATGAGCGCGATTGAATTCACTGGCGGTCGAGGCTCGCGGCACTCGGCCGAGGCGATGGCTTCTCTGCGGCGCTACGTCCAGCTTGTCGAACGGGCGCAGGCCGGCGACCGCGACGCGGACCGGACCGTCTCGGCGGGCGAGCGGGTTGTCCGGCGGCTGAACATCGAAACGGCGCGGCGCGAAATGGAGACCGCCCCCGACGGTCGGGCGCGGCTCCGGGCGATGCGGCGGCTGCTCGACCTGGTGAGCGAGGGTTAATAGGCGGGTTCCCCTTCCGGGCCGGCGGCCCGTGTAGACCGCGAGCGGCGGGCGTGCCGTCGCCGAGCGGAAGCGGCCCGGAGGGGGGCGCTGTCAGTGGCTTGGGGGATTCGACGCTTGGGAAACATGAAGATTCTTGGCCTGCCTCGCTACTCGCTGTCGAGCCTCGCGTCCGGCTCGACCGTCCCGGCGACGAAGCCGCCGCCGTCGTCGGAGTCTCCGGCGAGACGGTTGCCGACCTGATCGCTGTCGAGCGGCGGGCGGTCGCCGAAAGGCCCTAGCTGGCGCGAACGGGCCGATTCGGGGGGCGGCTCTACCCTTGAAAGGTGGGGGCCTTTTTGGGGGCCTTTTCTCCGGCGCTGGCATCGCAAAGGCTTGCCCTACAGGGGCTTACCGGCTTTGTTAGGTGGCCACCGCCTCCACCACTCCCCCCTCCGCAGAAATTCAGTCAAAGGCAATTTCCCTCCGGCCAGCCGCCGGCGGCCGCTCCGCGCGCGCGGAAATTGCCTTTGACTGAATTTCTGCGGCAAAACTATTCGTTCAGGCGAGGTCCCACTTGCGGGCGAGGCGGCGGGCGAGGGCGTAGAAGACGATCGCCCAGACGAGTAGGACGGTGACCTCGGGCAGCAGGGCGGCGAGCCCCTCCTCGCGCCAGAAGACGTCGAGAAATCCCTCGAGCGCCCACGAGTTGAAGAAGACCAGGCTCGCCTTCTGCAACCCCTCGGGCATCAGGAAGCGCGGGAACATCGAGCCGCCGAGCGCCGAGATCGACAGGATGACCAGGTTCGACGCCGCCACCAGCTGCTTGCGGGTGCGGCAGAAGGCCGCCAGCAGCAGCCCGAAGGCCGAGCAGGCGAGGGCCGTCGGCACCGCCATGACGAAGTAGCCGGCGAGGTGGGGGGGCAGCTCCAGGTCGAAGACCAGCCACCCCCAGACGAACATGACGGTCAGCTGGATCACTCCGAGGCCGGCCAGGTGGACGAGCTTGCCGGCCAGCAGTTGACCCATCGTCAGCCGCGTCGCGAGCAGGCGGTCGAGGGTGCCGCTCTCACGCTCCTCGATCAGCGCGCCGCCGGCGCCGGTGGCAGAGAAGAGCAGGAACATCACCCCGAGGCCGGCGGCGTAGAAAGCCACCAGCGGGTTCTCCTTCGACTCGCCGAGCAGGTCGCGCACTTCGATGTCGACCGGCAGCTCGAAGCCGCCGCCGGCCGCCCCGTCTTCCGGCGTCGCCGGCGTCTCTGCCGCTCCTGTCGCCCCGCCGCGCGCCCGCTCGGTCAGGTCGGCGAGCAGCGCCCGCTGTTCGTCGGTGAAGCCGGCAACCTGGTCGAGCGAGTCGATCCCCCCTTCGAGGAAGAGGTCGGAAAGGCCGGTGAAGAGCACCTTCTGCAGCAGGCCGGCGGTCATCTGGCCGGCGATCGGGTCGGAGCTGTCGGCGAGCAGTTCGAGGCGCGGCCGCTCGGCCACCGGGCCGAAGGCGAACGGGGCGGCGCCGAAGCCCGGCGGCACGATCAGCGCCACCGCCGCATCGCCGTCGCGGATCGCCCGTTCGGCCGCGGCGCGGTCGTACGGCGGCGGCGCCGCGTCCCCATCTCCCTTCGGAGCGCGGCGCACGTCGAACGCGGTCTCGGCGGCGAGCGCCTCGAGCAGCCGCGCCGAGCGCGGCGTGCGGTCCTCGTCGACGACCAGCAGGCGGACCTTGCGCGTGCCGGCGTCGCGCTGGCCGCCGAAGATCAGCGCGAAAATCGAGAAGAAGACGATCGGCACCACGAAGGTGAGGGCGATGGCGGCGCGGTCGCGGCGCAGCTGCGCCCAGGCCGTGCGGACGACGGCGAAGATCATTCGCGCAGCTCCCGGCCGGTGAGTTGAAGGAAGACGCTCTCGAGCCCCGGGCTGACCAGCTCGAGGTCGGCGACCGCCACGCCGGCGCGCTCGAGCGCCGAGAGCAGCTGCGGGATCGTCACCGCCGGCTCGTCGCTGGTCAGGTGGAGACGCTCGCCGTCGACCACCGCCCCCGGCAGCTGCGCCACGGCCGCCGGCGGAATCGGCCGCACCGCGCGCACCAGGATCCGCTTGCCGTTGCCTACCGTGGCGCGCACCAGCTGGTCGCGCGTGCCGCTGGCGATCACCTTGCCGTGATCGATCACCGCCACCCGGTCGCAGAGGCGCTCGGCCTCCTCGAGGTAGTGCGTGGTGTAGAGAATCGACACGCCGCGGCCGGCGAGCTCCTCGATCATCGCGAAGATGCGTTCGCGCGACTGCGGGTCGATGCCGACCGTCGGCTCGTCGAGCAGCACGACGCGCGGCTGGTGGAGGATGCCGACCGCCAGGTTGAGGCGGCGCTTCATGCCGCCGGAGAAGGCCTCGACCGGATCGCCGGCGCGGTCGGCGAGGTTGGCGAAGGCGAGGCCGGCGGCCACGGCGCGCTCGAGGGCCTCGCCGGCGAGCCCCTGGAAACGGCCGAAGGCACGCAGGTTCTCGCTCGCCGACAGCACCGGGTAGAGGGCGATCTCCTGCGGCACGTAGCCGAGTACGTCGCGCGCGCCGGGCTCGTCGGCGGGCCGGCCGAAGAGACGGATTTCGCCGGCATCCGGCCGCACCCGCCCCATCAGCGCCCGCACCAGGGTCGACTTGCCGGCGCCGTTGGGGCCGAGCAGGCCGAGGATCTCCCCCTCGGCCAGCTCGAGGTCGACCCCGGCGAGCGCCTCGAGCGACCCGAAGCGGCGGGCGAGGGCGCGGATCTCGACGGCGTGCATGGCGGCCGATCCTACGCCCGAACGCGTCGGCGCCTCAGTTGCCGCCGAGGATGAGCGGCAGGCCGTCGGGGCCCGAGCCGATGACCACCACTTTGCTGTTGCCGCTCTTGGCGATCTCCATCGTCGCCTCGATCCCCTTCCAGCGCAGCAGCTGGTCGGAGATGCCCTGCGAGACGATGCGCTGGAAGTCGGAGATGCCCTGCGCCTCGATCCGCTTGCGCTCGGCCTCCTGGGTCTCCTTCTGGAGGACGAACTGCATGCGCTGCGACTCCTGCTCGGCCGACAGCTTCTCCTCGATCGCCGCGCCGAGGCGCGATGGCAGACCGATGCGGCGCAGCGGCGTCGCCTCGACCAGCACGCCGCGCTCCTCGACCTGCTTGCGCAGCTCCGAGGTGAGCAGCCCGGCGAGCTGCTCGCGCTCCGAGGTGTAGAGCGCCTTGGCTTCGTATGAGGCGGTCACCCCGCGCGCCACCGAGCGGAACTGCGGCACCAGGATCACCTCGACGAAGTTCTCTCCCACGGTGCGGTAGATCGCCGGCGCCTTTTCCGGATCGAGGTGGTAGAGCACCGAGATCTCGAGCTGCATGGTCAGCCCCTCCTTCGAGGGGACCTCCATCGTCTCCTTGATCTCCTGCGTCTTGATCGACATCGGCACCAGGCGCGCCAGCGGATTGAGCAGCCGCAACCCCGACTGCAGCGGCTGCTCGCGCACCACGCCGAACAGGTCGACGACGCCGACGTGCCCGGCCGGCACGATGCGTACCAGCTGCAGCAGAGCCACCAGCACCGCCACGGTGGCGACCACGACGGCAGCCACCCGCGCTCCGCGCAGCGCCGCGAGCTGCAGCGGATCGTCCGTGCCGCCAGCCAGTCGCCGCAGCACCACCACGGCGACGATCGCGATCACCAAGGCGAACAGGAAAGTCATCACGCCCCCTCTCTCTTCTTGCCCAGCTCACTTGCCGGCAGGTTCGCCGCCGACGCTAGCATCGCGCCGGCGGAGTCGCTCACGATCAGGGGGCGCGCTCGAGGCATGCCCCAGCGCGTGCCGGCTGCTCAATCCCGCCGCAGCAGGACGAGGGTGCGGTCGTCCGCGTCGGGCTCGGCGCCGACGAAGGCGGCAACCGATCGCTCGATGGCGGCGTGCAGCTCCACCAGCGGCTCGCCACGCAGCTCGTCGAGCAGCTCGGCGAGGCGCTCGACGCCGTACTCGGCCCCCTCCGGGTCGGCCGCCTCGACGTAGCCGTCGGTGTAGAGGGCGAGCAGGTCGCCCGGCGCCAGGTTGATCTCCAGCGCCGTGTAGGTCGAGTCGGCGAGCAGGCCGAGCGGCCGGCCGGTGGAGGGGAACGGGTCGACGCCCCCGCCGGCGCGCGCCACCAGCGCCGGCAGGTGGCCGGCGCCGGCGAGGCGCAGGCGGCCGGTCGCCAGGGTGAGCCGGCCGAGCAGCGCGGTGGCGTACTTCGAGGCCGGCGTGCGCTCGAACAGGCGGCGCGACACCAGGGCGAGCGCCTCCTCCGGCGCGATCGACGCCTCGAGCGGCGCGGTGGCGAGCGCCTCGAGCGAGGCGGTGAGCAGCGCCGCCGCGATCCCCTTGCCGGCCACGTCGACGATCATCAGGTCGACGCTCCTGGCGGCGCCGGCGCCGCGCTCGGCCACCAGGTAGTAGTCCCCCGAGACGTGGCGGGACGGCACGCTGCCGGCGGCGAGTTGCCATCCGGGCAGCACCGGAAGCCGCTTGGGCAGCAGCCCGAGCTGGATCGACCGGGCGAGCGAGAGCTCCTCCTCGAGCCGGCGCCGCTCGGCGGCCTCGTGGGTAAGGGCGACGTTGCGGATGCGCAGCGAGGCGACCGCGGCGAGCGAAGTGAGCAGTTCGAGGTCCTCTTCGTCGAACGGCCGCACGAAGGCGCGCGAGTCGAGCGCGATCATGCCCAGCGGTCCGGCCTCGTCGTAGAGCGGCGCGGCGATCAGGCTGCGCACGCCCGACATGCGCAGGCTCGCCGCACGCCCCCAATTCTCGTCGGCCGCCACGTCGCACACCAGCGCCGCCTGGCGCTTCTCGACCACCTCCTCGAGCAGCGTGCGCGACAGCAGCGCGTCGCCGAGCGATCCCTCGGGTCGACGCTGCGCGGCGCGGCGGTAGACCCCCGGCGCCTCGCGCAGGACGATCACCCCCTCCTCGGGAGCGAGGGCGCGGAAGGCGCGATCGAGCACCAGCTCGAGCAGCTCCTCGAGCGAGACCGAGCGGCCGAGCGCCTGGTGGACGCCGTTCAGCAGCTCGAGGCGCTCGGCGTGACGCCGCAAGACAGCGACCTCGTCGGTCACCGCCACCGCGCCG
>JAIOJQ010000340.1 GCA_019911865.1 Thermoanaerobaculia bacterium
GTCCTTCTTGCCAATCGTGAGATATGGAAAGTGCATCGCGCCTCCCGGTGTCGCTGTCGCCGTCGAGCGCCAAGACGCGCGGCCGTGAGGCGCGAGGCGCAAGGCCAGCGCATCGCGCTGCCCGCAGGGTTGCCTTGCGCCACGCGCAGGCCGTGCGACGCTGCGCGCGCTGACGGGGGCGGCGATGCCGGGAGGTGGGGTGGGACTTGGGTGCTTCTACCGTGAAAAGCCCTGGTGAGCACGACGCCCCGGAGGAAACGAGGGGCTCACGCGGCGCAAGGGCGGTCCGGTGCCTTGACCGGCGGGAGACGGAGCTACCGCTCAGCCTGGGTGGGCTTGCGCAGGAGCACGATGCGATGCGAGCCGCGGAACCCGGCGGTCTCGGCGTGCTCGACCGCCTTGCCTAGCTAGCTAGCCAACTAGGATGCGGTTCCAACTTCTGGGCGGGGTCGCACTCACGATCCGGGCTCCAGATCAGACGTTCGGAGCAGCCGCAAGGCGTTCGCGATCACCAGCAGTGTCGCTCCCATGTCCGCCGCGATGGCGGCCCAGAGCGAGGCGAAGCCGACAAAGGTCAGGATAACGAAGAGCGCCTTGACGGCGAGCGAGAAAGCGATGTTCTGGCGGATGATCGCGAGGGCCTTACGTGAGTGTCGGACCAGCCAGGGCAGGCGAGAGAGGTCGTCGGAAAGCAGCGCGATGTCCGCGGTCTCGATCGTGGCGTCCGAGCCGGCGCCCCCCATCGCGATGCCGAGGCTCGCACTCGCGAGCGCCGGGGCGTCGTTGATCCCGTCGCCGACCATCGCGACCTGGCCGTAGCGCCCGACGAGCTCGCCGATCGCAGCGACCTTCTCGTCCGGCAGCAGCTCGGCGCGCACCTCGGTCACGCCGACCTCGCGGGCAATCGTCTCGGCCGTGCCGCGGTTGTCGCCGCTCAGCATCACGGTCGCTTCGATACCGAGCCGGCGCAAGTCGGCGAGCGCCTGGCGCGCCTCCTTGCGCACGCCGTCGGCGACCGCGACGAGACCACAGACGTGAGTGTCGTTGCCGAGCACCACCGCTGAGCAACCCGAGGCGGCGATCGCTTCGAGCTGTTCGTGGACCTCCGGCGTCTCCTGGCCGCGCTCCTCGAGGTACCGGTGCGAGCCCAGCCAGTACTCCCGCCCGCCGACGAGCCCTGCGGCCCCCTTGCCCTCGAAAGCGCGGAACTCATCGGCCGGCGGCACGTCGACGCCACGCTCGGCGGCATGCTCGAGGATCGCGATCGCCAAGGGGTGCTCGCTCCGCGCCTCGAGCGCCGCAAGGCGCTCCAGGACCTCGCGCTCGTCGTGTCCCGAGAGCGGGGTCACCTCCAGCACCCGGGGCCGGCCGTGCGTGAGCGTTCCGGTCTTGTCGAAGGCGAAGGCGCGAATCCGCGCCGGAGCCTCGAGGAACAGCCCACCTTTGATCAGCACGCCGTGCCGCGCCGCCGCGGCGAGACCGGCGACGATCGCCACCGGCGTCGAAACCACGAGCGCGCAAGGGCAGCCGATGACCAGGAGCACGAGGGCGCGGTAGCCCCACTCGCTCCAACTGCCGCCGGCCACGAGCGGTGGCAGGAGCCCGACGGCGATGGCCAAGCCGAAGACCACCGGCGTGTAGATTGCGGCGAATCGATCGACCCAGCGCTCGGACGGCGAGCGCCGCGCCTGCGCCTCCTCGACCAGCCGGAGAATCTTGGCGAGCATCGTCGCCTCGGCCGCCGCCGTGGTCTCGATCTCGATCGCGCCCGACCCGTTGATCGACCCGGCGAAAACCTCGTCGCCCGGTGCCTTGTCGATCGGCCGGCTCTCGCCGGTGATCGGCGCCTGGTTCGCGGTGGATCGTCCGGCGACGACCCGACCGTCGAGCGGCAGGCGCTCCCCGGGCCGCACCGCGATGCGCGAGCCGACCGGGACCAGGGCCGGATCGATCTCCTGCTCTCCGGCCTCGGTCACCAGCCGCGCGGTCGCCGGAACGAGGTCGAGCAGCTTGGCGATCGCGCGCCGCGCCCGACCGATGCTCCAAGCTTCGAGCGCCAGCGAAAAGGCGAACAGGAACGACACCGTCGCGGCCTCGAACCACTCCCCGATGACGATCGCCCCGGCGACGGCGATCGTCATCAGCAGGTTCATGTCCGGCCGCAACCGGCGAACGGCGAGCCAGGCCTTGGGCGCCACCGTGAACAGCCCGGAGACGATGCCGATCGCGTAGACGAAGCGGGCGGCGAGAGGGACCTCGTGACCGTCGCCCAGCCCCTCGGTCCCGACCGCTGCAGCCAGCCCGCCGGCAAGGAGGGCGTGAAGCGCGAAGCCGCCGAAGGCGCCCCCGCCAGATACCGCCGTCGACCAGAATCGCCGTCGTCGCAGGCGCTCCGAGGCCTCCCCACCTCCCGATTCGGCCCACGGTTCGGCGCCGAGACCGGCGCGTTTCACGGCGGCCAAGATCGCCGTGTCGGGGACCGCGGTCGGCTCGGCGTCGACGGTCATCCGCCCGCGCAGCAAGTCGAACCCGAGCCGGTCGTCGCCGCCAACGGCCGGCCCGACCTCGCGCTGAAGCAGGGCGATCTCCTCGGCGCAGTCCATCCCCGTGATCTTGAAGGCGCGGGGGCGGCGCAGCGGCTCAGAGGACATGATCCCCCTCCTCACCGGTGCGCACCCGGATCGCCCGACCGACCTCGTGCACGAACACCTTGCCGTCGCCGGCTCGGCCGGTGCGAGCGGCCGTGACGAGCGCGGTCACGACCTGGTCCGCAAGCTCGTCGCGCACCACGACCTCGAGCTTGGTCTTGCGGGCGAAGGCATGTCCCCCTTCGAACACCGGGTCCTCCGCCCCCGCGGCGCGCGACTGCCCCCAGCCGAGGACCTGCGACACGGTGAGGCCCGGCAACTCGTCGATCGCGGCGAGAGCACGGAGGACGTTCTCCAGCATGAACGGTTGAATGATGGCCTTGATTTCGCGCATGACGTCTCCTCGTTCGCTCTCAGATCTCGACTTCGGTTCGCCGCGCCGTGAACCACGAGTAGACGGTCGGCAGGACGAGCAGGGTCAACAACGTCGACGTCACCAGCCCGCCGATCACCACCGTCGCCAGCGGACGCTGCACCTCGGCGCCGGCGCTGGTCGCGAGCGCCATCGGCACGAAGCCGAACGAAGCGACGAGCGCGGTCATCAGCACCGGCCGGAGGCGCACCAGGGCTCCCTCGCGCGCTGCCTCGTCCGCGCCGAGGCCGCGCTCGCGGCGCTCGACGATGTAGGAGACCAGCACGACGCCGTTGAGCACCGCGATGCCGAAGAGGGCGATGAAGCCAACCCCGGCCGAGATCGAGAACGGGTAGCCCCGCAGGGCGAGCGCCGCAATGCCACCGCTGATCGCCAACGGCACGTTGAGGAAGATCAGCACGGCGAGCCGTGCCGAGCTGAACGTGGTGTAGAGCAAGAGGAAGATGAGCAGCAGCGAAAGGGGCACGAGCAACGCCAGGCGGCGCGACGCCGACTGGAGGTTCTCGAACTGCCCGCCCCAGTCGAGCGACCAGCCGGACGGCAACTCGACCTCGTCCCGCACCGCTGCCTGGGCGGCGGCGATGAACGAGCCGAGGTCGCGCCCGCGCACGTTCGCCTCGACGCTGATCCGCCGGCTGATGTTCTCGCGGCTGATCTGCGCCGGGCCGTCCTCGAGGGTCACGTCGGCGACCTGCGAGAGCGGAACGAGCCGCCGCGGGCCGCCTACGACCGCTGGCGGCGCCGGCACGCGCAGGTCCCGGATGCGATCGAGGCTGGCCCGCGTCTCCTCTCCAAAGCGCGCCTGGAGCAGGAACCGCTTCTGCCCCTCAAAGACTATGCCGGCGGGGATGCCCCCCACCGCCTCGACCACGTCGAGGATCTCCTCGGCGTGGATGCCGAGCCGCGCGGCGGCCTGCCGGTCGATGCGGACGCGGAGAACCGGCAGGCCGGTCGTCTGCTCCGCTTTGACGTCGGCCGCGCCAGGCACCTTCTGGACAGCCCGGACGACCTCGTCCGCCTTCTTCTTGAGCATCGCCAGATCGTCGCCGTAGATCTGGATGGCGACGTCCGAGCGCACGCCGGAGATCAGCTCGGAGACCCGCAGCTCGATCGGCTGCGAGAAACTGAAGATCGCGCCCGGCACCCGCTTCGTGACGGTCGCCTCGATCGCCTCGATGAGCTCCTCCTTGCTGCCGAACCGCCAGGACTCAGGTGGGTTCAACATGATGTAGGTGTCGCTGATCTCCACCCCCATCGGATCGGTCGCGATCTCGGCTCGACCGGTCCGCGAGACGACAGTGTCGATCTCCTCGGCGAATTCTTCGCGCAGCACCTTCTCGGTCTGGAGCGAGATCCGGTTCGACTGCTCGAGCGAGATCGACGGCAGCCGCCAGATCTGCATCGCGATGGCGCCTTCGTCGAGTCTCGGGATGAACTCCGAGCCCAGGAACGGCGTAATCGCGAGAGTGACGAGGAAGACCAGCACCGCGACCCCGACCGTGATCTTGCGACGGACCAGGGCGCCATCGAGTAGCGGCACGTAGATCCGCTTCGCCCAACGGAAGAGCCACGGCTCCTTCTCCGAGACCTTGCGCAGGAAGAGGCTCGCCAGCACCGGCATCAGGGTGAGCGCCGCAACGAGCGACGCCGCGAGGGCGAAGACCACGGTCAGTGCCATCGGCCGGAACATCTTGCCCTCGACCCCGCGCAGCGCCAGGATCGGCAGGTAGACCAAGATGATGATGCCCACCGCGAACACGACCGGGCGGGCCACCTGGTGAGCCGCGGAGCGGACCTTCTCGACGTGCGAAACGCCATGGTCGCCGCGGCGCTCGTGGAGCACCCGCACGATGTTCTCGATCATCACCACCGAACCGTCGACGATCAGGCCGAAGTCGATCGCGCCCAAACTCATCAGGTTGCCCGAGATCCCGAGCTCCTTCATGGCGATGAACGCCGCGAGCATCGACAGCGGGATCGCCGAAGCGACGATCAGGCCGCCGCGCAGGTTGCCGAGGAGGAGCAGCAGCACGACGATGACAAGGAGGCCGCCCTCCGACAGGTTCCTCGCCACGGTTCGGATCGTCCGCCGGATCAGGTCGGTGCGGTCGTAGAAGGTGTCGATCGTGACACCGGCGGGCAGCGTCTCCTGAATCTCGAGGATCTTCTCTTTCACCCGGTCGACAACCACACGCGAGTTCTCGCCCATCAACATCATGACGATGCCGACGACCGCCTCGCCTCGGCCGTCGCGAGTCACCGCGCCCTGGCGGATCATCGGAGCCAGCTCGACCGCGGCGACGTCGGCGATCGTCACCGGCGTACCCGCCGCGTCGTTCGCGAGCACTACCGAACGGATATCGGCGAAGTCGTCGAGCAACGCCTCGCCGCGAATCAGGTACTGCTCGCCCTGGTGCTCGATGTAGCCGCCGCCGACCGACCGGTTGCTCGCCCGGAGGGCGTCGAGGATGTCCCCCACCGCCAGGCCGTGCGCCGTCAGGCGCTCGGCGTCGAGCGTCACCTGGTAGGTCTTGAGCAGGCCGCCGAACGAGTTGACCTCGACGATGCCCGGCACCGACCGGAGCTGGTAGTTGACGTTCCAGTCCAGAATGGTGCGCAGCTCCATCGGCGTGTAGCAGTTGTCCGTATCGGGACCCTCGTCAGGGCAGGGCGACTCGGCCTTGACCTCGAACTGGTAGATCTCGCCGAGGCCGGTCGAGATCGGACCCATCTCCGGCTCGCCGTAGCCCTCGGCGATCGCCTCGCGCGCCTCGGTGAGCCGCTCGCCGACGAGCTGGCGGCCCCAGTAGATGTCGGTGCCTTCCTCGAAGACGACGGTGACGACCGAGAGCCCGAACTTCGAGACCGAGCGGATCTCCTCGACCTTCGGCAGGCCGCTCATCGCGGTCTCGACCGGGAAGGTGACGAAGCGCTCGACCTCCTCGGGCGCGAGACCCGGGCTGTTGGTCAGAACCTGGACCTGAACGTTGGTGACGTCGGGCACCGCGTCGATCGGCAGCCCGAGGACGGAGTAGACCCCGGCCGCGGCCACCAGCAGCCAGAGCGCGACCACGAGAAGGCGGTTGTCGAGCGAGAAGTCGATGATGCGTTTGATCATGGCGACCTCAGTGACCGTGTCCGCCGCCCAGCTCTTCGCGGGCGAGCTCCGACTTGACGAAGAAGGCGCCTTCGACGACCACTGGCTCACCGGCAGCAACGCCTTCGAGGACCTCGACGAACCCCTCGCCGCGGCGGCCGAGCTTCACCGTGCGAGGCTCGAAGCGACCTTCGCCAAGGGCCACGAAGACGATCGACCGATCGCCGTCTCGTTGCACTGCCGCCGCGGGGACGGCGATCACTTCGACGGCGCCCGGCGCGTCGGCGGAGGCGTGGGGATCGAGAATGTGGACCCGCGCGAACATACCCGGCCGCAGGCGACCTTCCGGGTTCGGCACTTCGATCCGCGCCCGCGCCGTTCGCGTCTCGCTCTGGACGCTGCTGCCGAGATGGACCACTTCGCCCGTGAAGGATGTGCCGGGATAGGTATCGACCTCGACCGTAACCCCGTCGCCCAGGTGAACCCGGGCGAGATCGCGTTCGTAGACGTCGATCCAGACCCAGACGCTTGACAGGTCCGCGACCTGGAAGAGCTGGCTCTGCGGCTCGACCATCTCGCCGCGCGTGACGTGCTTGGCGACGATGGTGCCGGCGAACGGCGCCCGCACCTCGTGGATCGAGACGCGTGGCTGGTCGTAGCCGAGCTTCGCCACCTCGTCGTTCGAGATGCCGAGCAGATGGAGCCGCTCCTCGGCACCGCGCAGGGCCGCGTCCGCCTCGCGAGAGGCGGCGCGAGCACTCAGCATTTCCTGCTCCGACGAGACCCGCTCACGGTAGAGACGTTCCTCGCGCTCGAGTGTCTCTCGCGCGAGCTCGGCGCGCGCGCGGCTTTGCAGGTAGTCACCGACGGACTGCCCGAGCTCGATCGAGTCGATCCGCGCCAGCACCTGCCCGGCGCGCACGGCCTCCCCGAGCTCGACGGGCACATTTGCGACGCGCCCACCGACGCGGGGGCTCACGTGCGCGAAGCGGCGCTCATCGAAGTCCACCGAGCCGGTCGTCTCGAGCTCGGCGCGGAGCCGCCGAGACGCCGCCGGGGCGGTAACGATGCCGGCCGTTTCGACGGCCTCCGCCGACAGCTCGATCGCCTCACCCTCTTCGTGGCCCTCTCCGCCGTGACCCTCTTCGTCGTGGGCCGCCTCCCCGGACGCGTGCTCCTCTTCGCCGGCCTTCTCGGAGGCTGGAGTCGGGGCAGACGACGGGCTCGGCTTGCCGCAGGCGACGAGCGCCAGGCCGAGCAGCAGCGAAAGCATGGTGGCTCTGAATCGAGTCGAGGCGGTCATCGGGTGGTCTCCGCGGAGCTGGAAGGATCGGAAGTCGGGGGGACAACGGTGGTGCCAGTGGCGAGGTCGAGCTCGATCTGCGCCAGCCAGGCGTCGCCGGCGGCCTCGATCAGCTCGCGGCGGCTGTCGATCAGCTCGCGCCGGAATACCAAGACCTCGCTGCCGCGCAGCTTCCCGGCCGCGAGACCGCGCTGCACGAGGTCGAGGTTCTCCTCGAGCGTGCCGGCGACCGTCTGGAGAAAGACCGCCAGGGCCCGGGCGGTCGCCTCGGCCCGGCTCCAAGCGGCGGTGACTTCGCGGCGCACGGCGAGCTCCGCCGACGCGAGCCGTGCGGTCAGGACATCCTCCTCGGCGCGAGCGGTGGCGATGCCGCCCTGGTTGCGCTGGAAAAGCGGAATGGCAAGGCCGGCCCGCACGGTGTCGAGGTCTTCTTGATCGGCCTCGCGGCCTGTTGCCAAGCCGATCACCAGGTTCGGAGTCGCCAACGAGCGCTCGAGGCGAATTCTGGCGGTCGCCGCCTCGACCTCGGATCGGAGCGCGAGCAGGTCGCTTCGCTGCCCGAGCGCGAGGGGTACGAGCTCCGCCAGCGCCGCTGGCGCCGGCCAGGCGTCCGGGAGCTTCCCGGCCGCGGCCGGAAGCTCCGCCACGGGGAGTGCCACGACTTCGGCCAGAGACGCCCGGGCCGCCGCTTCGTCGGCAAAGGCCAGTGCCACGCGACGTGCCGCGCGACCCTCCGCGGCGCGCGTAACGTTGAGGTCGATCAGGGTGCCGGCGCCAGCATCCAGTCGACGCTGCTCGAAGGCCGCGAGCTCCGCGGCGACCTCGCGCTCGAACGCGGCGAGTTCCGCGATCTCGCGAGCGCGCAACACCGCCGCAAAGGCCGATGTCACTCGGGCCGCCAGCTCCTGGCGCGATCGGGTCAACGCTGAGCGTGCCGCCTCGGCGGCGGCGCTCGCTGCCGCCACGCGCTTGCCGCGCTGGCCGGCGATCTCGATCTCCTGCGAGAGGGCGATTTCGCGGTCGGAGGTGCGCTCGTTCCCGTCGTCCCGGGACGCGCCTTCGGCTTCGAGGATCGGATTGTACGGATAGGTGCGAGCGCCCACGAGAGCACCCTCCGCGAGCGCCACGCGCGCGGCGCTCTCCTGGATCTGGGGACTGCGCTCGAAGGCCAGCGCGAGCGCCTGCTCGAGCGTAATCGTTCCGCCGCTCGCGAGCGGCGGAACGGGAGGTTGCGCCGCCAGCGGCGCCGCGAGCGACACCAGGGCGAAGGCGCCAACGCGGCGCCACCGGCGAAGCCGGTTGGGTCGGACGACTGGAAACAAGGTTCGATCTCCGGGAATGGGGCCACGCGCGCGGCCGGGGCGCACGCGCAGCACTGCCGGCAGGGGCGAGGGCACGGCGCACAGCGCCGACACCCCGGCCTGAGGTAACCCTCAGGCCCCTGCTGGGCGACTACCGGAGATCAGGCGCGAGGAGGGCGTTCGGCGCTTTGAGGATCGACATCGAGCGGCCGGGGCGAGCTGGCGGCGGGCGCCAGGGCGCAATCAGCTCCGCCACCCAGTCGAGCGGCAACCGAGAGGACACCAGAGATCTGCGTGCAGCAGGAGCACAAGTGGAACATCCCGCCACAACCGTGCTCGGATCCCGAAGGCTCGTGCTGGTCGGAAGTCCCTGCTGCGTGCGCGGTGTGCCCGAAGCCAACCAGGTGCACCGCGTTCTCGATAGCTTCGCCTGCGCCCGGGAAGAGCACGAGGAGAAGGACGAGTGCGGCGATGCGGCGGACCCAGCTCACGGCGCGCATGATAGCAGGCTAGGTTTGACGAACCAGCCCAGCGGGTAGGGTAACCGACACGCCCGTGCCCAGATGCCTCGCTGCGGTCAGAGCGCTCCGCGCTGACGGAGCGAGACGAAGGCCGGCGCCTCACCGATGATGATGTGGTCGACGACCCGGACTCCCACGACCTCCCCCGCCTCCGCCATCCGGCGGGTGAAGGCGAGATCCTCGGCACTCGGCGACGGATCGCCGCTCGGGTGATTGTGGAAGAGGAGGATTCCTGCGGCGTTGGTGAGCAACGCGGCGGTCAGGATGCCGCGAGGCTCCACGGCGGCGCGGGTCAGCGTGCCGATGTAGGCGAGCTGGTGCCCGATCGCGCGGTTGCGCGTGTCGAGGAACAGCGCGCCCATGACCTCGCGGTCCCAGGACGACAGGATGGTGTGGAGGAAGCGGGCGGCTGCGGCGGGATCGCCGCAGTGCTCGGGCGACTCGTACGGAGTGGCCTCTTCTCGGACCAGGGCCACGCGGTAGCGGGCGATGGTCTCCGGCTCGAAGCCCGGCTCACCGGGCTCGACGAAGTTGAGGCGGTTCTGGGGCTGGGGATCTCGGCTCTCGCGGTTGGGTGTCGTTCGGCGCATGCCCACCCGAGATGTAGCCGCGCAGCGGCGCGACAAGGCTGGCCGCAGGCCACCCGGAGGGCTCGGCCTTGCGCGCCGCGAGCA
>JAIOJQ010000341.1 GCA_019911865.1 Thermoanaerobaculia bacterium
GTTCGGGGGACGCCCAAGAGGGAAAGGCAAAGGCGAAAGGCTTCCATGGAAGGAAAGACGGCTGACGGTGTCGGGCGGGGCTGCGATCGCTTCGATAGCACGCCGGTGCGAGCCACTTGCAGCTCGCGCGCCCTTCTCGTCTCCGGTTTTTTCCCTTCTCTGAGCTTTGGTTTCGGCCTGCAGCGAGTTCGTCTCGTCGAGGCGTGCTGCGTTCATTGCATTCGGCTGGCGGAGCTGCTCGAATCGGCGAAGCGCCGCCTCTGGCAATTTTCAGCCCGCGTCGCCCGAGTCATGGCAAGACTGGCCAACGCCGCGAGAGCGGAAGAGTCTCGAACGACTTCGACGCGAGACCTGCAGGAAGAACGCATCCTCATGAAGACGCAGTACTACACGGCGTCGAGTCTCGACGGGTTCATCGCCACCGAGGACGACTCGCTGGAGTGGCTGCATGCGCTCGGCGACATCGGGGAGACCGGGTACGCGGAGTTCATCGCGGGGGTCGGGGCGCTGGCGATGGGGGCGACGACGTACGAGTGGATGCTGCGCAACTCGGAGCGGGTGATCGCCGAGGTGGGGTCGGCCTGGCCGTATTCACAGCCGACGTGGGTGTTCACCAGCCGAACGCTGCCGCGGGTCGCGGGGGCCGACCTGCGGTTCGTGCGCGGGGACGTGCGCGCGGTATTCCCGGAGATGCGCGCGGCGGCGGGGGGAAAGAACGTCTGGGTCGTCGGCGGTGGCGACCTCGCCGGGCAGTTCCACGACGCCGGGCTGCTCGACGAGATCATCGTCCAGATCGGCTCCGTCACCCTCGGCCGCGGCAAGCCCCTCTTTCCCCGCCGCCTCACCAGCCCGCCGCTCCGGCTCGTCGCCGTCCGGCAGATCGGCCCCGGCCTGGCCGAGTTGCGCTACGAGGTGCCGGTGGGAGGGGCGGAGGCTGATGCCGATAAGGCGTGAGTCGCGGCGGGATTTCGGCATGACGCGAGCCCGAAGATTCGCCATCCTGGCTCTTGTCGTTCTGGTCGGGGCACTCGGTGTTCGAGCCTGCAGGCACGGGAACACGCTGCTTCGGCTGGCGTGGCCTCCAGAGGATCTTTACGATGAGCTGGGTTCGGCGCCCATCGATGTGGCTCGCGCGGGCTCGAGCGTCGAGCTGGTCGTCGTGCCGAAGTACGCGGGCTCACACGATGTCGATGTCCACTTTCCGGGGAAGCTCGCGCTCGATGGCAGCTTGAGCTGGCGTCTGCGAGTGGAAGTCGAGGTACTCGACGAAGCCGGCAGGGTCCTCGTTCGGTCGCAGCCGGAGGGGTCCCCGTATTGGGCCGGAACAAGTGGGAGCGGACTCAACTTTCTACGGACCGAGGGCGACTCCGAGTGGCGCCCAGGATCCTCGTACCGAGTCCGACTCACGGTCATCGAGCCGGATGGAGAGCTGGTCGAGAAGTACGGCGCAGCCACGGTACGAGTCGACAAGGGACCGGACGAGTAGTTGGCAGAGAGCTTTCGCCCCCGACCCGGCGGAGAATCCGGCAATCAATGCGATCGGAATGGTGTCCATCGCACGGTTTCGGACGCGACGTTCCTCCTCCTCCCCCTGGCGGCACACCGTCCTGTGAACCAGGGTGGCATCCACTGCTCCGAGGGGGTCGTGGTAATCGGGACGCCTTTGGACCCTCTAAAACTCTGGAAATCAAGTGAGTTACCGGAACTAGTTGGATCTTCCGGTGAGCAAGAATGCGCGGGTACGGTGGCTCGCATCGGGTGGGCTCGATGACGAGGTGGTGGGGATCGCAATGGCGAAACGGTAGCGAGGGGGCTTGTCCATGGCGACCCGTTCGATGATCCATGGAAGCAGTATCCGGACTTGGGTTCTGGGAGGCCTGCTGGTTCTCGTCGGCACAGGGGTCGCCACGGATCTCTCACGTCCGCAGTGCGAGCGAGCCGTGCTCGCGCTGCCCGGGATCGTTGCATTGGTTTCGGATCGTGCCGCCGATGCCCTCTTTGCGAAGCTCGCGACGGTCGAAGCGTCGGAACCCGTCCGGTTGATTCGCGTCGCGGATGCCCGGAGCTTCCGGTTTCCACGTGGAACCGTCGGAGAGCTGTGGAACCAGGTTCAGGCCGGCGTGTTCAGTCCGGTGCCGCCGCTCGATGCCGTCCTGGTCGGGCGCCCGTATTGGTACTCGAGCGCCGAGGATTTCTTTCGCGAGGTGCTGGCCGCGAACCCCAGCGCGCGAGAATGGAACGCGCCGGCGCAGGGCCGCTGGGAGTACCTGCTCCTGCAGTTCGGTGGCGGTGTCGAAGACCTGAAGCTCCAGGTGCTGCTCGAAGCGTCCGGACGGGCATGGGTGTGGATGCTCGGCCCCGAGGAGCATTCCTGGCTGCCGGCCCCCGCGACGCGAGAGATCGGAGGAGAGATCGCGGCCCGCGCGTTCCGTCTCGCCCGGGGAGCAGGTCTCCCCGACCGCTCGGCCTCGGTCTGGCTGTGTGGCGCTCTCGACGGTGGAGTCCAGAGCTTCACCCTGGTGGCCGAGGATGGCGTCGGGCGGATCGCGTACCTCAATTCTCAGGAACCGCCAGAGGAACTGAGCACCCTCCGCCAGGAGATCTTCGGGGCCCTCGGGATCACCCGGAGAGGTCCCTGGTTCTCCTGGCAAGACGGAGCAGCTCACACTGACGGTAGCTAGCTCGGCGTAGGCCGAGCTGCCGAGGCGATCGAGCCGGGTGCTCGAGGACCGATCGGCCGGTTATCCTCGGGACACCGATGAAGCCCCGCACGCTCGAAGAACTGATCGACCTGGACGACCCCGCGTGGCCGATCGTGCGCTCCTGGATCGACGAAGCGCACAACCGGGTCGAAGTCCTGCCGCCCGACCTGGCGGTCCGCGATCAGGCGCTGCTCTCGTCTCAGGTGGCGACCTGCTCTCCGCTGGGCGCCGTCATCTACGAGACCGGAGGCCTTCTGGTCGATCACGGCTGGGTGCGGGTTCTCGGCTCGGGCTCGGCGAGGCTGCCGCGGGCGATTCACGAGTGGAATATCGGGCGAACGTCCCGCGGCACCGGTGCCGCCCCCGGTTTCTACCTGATCGCCGACGACGCCGCGGGCGGCTTCTTCGCGCTCAACGGCGGCGCTCTCGGCGAGACTCTCGGTGACGTTTACTACCACGCGCCCGACTCCCTCGCGTGGGAGCCGATGGGAATGTCGTACTCCGCCTTCCTTCGATGGCTGTTCACCCCGAACCTCGGTCAATGGTCCGCAGGCCTGCGATGGTCCGGCTGGAGCGAGGAGGTCGAAGACCTTCCTGGCGATCGAGCCATTCTCTTCCATCCGTTTCTCTTTACCCGCGAAGGATCGCTCGAGAGCAGCGAACGTCGGCCGGTTCCGATAGGAGAGCTCTACGCGCTGTATGTGGACGGGGAATCGGCGTCCGGCGGGCGAAGCTCGGAAACCACTTCCAGAGAGGATTCGGAATGAACGCGAAGCAGAGAGAGGCCCTGCTCGAGACCCTGAAGGCCCGCTTCGAGAAGCACCGGAGCCGGCACGAAGGGATCGAGTGGGCCGAGGTGGCGAAGAGGCTCGCGGCGAAGCCGGAGAAGTGGACCGTGCTCGAGGCGATGGAGGCGTCGGGCGGGGAGCCGGACGTGGTGGGGCGGGACGGGAAGACGAACGAGATCCTGTTCGTCGACTGCGCGGCGGAGACTCCCAAGGGGCGCCGCAGCGTCTGCTACGACCCCGAGGCGCTCGCTTCGCGGAAGGAGCACAAGCCCGCCGACAGCGCCCTCGGGATGGCGAAGAAGATGGGGATCGACATCCTCACCGAGGAGCAGTACCGCGAGCTCCAGCAGCTCGGCAGCTTCGACCTCAAGACCTCGAGCTGGATTGCGACTCCGCCGGCGATCCGCAAGCTCGGCGGCGCCCTCTTCGGCGACCGCCGCTACGAGCGCGTCTTCACCTACCACAACGGCGCCGAGTCCTACTACGCCGGGCGCGGCTTCCGCGGTGTGCTCCGGGTCTAGCGAGTCGGATCGGCGCGGCCAGGAGAGGGGGCTGGCGCGGAAGTCGGCTTGCATTTGTTCCCGAATTGGGTACGATGGTTCCCGAAATGGGAACGATCAGATCCTCGAAGTTCTCGGGCGGGCTGGCCGGAGCGCTGTTCACGCCGGTGCAGCAGAGGGTGCTGGGCCTCCTCTTCGGGCAGCCCGAGCGGAGTTTCGGCAGCGCCGAGTTGATCCGCCGGGCCGGCTCCGGGACCGGCGCGGCCCACCGCCAGCTGCAGCGGCTGGAGAAGGCGGGGCTCGTAAGAGTCACCCGGATCGGGAACCAGAAGCTCTACCAGGCCAACCCCGAATCCCCGGTCTTTCCCGAGCTCCACGGCCTCGTCGTCAAAACCGTCGGTCTCGTCGAGCCGCTGCGGGCAGCCCTGGCGCCGCTCACCGGGAAGATCGACCTCGCATTCGTTTTCGGCTCCGTGGCAAGAGGGGCGGAGCGGGCCGGGAGCGACCTCGACCTGATGGTCGTCAGCGACGAGCTCGGCTACGGCGAGGTGTTCGAGGCGCTGCAGCCTGCCGAGGAGTTCCTCGGCCGCACCATCAATCCGACCGTCTGGACCCGCGCCGAATGGCAGCGCGAGCGCAACAAGCAGGACTCCTTCGCGGCCCGGATCTCGAAGCAGCCCAGAGTTCCGGTGATCGGGGACGACAGTGCCGCTGACTAACCTGGAGAATCTCGTCGCTTCGGGGAAGCTCCAGCACGAGGCGCCATCGAGAGACGAGTTCGCAGGCCTGGTCGGCTCCGGAGAGAGGCGACTCCGCGATGCCGGCAATCTCGACAACGCCGAGGACAGCCGCTTCGACCTCGCGTACAACGCCGCACACGCCTTCGCGCTCGCGGCCCTGCGCTGGCACGGCTATCGCCCCGAGAATCGCTACATCGTCTTCCTTGCACTCGAACACACCCTCGGCATCGACAAGCCGACCTGCCGTCTGCTCGCGAAGTGCCACGACCACCGGAACCGCACCGAGTACGGCGGCCACTCACCGGTCGACGAGAAGATGCTCGCCGAACTGATCGGAGCCGCGGCGACTCTCCGAGAGAAGCTGCGGGCGCTCGCCGCGCCGTAAGACCAGAGCCGGGGCGTGCAGGCAGCTCGGAAAGACCCGGGCCGAGTTGGGCGCCTCCGAGCTCTCCACCTCGGGGCCAGGCGAGAAGACTCCAATCGGCTCTTCGCGGCCGCCGCCGCGGCGCGATAGCGTTCGGCGCTCGATGAGGCTCGAGGGGAAGCGGGTGCTGGTGGCGGGCGGGGCGGCCGCGGGGGCGGCGACGGCGCTGCTGCTGGCG
>JAIOJQ010000342.1 GCA_019911865.1 Thermoanaerobaculia bacterium
GTCGCGACGGGTCGCCGCCGCCTCACCGTCGCCGCGGCGACCGGTCGAGCCGCAGGGCGGGGAGAGCGTCACCGGCGTGGCGGGCGGCGGGACGGTGCTGTTCGACGTCGAGACGCTGCGCTCGGCGGCCGAGGTGGGGGGCTGGGGCAAGGCGCATCGGATGGGGATCGCGGTGGCGGTGGCCCTGTTTCTCGAGGAGGGGCGCTTCGAGACCTTTCGCGAGCCCGAGGTGCCGCGGCTCGTGGCGGCGCTCAAGTCGGCGCGCCTGGTGGTCGGCTTCAACTCCCGTCGCTTCGACTACGCGGTCCTCTCCGGCTACACCGGTGAAGACTACGCGCGCACCCTGCCGACCCTCGACCTGCTCGAGACGCTGCACGCGCAGCTCGGCTTTCGCGTCGGTCTCGGCCACGTGGCGCAGGAGACCCTCGGCACGACCAAGTCGGCCGACGGGTTGCAGAGCCTCGAATGGGTCAAGGCGGGGGAGCTCGAGCGGGTGGCCGACTACTGCCGGCGCGACGTCGAGATCCTGCGCGACGTCTACCTGTTCGGTCGCCGCGAGGGGCACGTCGTCGTCTCGACGCGCGGCGGCCGGGTGCGCGTGCCGGTCGACTGGTAGCGCCTCAGCGAGGCAGCAGCTCGACTTTGACGTCCCGGCTGTCGACGGCGTCCGACTGTGGCTCGAAGACCACCAGCCACTGGCGGCCGAGGGCCAGAAGCAGCTCGTCGAGACGACGCTCGAGCTCTTCGTCGGTGGCGAAGACGAGCACCTCGCCACCGGTGGCGCGCACCGCCCGCTCGACGTCGGAACGGATCCGCTGCGCGGCGACGGTCGCCGGGCTGCCGGGCTGGGCGTGGACCCCCGTTCCCGCCTGGCAGTCGCGATCGCGCCGCAGCAGGAAGACGGGGATGCCGCGCTCGCGGGCGATCGGCGCGAAGCGGCCGATGCTGGTCCGTTCGGTGGAGTCGCAGCCGTCGGAGACCACCAGCAGCGCGGCGCGTGCGTCCTCGCCGTGAAACTGGCCGAGCGCCCAGCTGATCGCCGGCGAGAGCGCCGTCTTCTCCGGCCGCGGCGCGGTCGGCAGGTGGGCGAGGACCTCCTCGGCGCGCGCCCGGCCGGAGGCGAGCATGCGGGCCCGATCGCCGAACTCGGCGACGAACAGGCGGTCGCTGCGGCCCGAGACGGTCAGCGCGCTGCGCGCCGCGGCGCGGCGGAAGGCGGCGAAATCGGGCGCCGTGCTGCCGGAAACATCGACCAGCAGCCCCAGCTCGAGGGACTCCGCCTCGCCGCCGACCACCCGCAGGATCCGCTGCTCGCGACCGCGCCAGCGTGCCCGCACGCTCTGCGGCGCCGGGGGCGCCGCGTCCGCGGGCAGCAGCAGGCGGGCCTGGCCGAGGCGGACGTCGACGACGTCGCCTTCGACCGTCGCGGCGCGCCAGACCTCGAGCTCGGCTCCGGCGTCGAAGCGGATCCGGGCGCCGAGCGGTGCCGATTCCCCGGGCGCCAGCGCCGCGACCTCGTCGCCGGAAAAGACGTAGGGAGGGCGAGTCCGACTGACGCCGGCGGCGCCGGGGGCGATCAGGTCGACCGAGCGGATGCGGCGCCCCTTGGCCGGCTCGACCAGAACCGCGACACCGCCGTCCGGCACGGCGTGCAGGCGGGCCGCTACCTGATCGTCGGGAGTGCGCGGCCGGCGGCCGAGCCAGACCGCCTCGTGCCCCCGCGCGTCGAGACCCACGGCGAGGATCCAGCGCGGCCGCCATCCGTCGGCGAAGCGGACCGTGGTGGTGAACGGCCGGCGGGCGAGGCGCTCGGGGGCGCGGCCCTCGACTTCGAGGCGCACTTCGGTGACCTCGGGCGGCGCGTCGATGGTGACCCGGAAGCGCCGGGCCGGCTCGGCCTCGGCGGCTTCGACGAGCAGGTAGGAGAGCGACTCGCCGCGGGCCGGTGCCGACGACAGGGGCGTCGCCATCAGGGCGGCGACCGCCAGCGAGCGCCAGGCGGCGCGGCCGAGGCGAGGGGCGGGCTTCACGGTGAGCCGCAGTATGCCGGAGCCGGACGCGAGCACGAAGCGGGCGGCGGGCGGCTCAGCGC
>JAIOJQ010000343.1 GCA_019911865.1 Thermoanaerobaculia bacterium
CCGCCTGGCTCGCCGCGCGGGTGTCACCGGCCAGCAGGACGAGGGGCGCCGGTCCGGCCGGCGCGAGCAGGCGGCCGAGCGCGGCGCCGATCCGCCGAACGGTGGGCTCGACCAGCGGCGCCTCGCCGAAGCGGCCGCGGATTCCGTCGGTACCGAACAGCCGCGCCATCAACGTTCGTTGCTGCGCTCGCGCACGCCGTCCGGCGATTCCGGGTCGGGCACCAGCATCGGCACGCGGACGATCACGGCGGCGGGCTGGACGATGCGCACCAGCGGGTCGGGTGGGATCACCGACACCGTCTGGTCGAAGGAGAAGGCGTGGCCGTCCAGGGTCACCGGGCTGGTGGTCACCGAGTCGAGGTTGGCGACCAGGCTCTGCGGGCCGCGGATCTGGGCATTCTCGGGCCGGGTGATCACCACGCCGGGGACCGAGCCGCCGGCCGGCTCGCCGACGATGCGCGGCACGACCGGCAGCACGCGGGTCACCTCGACGTCGAGCCGCACCGGCACGGAGTTCGGTTCCACCGAGATCGCCTCGATCGGGTCCGGGCGCTGGACGTCGTCGGCCGACAGGTGGGCGACGTCGATGCCTCCGACCGCCGCCTCGCGCACGTCGACCACCACGTCGATCGCCCACGGCGACAGGTTGCGCAGCTGGCGGTCGGGGCCGCGCAGCCGCACCTTCACCGTCTGGATGGGATCGAGCAGTATGGTGCCGCGCGGCAGGTTGTAGGTCACCGAGGCGTCGACGACCTTCTCCGAAATCCGCTCGCGCTTCTCGACCGAGGAGAAGAACCAGACGGTCAGCGCGCCGACCACCGCCAGCAGGCGCAGTCCCCAGCGGCGGGCGCGGTCGGTCACTCGTCGCCTCCGGCGCTCTCGGCAGCGGCACCGTTTTCGTGGACCAGCAGCTGGAGCAGCCGGGTGCGCAGGCTGCGCGGCTCGATCCGCCGCTCGAGCCGGCCGCCGACGGCGAGCGAGAGGTCGCCGGTCTCCTCCGAGACGACGAGCGCCACGGCGTCGGTCTCCTCGCTGATCCCGAGCGCCGCCCGGTGGCGCGAGCCGATCTCCTTGGACAGCTCGGGGTTGGAGGTCAGCGGCAGAAAGCAGGCGGCGGCGGCGATGCGGTCCCCCTGGACGATGACCGCGCCGTCGTGCAACGGCGTGTCCGGAGTGAAGATGTTGATCAGCAGGTCGAACGACACGGCCGCGTCGAGCTGAATGCCGTTTTCGACGAAGTTGCGCAGCCCCTCGCGGCGCTCGAAGACGATCAGCGCCCCGGTGCGCCGGGACGCCAGGGTGGTGGCGGCGAGCGCCGCGTCCCCGGCGGCGTGACGCGCCGTCGGGCGATTGCCGAAGCGCAGCAGCGGATTGCGTCCGAAGTTGGCGAGCGCGCGGCGGATCTCCTGCTGGAAGAGGACGATCAGCGCGAACGGCAGGAAGATCAGGAAGCTCTCGATGATCGCCTCGAGGGCGCGCAGCCGGAACAGGCGGGAGAAGTAGTAGATCCCGGCGACGAGGAAGATGCCGGTGAGCATCTGCACGGCGCGCGTGCCGCGGATGAGCAGCAACAGGTTGTAGAGGAGGATCGAGACGACGAGGATGTCGAGCAGGTCGTGCCAGGTGAGCAGCGTCACCACGTCGCGCCAGGTCACGCCGCCTCCTCCGCGCCGGCGATCGCCTGCCAGACGGCGAGGAAGCGGCGGGTCTCGGCCACGTCGTGGACGCGCAGCAGGGCGGCGCCGCCCGCCGCCGCCCAGGCGGCGGCTGCGAGGCTGCCGGGGAGCCGGTCGTCCGGCGGCGTGCCGAGGATCTCGCCGAGAAAGCTCTTGCGGCTGGCGCCGACCAGCAGCGGACTGCCGAGAGCGGCGAGCGCCGGCAGCTCGCGCAGCAGGCGGCGATTCTGCGGCCCCGTCTTGCCGAAGCCGAGGCCGGGATCGAGGACGATCTGCCCCGGCCGGATGCCGGCGGCGATCGCCGCTGCGCGCGAGCTCGCCTGCTCCCGCGCCACCTCGGCGACGACGTCGTGGAAGGAGATCGCCGCCTGCATCGTCGCCAGCTCGCCGCGAGCGTGCATCAGCACCACCGGGCAGCCGGCGGCGGCCACCACCTCGCCCATGCGCGGGTCGCCGAGCGCCGAAACGTCGTTGATCAGGTCGGCTCCGGCGGCGAGGCAGCGCTCGGCCACCGCGGCCTTGCGGGTGTCGATCGACAGCGGCACGTCGACGCGCGAACGCAGCGCCTCGAGCACCGGCAGCAGTCGCGCCAGCTCGCTTTCGGCGGAGACCTCCGCCGCGCCGCCACCGTAGGCGCCGCCGCCCGGGCGGCTCGACTCGGCGCCCAGGTCGAGCAGCTCGGCGCCCTCCTCGACGAGGCGCAGGGCCTGCTCGATCGCCGCCGCCGGCTCGAGCCAGCGGCCGCCGTCACTGAAGGAATCGGGAGTGATGTTGACCACGCCGAGGAGGCGCGGCCGGCCGGCGGCAAGCCCGAGTCGCCGGCCGCCCGGGAGTTCGAGGCTCCAGGTCGCGGTCGGTCGGCGTTCGGTTTCGGTCAAGGGGGCGGTCTCCGCGCCGAGTTTACCGGACCGCGGCCCGCCGCGCGTGCCGCCTCAGGCCGGGGAGGGTCGCGGCGCGAGATCGGGGCCGACGGCCGGCGGCTCCGGCTCGGCCTCGGGAG
>JAIOJQ010000344.1 GCA_019911865.1 Thermoanaerobaculia bacterium
CGGAGACGGCGGCCGATACCGCCCGCTGGGCGCCGCCGGTGCGCGCCCGCATCGCCACGGTCGAGTCCGGCTGGCACTCGGTGCCGGCCGGCGACCTCGCCACGGCGCTCGGCGTGCGCGCCTCGACGGTGGCCAACTGGCTGCGCCGCGGCGAGCTGCGGCTCACCCACTTCGGCCACGACGTCGCCTGGAGCAGCGATCGGGACGGCAACTCGCTCGACTTCCACGCCGAGCCGTTCGCCAGCCCCTACGCCGACACCAACGCCTACTGGGTCGCGCCGGGCAAGGGCACGGCGGTCGTCGAGCTGCCGGCCCGGCCGGTCACCACCGCCGTCTCCGCCGCGGCGAGCTTCCGCGATCGTGCGAGCCTCGAGCAGGACGTCCAGGAGTGGCTGCACGGACCGCGCGACCCCGAAGGGGACTACTGGTTCTGGTCCGTGCTGATCGCCGACCTCGCCGGCCAGGCGCGTCGCGACTTCGACTTCCAGCTCGCCGCGCCGGCGGGCGACGACCGCGCCGGCGCCGCGGGCGAACTCGCCGTGCGGTTGCACGGCTATGCGCCGTCGACCACCAGCGGCCGCTTCCGCGTCACCGTCGACTTCAACGGCTCCCGGTTGGGCGAGGCGGTGTGGTCGGCGGCGCTGCCCGAGACCGCGCGCTTCCCGATGCCGGCCGGCCTGCTCGCCGAGGGGGAGAACCGGATCACCCTGACCGCCACCGAGGGCTCGGTCTGGGTCGACGGCTTCGACCTCGACTACGCGCGCCGCTACCGCGCCGCGGACGACCGCCTCGCCTTCCGCGGCGACGGCCACCCGGTCGTCACGGTGAGCGGCTTCTCGTCGCCCGAGATCACCCTGCTCGACCTTTCCGAGCCGCGGCTGCCACGCCGGGTCACCGGTGCCGCCGCCGGGCGGGCGCGCGACGGCAGCTGGCAGGTCCGCTTCCGTCCGGCGTCGCCGACCACCCCCTACTTCGCCAGCGCCGCGCCGTACGCCGCGGCCGAAGTCGCCGGCAAGCCGGCTCCGGCGGGTCTGCGCGACGCCGCCAACCGCGCCGACTACCTGGTGATCACCGACGCCGCGCTGGTCGAAGCGGCGCAGGAGCTCGCCGACTACCGCGCCGGGCAGGGGTTCGAGACGCGGGTCGTCACCGTCGAACAGATCACCGACGAGTTCCGCTTCGGCGTCTTCGACCGCGCCGGCCTGACCGAGTTCCTGCGCTGGGCCGCGACCCGGTGGGCCCTGGCGCCGCGCTACGTAGTGCTCGCCGGCAAGGGGAGCTACGACTACCGCGGCCTGCACGGCGACACGGCGAACCTGGTGCCGGCGATGGTCGCCGCGACCGGCCTCGGCCTGGTCGGCTCGGACCTGCCGCTCGCCGACTTTGTCGGGCGCGACGGCGACCCCGAGGTCGCCATCGGCCGCCTGCCGGTCCTCTCGGCCGACGAGCTGCGCGCCTTCGTCGCCAAGCTGCGCGCCTACGAGTCGGCGCCGGCCGGCAGCTGGAGCTCGCGCGTCGCCCTGGTGGCCGACGATGCCGACGCGGCGGGGGACTTCCCCGCCACCAGCCTGCGGCTGCGCGACCGGATCCCGGCCGGCTTCGACGTCGAGACGATCCATCTCGCCTCGCCGGCCGACGCCGCCGCGGCGCGCGCCCGGCTGCTCACCGCCTTCGGCGAGGGCGCGGCGCTGATCAACTTCGTCGGCCACGGCGGCCTCGACCGCCTCGCCCACGAGGTGCTGCTCGCCTCCGACGACGTCCCGGCGCTCGCCAACGGCGCGCGCCTGCCGGTCTTCACCGCCGAGAGCTGCTACGTGGCGAGCTTCGCCTTCCCCGGCTTCCGCACCCTCGCCGAGGAGCTGGTGCTCGCCCCGCAGGGCGGCGCCATCGCGGCCTGGGGGCCGGGCGGGCTGTCGTTCGAAGGGGAGGTCGCCGAGCTGGCCGACCGGATCCTTCCGGCCCTGCTCGACTCCGGCTCCGGCCGGCTGGGCGACCGCGCGGTCGCCGGCCTGCGCGCCTACCTGGCCGCCGGCGGCAAGGCGCGCGTCGCCGCCGCCTACACCCTGCTGGGCGACCCGGCCACCGACCTGAGATGACCCTCACGCCGATGCTCCGACTCTCCACCGACCGCCTGTCCCTGCGAGCGCACTGACCCCGCCATGAAGAGCCGTTCCGAGTCCAGCTTCGCTCCCGCGGCCACGCTGCCGGCCGACGCGCCGCGCCGGCGGGCGCCCTATCGCTCCCCCCGCATCCTCTATCGCGAACGGCTGGAGACGGTCGCCTCGATCTGCTCGCCCGGCAAGGCGTTCGGCCAGGGGGGACCCTGCGCCTCGATCATCTCCTCCTGAAGGGGGATTGCGGAGTCAGCCGACGACCGGCAGCCGGGCGTGGCCCGGTCGCTGCGCCACCACTTCGCGCCGCAGCGTGAGCCGTTCGACGGCGGCGCCGTAGACCGCCGTCGCGGCGCCCTGCGTCTGCTCGGCGAGGCCGGGGCAGAAACCCATCTCGCGCGCGTCGCCACCGAACGTGGCGAGAGCGGCCGGGATCTCGGTCTCGATCCGCCGCACCTCGGCCAGCCCGGCCGAGCCGCTCCAGATCCCGGCGATCGCGGTCTCGTGCAGGTTGCCCACCGGGCGCCGCCACTGCACGCACGGATAGACGTTGCCGAACGGGTCGATGGTCAGGTGCGAGGAGCCGGCGCCGCAGTGCTTGCCCGAGGCCGCCTGCGCCCCCGGTTCGTCGCCGTGCCGGGCGACGCGCACCGGTGCCGCCCCGGCCCGCTCGAGCCGCTCGGCCTGGATCTCGAACAGCCGCCGCACGCCGGCGCGCGACGGCGCGAGGTCGAGCGGCGAGCGGTCGCCGTCGTCGCGCGGCGTGACCTCCGGGTCGACCTGCAGCGGCAGGCCGAGGCGATCGGCGAGCTCGAAGGTCGCCGCGAGCTCCGCCTCGTTCCACGCCGTCAGGGTCGAGTTCAGCTGCACCCGCAGGCCGAGCTCGCGCAGCCCGGCGAGGTTCGCCAGCAGGCGCTCGAAGCTCCCCGCGACCCGCGTCTGGCGGTCGTGCGTCGCCGCGCTGGCGCCGTGCAGGCTGACTTCGATCAGGTAGGGATCGACCTCCTCGCGCAGCCGCCGGGCGAGGGCGCCGCGCAGGGCGTGGCCGTTCGACTTGACGCGCACCGCGAAGCCGCGCTGGCGCGCGTGGGCGCCGATGGCGAAGAAGTCGGGGTGGGCCAGCGGCTCACCGCCCGACAGCGACAGGTGGAGGACCCCCATCGTCGCCAGGTCGTCGATCAGTGTCCGGTAGTCGGCGAGGGAGAGCGGCTTGCCCGCCAGGGCGAGGTCGTTGTAGCAGAAGACGCAGTCGAGGTTGCAGCGGTAGGTCAGTTCGAGCAGCACGGTGAACAGCCGGTTGTCGTCCCAGAAGCGGGCCATCCGCTCGCCGTAGCCGCTCACGGCGCGCCGGCCATTCCCGCATCGGCGGGCTCGAGCAGTCCCGCGTCGACCAGCTCCGCGGCGAACCGCGCGACGTCCGCGGCCAGCCGTTCGCGCTCGACCTCGAACTCCCCCTCCAGCGCGTCGACGACCGCCGAGAGCGGCCGCGTGCCGTCGCACAGCTCGAGGATGCGCGACCCGACGGCGTCGAGACCGAGCGCCTCGGCCGAGCGCTGCAGCAGGACCACCGCCTCGCCGTCGAGGACGCGGAAGCGCAGGTCGTCCGGGCGGCGGAAGATGGGATCGGGCAGGCTCACGACGCGGCGAGGACGATATCCCAGAAGGACGGATCCGGGCGGAAGGTCAGCGTCTCGGGAGGCCGCGCCGCGGTCAGCCGATCGAGGGCGGCGAGCAGCGCCGGCGAGCGGTGCGGGTCGGCGTTGACGAACGGCGCGCAGGCGAGCAGCCCGGCTACCGCCGCGCCGCGCGACAGCCTG
>JAIOJQ010000345.1 GCA_019911865.1 Thermoanaerobaculia bacterium
GTGGTGCGTCTTGTGGCAGTGGAGCGCCCAGTCGCCGGGGTTGTCGGCGACGAACTCGAAGGCGCGGGTCGTGCCCGGCATGACGTTGATCGTCGTCTCCGGCCACCAGGCCGAGCGCGGGATCTGGCCGCCGTCGGTCTCTGTCACCCACATCTGGTGCCCGTGGAGGTGGATCGGGTGGCTCGTCATGCTGATGTTGGCGAGCCGGATGCGGGTCCGGTCGCCGAGCCGGCAGACCAGCGCGTCCGTGCCGGGGAACGCTTTGCCGTTGAAGGTGAAGAGATTGAAGTCGAGCATCACGGACGGGTCGGGCGTCTTCGTTCCCGGTCGAATGAAGAACATGTGCGGGAAGATGCAGAAGTCGCGGTCGATCTGCCGTTCGGGCCGCTTCGGGTGGATGATGAAGAAGCCCATCATCCCCATCGCCATCTGCACCATCTCGTCGGCGTGCGGGTGGTACATGTGGGTGCCGTGCTGGCGCAGCGTGAACTCGTAGACGTAGGTCTCGCCCGGTTTGATCTGCGGTTGGTTGAGGCCACCGACGCCGTCCATGCCCGCCGGCAGCAGAATGCCGTGCCAGTGGATGGTGGTGTGCTCGGGAAGCCGGTTCTCGACGAACAGCCGGACGCGGTCGCCCTCGACTGCCTCGATCGTCGGCCCAGGAGACGTGCCGTTGTACCCCCAAGCTTTGACCTTCATGCCGGGCGCGAACTCCACCTCCACCGGCTCGGCGACCAGGCGGAACTCCTTGACGCCGCCGTTCATCCGGAACGGGAGCGTCGGCACGTTCGGCGTGATGACCGGGGTGTAGGGCAGGCCGCTCGCGGCGTGCCTCGCCGCCGGGGCGGAGGGTTGCTTGGCGGGCGGAGGGGCCGGCTCGGCGGGTTGGCCGTGCCCCGCGTGCGGGGGCTGAGCGAGGGCCTCGCCTCCACCCAGGGCCAGGCGGGCGCGATCCAGCTGGGCAGCGCCCGCCGCGAGCAGGGCGGCGCGGGAAAGCCAGGTGCGGCGCGAGATCATCGGTTGCCTCCGGTCGAAGGGTGCGTGTGCTCGGGGGTGGAGGTCGGCGAGCCGTCTCCAGGCGTTGCCACGGCGGGCGCCGCGAGGTCGGCGAGCTCTCCTCCGACTGCACGCTCGAGGCGGACGCGGGCGATCCAGTAGTCGCGGCGCGCCGCGGTCGCCGCTTGCCCGGCCTCGGTCTCCTCGCGGCGCGCGAGCAGGAGGTCGTAAACCCCGAGCAGCATCATGTTGTAGTGCAGCAGGGTCTGCTCGAGGACCTCGCGGCGCTTCGGCAGCAGGGTTCCCTCGTGCGTTTCGACGAGCGCCCGCGAGCCGATCAGGCGATCCCTCGCCAGCCGGACCTCGGAGCGGATCTCGATCGCGAGCTGCTCGAGCTGGCGCTGCGTTCGCCGCTGCTCGGCCTCGAGGCGAGCGATCGAGGCCGCCCCGGTGTCGAAGATGGGCAGCGCGATCGCGAGCTGCGGTCCGCGCAGTCGCGTGCCGTCGGTGTCCTTCTCCTGGTTGAAGCCGACCTCGATGCCGACCGGGAAGTAGCGGGTACCGCGTTTCAGCGCGAGCGCCCGTCCAACGACGTCGACGCCGAAGCGCGCCGCGCCGAGGTCGAGCCGCTGTTCGATTGCGCGGCGCTCGAGCCGGTCCGGATCGGGATCCGCGGCCGGCAGCGGCGGCAGGTCTCGCGCCGCCGTCCACTCGGTCTCCGCCCCAGACAGGCCGAGGAGCACGTTCAGCCGCTCCCGCGCCTCGCCCTCATCGAGCTCTGCCCGGGTGAGGTCCACCAGCGCCTGGGCGTCGGCGGCCTCGAACAACGCCACTTCGCGTACTTCGAGGTTCCCGGCGTCGCGCTGCCGGCGTGCCAGCTCGGCCGCCGCCGCCGTCAGGTCGCGCACGATCGTGGCACGATCGGAGGTCTCCTCGGCGGCGACGAGCTCGAAGAACGCAATGCGGGTCTCGGCGACGAGGTCGAGCATCGTCTGCCCCAGGCGCAGCTTCGCGGCCTCGAGCTCGACCGCGGCGAGGCGCTTGCGGGCGGGCTGTACGAGGATGTCGAGGACGTCCTGGACGAGCGTCCACTCGACGTTCGTGCCGGAGCCTTGGTCCGGCGTGCGGCGGAAGGCGTGGAGCCCCGGATTCGCAATCCGCGTCGCCTGCGCGTAGTCGGCGCGGGCGATGCCCAGCTCCTCGATCTCGGCGAGCAGCTCGCGGTTGCGCAGCAGGGCGATCTGGGCGGCGGAGCGGTCGTCGAGCGGATCGGCGAGCAGGCGCGCGGCGGCCAGCTCGGCCGCGTCCTCTTCGCTCTCCGTGCGAGCCCATGCCGGCTCGGCGCCGGACCTTGCGGCGACGGTCGCGGCGACGCTGTCAAACGTCGGCCGGGGATCGACCGAGGCGCAGCCGGCGAAGAGCAGAAGGCCGAGGGGGGCGAGGGCGGCGCGGGTCATGGCGTGCCTTGCTCCTTCTCGACCGGGACGAGCGCCATCCCGCACTTGGGGCAGGCTCCGGGCTCGGTGGAGCGCACCTCGGGGTGCATCGGGCAGGTGTAGGCGACCGCCTGCGACTCCGCGCCGGGTGCCGAGTCGTGATGCTCGTGTCCCGATAGCGCCGCCTCGGGCGAGTCCGGGGTCGCCGCGGCGCGCGGCGGTGCGTACGGCGGGCGGGGAGATTCGGCGGCGGCAGGGTTCGCCGGATTCTGGGCGCGACCCGCCGTCGGCGGCGGGGAGACGCTGCATCCAGCGAGCAGCAGCAGCAACGACAGGGCGGAAACAGGAGTGCTCGGCACGGGACGGACTCCTCGAGTCAGAGTGCGCGGCAACCCCACCGGTCACGGCCGGCAGGGCACGGAGACACCAGTCGCCACGCCCTACGAGGGCGCGGCGACGCTCCGTCTCAAACTCGAAGCGGCAGGACGAACGCGGGGGGCGGAGCGTGCGGCGGCGAG
>JAIOJQ010000346.1 GCA_019911865.1 Thermoanaerobaculia bacterium
GGCGGCCGGAAGGGTTTGTGGGCTGCCGGTCGAACAGAGGTACGGCGTTGCAGTGCCCCTTTGCGGCGCCGGGCTCAGGGCCGGCTCCCGCCTCGTTGCCGGCCCGACTCGCATGAGGCTGGAGCTGCCGGACGGCGTCGCCCCGCCCCTGCCGGGCAGTCGCGTCAGGGCGCGCGGCAGCCTGCGCCGCTCGGCCGGCTTCGCCAACCAGGTGGCGCTGGCGCCCGGTCCCTGGCGGCTCGCCGTCAAGTCGGACCGCTTTCTCGCGACGCTGAGCCCGCCAGGCGCCTTCGCCCGGCTCTCGATCGCCCTGCGCGGCCGGGTGCTGGCGACCTTCGCCGCGGTTCCGCCCGCGCCGGACGGCGGGCGACGACCCGGCATCGCGCTCGCCCGGTCGCTGCTGCTGGGCGACGCCGCGGCGCTCTCCGAAACGCATCGCAGCGCCTTGCGCCGCACCGGACTGGCGCACCTGATCGCTGTTTCCGGCTTCAACGTCTCCCTGGTCGCCCTGCTGGCCGGCTGGGCGGCTCTCGGTCTGCCGCGGCTGGCGCGCCTCGCCGTTGCCGTGTTCGCCGTCCTCCTCTACCTGCTCCTGGTCGGACCGGCCCCTTCGGTGATGCGGGCGACCGCGATGGCGCTGCTGGCCATCACCGGCCTGGCGGCGCGGCGGATCCCGGGTGCCCTGCAGGGGCTGGCGATCTCGGCGATCGTCCTGCTAGCTTTCGATCCGGGCGCCGTGCGCGATGTCGGCTTCGTGCTGTCGTTCTCCGCCACCGCCGGCCTGCTGCTGCTCGCCCCGCGCTGGGCGGAGCGCCGGCACGATCGACTGCCGCGCATCCTCGGCGCCGGGCTGGCGGCGACGCTGGCGGCCCAGGCAGCCTCGCTCCCCTGGAGTGTCGCCACCTTCGGGGAGCTCTCCCCGCTGGCGCCGCTGCTGAACCTGCTGGCGGTTCCCTGGGCGGCGCTGGCGCTGGCCGCCGCGATCCTCTGGCTGGGGGTGGCGACCGTGGTGCCCGCGGTTGCCCCCGCGGCGGCGCTGCCGCTCGACTGGATCGCCTCGCCGCTCGACGCCCTGGCGTCCCTGCCGGCCGGATTTCCGGTCTCTCTCTGCTGGCCCGGCGGATGGATCTCGGGCCTGGCGGCAGCGCTGCCCTTCGCCGCGGCCGGCGAGGGGGGCCGGACCGGACGGGCCGCCGGGCTCGCCCTGGTGCTGATCGTCCAGACCGGGCACGGTCGGGTTCCGGAGCCCCCGTTCGAAGCGCTCTTTCTCGACGTCGGACAGGGGGATGCGACGCTCCTGCGCCGCGGCCGCGAGGCGTTGCTGATCGATGGCGGCGGTGCCGCAGGTTTCGATTTCGGTTCCCGGGTCCTGCTGCCGCAACTGGCCACGCGGGGAGTCCGGCGCCTGCGCCTGGCGATCGTCTCCCACGCCGATGCCGACCACTGCCTCGGCGTTGCCGACCTGGCCGGGCGCCTGCCGATCGACGAGATCTGGATTCCTCGCGGCGCGGTCGGTTCGCCGTGCGCCGCGGCTCTGGAGCGCGCCGCTGGCCGGCCGCCGCGCGTCGTGGCCGCCGACCTGCGGCGGCAGATCGGCGGCTTCGCGCTACGGGTCTTCGCGGACCCTTCGCCGATGGCGGACGACAACGCCGGCTCGCTGGTGGTGCGGGTCGATGCCGGCGGGCGCCGCCTGCTCTTTCCCGGAGACATCGCGGCGATGCGGGAGCGGCAGCTGGTCGCCCGGGCGGGGGCGGAACTGCGCGCCGATCTGCTGCACGTTCCCCATCACGGCTCGTCCGGCTCGTCGAGCGACACCCTGTTGCGTTGCGTGCGTGCGCCGCTGGCGGTCGTTTCGGCCGGCGTCGACAGCCGCTACGGTCACCCGGCGGAAGCAGTGCTGGCCCGCCTCGCCG
Organism: Thermoanaerobaculia bacterium; assembly: GCA_019911865.1. Classification (GTDB taxonomy): domain Bacteria; phylum Acidobacteriota; class Thermoanaerobaculia; order Multivoradales; family JAGPDF01; genus JACTMI01. The sequence continues at coordinate 1,914 of JAIOJQ010000346.1, forward strand.
CGGCGGGAACCCGGAGCCTGCGCACCGACCGGGTGGGAGCGGTTCGACTGACCTGGCGCCGGCGCGGCCCCTGGCGGATCGAACTGCCGGCGGCGCCGCGGGCGCTCGCCTCGAGCCGGTAGACTGCCCGGGTGAGCACGGTGCTGGCCATCGTCGGAGCGACCGCGGTGGGCAAGTCCCGCCTGGCGATGACGGTCGCCGAGCGGTGCGGCGGCGAGATCGTCAGCGCCGACGCCCTGCAGGTCTACCGCGGATTCGACATCGGCACCGCCAAGCCCTCGCCCGAAGAGCGCCGCCGCGTCCCTCACCACCTCCTCGACCGGGTCGAGCCCGACGAGCAGTTCACCGCCGGCCGCTTCGCCTCCGAAGCGCGCCAGGCCCTGGCGCAGATCGCGGCCCGGGGCAGGCCGGCGATCGTGGTGGGGGGCAGTGGCCTCTACCTCAAGGCGCTGCTCGACGGGATCGCCCCGTTGCCCGAAGTCGACGCCGCGGTGCGCGACCAGCTGGCGCTTCGACTCGACTCGGAGGGGCTCGAGCCGCTGCGCGAGGAGCTGGCGCGGCGGGATCCCGCGACGGCGGCGCGCCTGGGGACTGGCGATCGCCAGCGCATCCTGCGGGCGCTGGAGATCGTCCTGTCGAGCGGTCGGCCGCTTTCGTCCTGGATCGCCGATCGGCCGTTCGGCGTGAATCCGCTCGCCGCGCAGCGCGTCGGATTGACGCTCCCGCGGCCGCTTCTGTACGATCGCATCGAAGCGCGCGTCCGTCAGATGATCGCGGACGGCTGGCTGGACGAGGTCCGCGGGCTGCTGGAGAAGGGGGCCGATCCGGGCGCCACGGCCTTCCAGGCCATCGGGTACGCTCAGTGGGTCCGGCACCTCGCCGGCGCCATCGACTTCGAGGAGGCGGTGCGACAGACCATCGTCGCGACGCGACGTTATGCCAAGCGACAGGAAACCTGGTTCCGCCGGCAACCCGGAACCGAGTGGCACGATGCCCGAAAGATCGAATCCCTCGCGGGTCGGCTCGCGCGAGAGCTCGAAGAGTGAGGCGAGGGGCGCAATGAACAAGCCGAACATCAACATCCAGGACGGATTTCTCTTTCAGAGTCTGAAGGACGCGCGCGCCATGGAGCTCGAGCTGGTGACCGGCAAGCGGCTCGAGGGCAGAATCCGGCGCTTCGACCGTTTCGCGGTCGTCCTCGAGGCCCACGGCCGCGAGGTGCTGATCTACAAGCACGCGATCGCGACCATCGCGACCGCCGCGCCGGAGGCTTAGCGGACTTGCGCCGATGATCCGCGGACGGTTCCTGCGAACCCTCCGGAGCGGGGTCGTGTTGCTGCTGGTCGCGGCCTGCGCCCCGCCGCCTCCGCCGCAGCTGACTCCGGAACCGCTGGCGCAGAGCGAGCGCGTCTTTCTGCCGGAGCCGGTCGCCGCGCTCGGCCTGCCGGCCGACGCCCGCCTGACCGACCTGCATCGTCGCCTCGTCGCCGGGGAGTCGCCGCAGGGGATCGCCCGCGAGGTGACCGCGGCTGGCGTCGGCCCGGGGTCCGACGCGGAGCTGCTGCTCCTGGCGGAAGCGGAGCTGGTCGGCGGCGATTCCCGCTCGGCGCTCGGCCGGATCGCCCGGCTGACGCCCGGCGCGCGCGGCCTCGCGCCGGTCGTGCTGTTCGAGGCGAGGGCGCTCGAGCTCACCGGAAACGTCATCGAGTCCTATGCCCAGCTGCGGCGGATCGCCGCGGTGGATCCGGTCGCCGCGCGGCACCTCGGCGAACTCGAGCCGGCGGCCCTGGTCGGGCAGCGCCGCCGCGTCCAGGAGGCCCTGGCGCGCGGCCACGTCGACGACGCCCGGCGGGAGCAGGCGACCCTCGAGCTCTGGCGTCCTCGCGAGCGGGAGACCCGGCAGCTGGCCGTCGAGGTCGCCGCGGCGAGCGGCGATGCGCAGGCCGAGCGGACGGCGCTGCTCGACCTCGGCGGCAGCGAGCCCCTGACCCGGCTCCAGGAGCTGCGGCTGGCGGCGCTCGACCTGGAGCTGGGAGAGACCGGGGCGGCGCTCGAACGGCTCGAACGGCTGGTCGCCGCGGATCCGCGGGACGTGGAAGCGCGCGACGCGCTCTCCGGCGCGCGCTTTCACTGGCGGCTCACCCATTCCCCGCGGGAAGTCCGGGCGGCCGCCGTCAGCCCGCAGCTGACGCGCGCCGATCTCGCTCGCCTGGTCTACTGGCTGGTGCCGGGAGTTCGAGCCGCCCGCGGGGGCACGGCGCGCATCGCCTCCGACCTGACCGGGCATCCGGCTCGCGAAGAGATCATCCGGGTGGTCAACCTCGGACTGCTCTCGATCGACGAGACGGTGCACACCTTCCAGCCGGACCGGCCCGCTCGCCGCGCCGAAGCGATGGGAGCGGTCCTGCGGGCCATCGCCGGAGAGGCCCCCGGCTCCTCGTGCGCGCCGGCGCTGCCGGATGCAGCGAGCTGGGAAGAAGTCTGCGTCGCCGCGGCAACCTGCGGCTGGATCGGCGAGGTCGCCGAGTGCCTCCCCGGCGGACCGGTCTCCGGCCCCGAGGTGAGCGGCTGGATCCGCCGAGCGGCGAGGGACGACGAGTGAGCTTCAACGTGCCGAACCTGATCTCGCTCCTGCGCATGGCGCTGGTGCCGGTCTTCGTGATCGCGGTTCTCGACGGCGACACGCGGGGCGCTCTCTGGATCTTCGCCATCGCCGGGATCACCGACGCTCTGGACGGGTTCATCGCCCGCTTCTGGAAGCAGCAGACGGCACTCGGCGCCTATCTCGATCCGGCGGCCGACAAGTTGCTGCTGGTGACGTCGTACGTCGTCCTGGCGATCCCGAACCTCCATGCCGGCTACGTCATTCCTGCCTGGGTGAGCGCGCTGGTGATCACCCGCGACGTCGTCATCGTGGTGATGGCGCTGCTGTTGCACCTCGCCTCCGGCGTGACGCGGTTTCCGCCGAGTCCGGTGAGCAAGGTGAACACGGGGTTCCAGGTCGGGACCGTGATCCTCGTCCTGCTCTCCGGGGTCGAGGAGAGGCTGACCGCGGTGGCGATGTTCGCCACATTCGGCGTGGCGCTCCTCACCGTCGCATCGGGGATCGACTACATCCTGCGGGCCAATCGCACGACGGTGAACCGATGAAGCAACGGCTGGCGAGAACCGACCCCGCGATCCTCCGGCTGGTCATCTTCGCGGTCGCGCTGGCGGCAGTGACTGCGTTGCTGTTCTTTGCCCGCCGCATGCTGCTGCCACTTCTTCTCGGGCTCGTCCTGGCCTACATTCTCGATCCGGCGGTGACCTGGCTCGAACGCCGGGGCCGTTCGCGGACACTCGGGACGATCCTCGTCTTCGCGGCCCTCCTCGTGGCGGTGACCGGCTTCCTGCTCATCGTCGTGCCGGTCATCAACCATCAGCTGGTCGAGGTCCGGCAGCGATTCCCCGAGTACCGCGACCGCGTCGAGGCGCGGCTGCTGCCCGCCCTGGAGCAGGCCAGGGAGGCCTATCCGATCCAGTACGAAGCCCTCCAGGTCCGCCTCCGGTCGATCATCCAGGAGAAGTGGCCGGAGCTCATCAAGTCGGGCTTCGGCTGGCTGGGCGGCATCTTCTCGAGCGCTCTCGGACTGCTGCTCTTCCTGCTCGACCTGATCTTCGTTCCGGTCTTCGCTTTCTACCTGCTGGTCGACTTCCCGAAGCTGAAACGAGGCCTTCGAGACCTCGTGCCGAAACCGTTCCGCGAGATCACGCTGGAACGCGTCTCCGAGGTCAACGAGGCGGTGTCGAGCTTCCTGCGCGGACAGCTGACGATCGCCATGATCCTGGCGGCGATCAACGGTATCGGACTGACCATCATCGGGGTGCCGATGGGGCTGCTGGTGGGCATCGTCGCCGGCTTCGCCAACATGATCCCCTACATGGGGGTCGTGGTCGGCCTCGCTCCCGCGCTGCTGCTGAGCTGGATCGAGCACCAGAGCCTCGGGCGACTGATCGCCGTGGCCGCGGTATTCGCCGGCGCCCAGATGCTGGAGGGCACCGTGCTCTCACCCAAGATCCTCTCGAAGAGCGTCAAGATCCACCCTGTCTGGGTGCTGCTCTCGATCATCATCGGCGGACGCCTGTTCGGCCTCGTCGGGATGCTGGTCGCGGTCCCCACCGCGGCGGCCATCCAGGTCTTCGTCCGTCACTGGGTGGTGGCCTACCGAAGTTCCGCGGTCTACCGCGGCGGGGCAGCGGAGGAGCCGGAGACGCCGGAAGCCACGCCGGCTCCCGAGGTCCCGCCGGCGTGAGCTTCGTCCACCTCCACCTCCACAGTCAGTACAGCCTGCTCGACGGTGCCAACCGGCTCGACGAGGTGATCGGGGCGGCAAAGGCCGCGGGGCAGCCGGCCCTGGCGCTCACCGATCACGGCAATCTGTTCGGCGCCATCGAGTTCTACGACCGGGCGCGCAAGGCCGGGGTGAAGCCGATCCTCGGCATCGAGGCCTACGTCGCTCAGGGAAGTCACACCGAGCGCTCGCCCCAGCGCTCGTCGAGCAATCACCTCGTGCTGCTGGCACGCAACGAGACGGGCTGGCGAAACCTCATCAAGCTGACGACGCGGTCGTATCTGGACGGCTTCTACTACAAGCCACGCATCGACCACGAGCTGTTGCGACGGCATGCCGAGGGCCTGATCGGCCTGTCGGCCTGCCTGAAGGGGGAGATCAACGAGCAGATCCTGTCGCGGCGGGAGGCCGAGGCGGAACAGACCGCGCGCTCCTACCGGGAGATTCTCGGCGAGGGCAACTTCTACCTCGAACTGCAGGATCACGGCATACCCGAGCAGCGAGCCGCCAACGAGGTACTGCGCCGACTGGCGCGCAAGCTGGAGCTGCCTCTGGTGGCAACGAACGATTGCCACTACCTGCGCAAGGAAGACGCCTTCGCCCACGAGGTCCTGCTCTGCGTCGGAACCCAGACGACTCTCGCCGACCCCGATCGCCTGAAGTACGCCAGCGACGAGTTCTACCTGAAGAACATCGACGAGATGCGGAAGCTGTTTCCGCAGGACCTCGCGGCGCTCGAGAACACGATGGCGATCGCCGAGCGGTGCAACGTCGAGCTGGCGGGAGACGGTTTCCATCTGCCGGAGTTCCCGGTACCCGCGGGGGAGACGGTCGACTCCCATTTCGAGCGCATCGCCCGCGAAGGGTTCGAGGAGCGTCTGGCCGAGTTGCGGCGGCGAAGCCCGGCGGTGTTCGAGCGCCACTCCGAGGACGCCTACCGCGAGCGCCTGCGTTACGAGATCGACGTCATTCGCCGGATGGGGTTCGCCGGCTACTTCCTGATCGTCTGGGATTTCATCCGACACGCCCGCGAGTGCTCGATTCCGGTCGGTCCCGGCCGCGGCTCGGCGGCGGGTTCGCTGGTGTCGTGGGCGATGCGGATCACCGACATCGATCCGCTCCAGTACGACCTCCTCTTCGAACGCTTCCTCAACCCCGAACGCGTTTCGATGCCCGACATCGATACCGACATCTGCCAGCGACGGCGTGGCGAAGTGCTGCAGTACGTCGCCGACAAGTACGGCCGAGATCGCGTGTCGCAGATCATCACCTTCGGGACTCTCGCCGCCAAGGGCGTGCTGCGCGACGTCGGCCGGGTCATGGGCCTGCCCTACGCCGAGGTCGACCGGGTGGCGAAGATGCTGCCGGACATGGAGAAGTCGCTCGGTGAGGCAGCGAAGACCGTCGACAGTCTGGCGGCCGAGATCCGCAACGATCCGAAGATCCGCGAGGTCGTCGAGATCGGTTCGCGGCTCGAGGGTCTGACGCGCCACGCCTCGGTGCATGCCGCCGGCGTGGTCATCACGCCCGTGCCGACCGACGAGATCGTTCCCCTCTACAAGACGAGCAAGGACGAAATCGTCACCCAGTGGGACATGAAGGGCGTCGAGCGGCTCGGCCTGCTGAAGATGGACTTCCTGGGTCTCAAGACGGTGACGGTCGTCGACGACACGCTGCGCATGCTGCGTCACCTCGGGACCGAGCTCGACCTCGATGCGGTGCCGCTCGACGACCCGGCGACCTTCGAGATCTTCGCCGAGGGACGCACCAGCGGCATCTTCCAGTTCGAATCCTCGGGAATGCGGGACATGCTCCGGCGGGCTCGTCCCTCCCGCTTCGAGGATCTCGCGGCCTTCAACGCCCTCTACCGCCCGGGCGCACTTTCGGTCGGCATGGTCGATACGTTCATCGCCCGCAAGTCGGGGGCGAAGAAGGTCATCTACATCCTCCCCGAGACCGAGCCGATCCTGCGCGAGACCTACGGCGTCATCGCCTACCAGGAACAGGTGATGCAGATCGCAGTCGCCATCGCCGGCTTCACCATGGGCGAGGCGGACGTCCTGCGCAAGGCGATGGGCAAGAAGAAGCTCGAGGTCATGGCGGAGCAGAAGTCCAAGTTCCTCGACGGCGCCGAGCGGAAGGGTTTCGCGCGCGCCAAGGCCGAGGAGCTGTGGAACTACATCGAGCCGTTCGCCGGCTACGGCTTCAACAAGAGTCACAGTGTCGCCTACGCGATGCTGGCCTACAAGACCGCCTATCTGAAGGCGCATTTCCCGGCGGCGTTCATGGCGGCGATGCTCACCTCGGAGATCGCTTCGACCGACGACGTCGTGAAGTACGTCGGCGAGTGCCGGGAGCTCGGCATTCCCGTGCTGCCGCCCGACCTCAACGTCAGCGAGTGGGCCTTCGCGGTCGAGGGAAGCTCGATCCGCTTCGGCCTCGGCGGAATCAAGGGGCTCGGGGAGAGCGCCGCCGAGGCGATTCTCGCGGCACGCCGGCGGGTCGGCCGATTTCGCAGCCTGGCGCAGCTCGCCGCCGAGGTCGACTCGCGCAACGTCAACCTCAAGGTGCTCGAGACACTCGTCAAGTCGGGCGCCTGCGACGGATTCGGCTTTCACCGCGCCGCGCTCGCCGCCTCGCTGGAGCGGACGCTCGACTGGGCGCAGCGCCGCCGGCGGGCCGAGGAGGCCGGGCAGGGGAGCCTGTTCGGCGGCGGAATGGCCGCGGAGCTCGAGCCGCCGGTCGAGGAGACGATTCCGGTCTGGCCCGAGGCCGACCGCTTGCGGGCGGAGAAGGAGGCCCTGGGTTTCTTCCTCACCGGCAACCCGCTGGCCGAGTTCGAGGCCCGCCTGGCCGCGCTCACCACCCACACCACGCGCGCGCTGCGCGAGGGCTATCAGGGGGAGGCGACCATCGGTGGCCTGGTGACCCGGGTGAAGCGGCTGAAGATCAAGAGTGGCGCCAACGCCGGCAAAGTGATGGCGCGCTTCGTCCTCGAGGATCTCGCCGGCGGGGTCAATGCCACCGCGTTCGCCGAGGCGCTCAAGAAGTACGACTCGCTGCTCGTCGAGGACGCGGCGGTCGTCGTCCGCGGCGCAGTCCGCGAGCGCGGCAGCGAGGTCGAGATTTCCGTCGAGGAGATCACCCCCCTCGATCGTGCGGCGAGGCGCCTGATCACCGGTGTCCGCGTCGAGCTCAAGCGCGAGCTCTCCCGGCGCGAGATGCTCGAACTGCGCGAGTTGCTCGCCGGCCACCCGGGGGACGCGCCGGTAACGCTGGCGACCCGCCTGCCGTCGGGGGTGGACGTCGAGATCGCCGCCGAGGCCCGATTCCGGGTCGAGTACAGCAGCGAACTGGTCGGCGCGGTGGAGAGCCTGGTCGGGCGCGGCAGCGTCCACCGCCTCGGCCTCTGAGCCGCGCGGAGAGTAGGATCTGCGGGTGAACCGCTCCGCCCCCGATCCGGATCGCCTGCTCGCCGACCTGCCCGAAGCGACCGGACGGCTGCTGGCGGGAGTCCTGGCCGCCGCCGGGCGGACGGGAGCCGAGCTGGCCTGGGCCGGCGGTGGGATCCGCGACCTGTTGCGCGGTGAGCCTCCCTCGAACGTCGATCTCGTGGTGGTGGGCGATGCGCTGCCGCTGGCACGGCGCCTGGCGACCGACCTCGATGTCCCGGTGAAGATCCATCCGCGCTTCGGTACCGCGACGCTCGAGCTGACGGACGGCTCGCTGCTCGATCTTGCGACCGCGCGGCGCGAGCGCTACGCCGCTCCCGGTGCGCTGCCCGAGATCGAGCCCAGTTCGCTGGTCGACGACCTGGCGCGCCGCGACTTCACCGCCAACGCGCTGGCACTGCGGCTGACGCCGGCTCCTCGCCTCCTGCTGGATCCGCACCGCGGGTGGCCGGACCTGCGGTCCGGGATCCTGCGCGTGCTGCATCGCGCCTCGTTCGTCGACGACCCGACGCGAATCCTGCGCGGCGTCCGGTTCGAGGCGCGACTCGGCTGGCGTTTCGAACCGGAGACGGAGCGGCTGGCGCGCGAGGCCCTCTCCGCGGGGGCTCTGGCGGCGCTCTCCGGAGATCGCCTCCGCCGCGAGCTGCGGCGCACCTGCGAGAACTTCGAGAGGCTCTCCTTCGTTTGGGATCGCTTTCACGGTCTGGGCCTGCTCGCGGGCCTGGACCCGGAGCTGCCCACCGCCTACGCGACGGACGAGGCGGCCGTCGCCCGCGTCGCCGCGGCCGCCCGACGACTCGACTTCGCAGGTGCCGGGCGCCCGGCGCCCGAGCCGTGGCTGACCGCCCTGCTGGCCATTGCCGCCTCGATGCCCGTGGCGGCGCGTGGACGCCTCGACCTGCGGCTCGACCTGGACCGGACAGCGCGGCGGGCGCTGCTGCGCGGCGGCGCCGGAGCCGGCTTCCCGCGCCGGTTGCCGGCGGCCGGAGAGAGCGCCCACGTCGTCACGCAGGCCTTCACGGGACTCGGCTCGGAGGAGCTCTGCCTCGTCGCGGCGGCGGGAGACTCGGCCAGCGCGTGGGTGACGCGCTACCTGACCGAACTGAGTCGGATCGCGCTGCGGATCGGCGGGGAGGATCTCGTCGCCACGGGCCTGCCGTCCGGTCCGCATGTCGGTGAGGCCCTGCGGGCGACGCTCGACGCCCGGCTCGACGGGCGTATCGGTGCGGACGACGAACTCGCCTTCGCACTCGGCGTCGCCCGACGTGTCCTCGGGGCGGAGCGGGAGCCCGGCGACCGCGCTGCGGCTGGGCGCACCGGTGCCCGGCCGTGGGGAGCCGGAGCGTAGTGCGGCTGCGGCGGCTGTGCATGGCCCTGGCGTGCCTCGCGCCGGCCCTCGCGAGTGCAACGGACGAGGATCCACGCTCCCGCGTCCTGGTGTCGGAGGACTGCGTGAGCTCCGTCGGTCATCGGGAGGTGACGCTCTTTGCCAACGGCACCATCCGCCGCCGGGAGGGCCCGCCCGGCGGGGAGGAGATGTCGCTGGGAGAAGTCGGCAGCGGCGAGGTCGAGGCCTGGCTGAACCGGCTCTCCGAACCCGACCTCGGCGAGACGGACACCGCCCCGGGCGGTCCCGAAGGGGCCTGGATCGAAGCCTGCACCCTGGAGCTGCGACTTCCCGGCGCGCCGGCGCAGACCTTTCGTTACGATCGCTACAGCTCGCCGTCTCTGGCGCTCGGAGCGATCGTCCGGGTGGTGCGCGACATCGAGGCGGCGATCGACCCGACGTCGCGCGAGATCGAGCTCCCGGGCGACTACGAGCCGCAGATCGGTGACCTCCTGGAACGTCTCGACGGGGTGCGCTTCGAGATCGTCGCCTTCACGGCCGATGACCGGGGCATCGAGCTGTCGTCGCCGGAGCAGCCCCTGACCCTCTACATCCCGCGCGAGGAAGTTCGGCTCCATTTCCAGCGCCTGCTGCGCCGCGGCTGGTGACGCGACACTCCCGCCCCGGCCCGGGCGCCGTCCGGATCGAGTCCGGGACGCTCAAGGGACGCTCGCTCGCGGTCCCGCCGGGCGCCCGACCGACCGAGGCGCGGGTGCGCGGGGCGCTGTTTTCGATCTGGGCGGAACGGCTCGAGGGCGCCCACCTGCTCGACCTGTACTCCGGCAGCGGGGCGATCGGAATCGAGGCGATCAGCCGGGGAGCCTTCTCGGCAACGCTGGTCGAGGGCGACCGCCGGGCGGTGGCCGTCCTGCGCCAGAATCTCCGGCTGGCACCGCCGGGATCGGCCCGTCTGCTGACGAGGCCGGCCGGCGAGGCGATGGAGCTGCTCGTCGCTGCCGGGGAGCGCTTCGATCTGATTTTCGCCGATCCCCCGTACGCCGCCGGTCTCGAGGTGCCGGTGCTGCAGGCGCTGGAGGCGATCGCGGCGCCGGGGGCCGAGCTGGCCATCGAGCACCCCCGACGGTCGGCCGCTCCGGACCCCGGCGGGCGCTGGGTACGGCGGGAGGAACGCCGCTACGGCGAGACCGCCCTGACGTTCTTCGGACTGTCGAGCTGACGGCGCTGCGGCGCCGGAACGCTCAGTACCACTGCCACTTGTTGTTGGCTTCGCCGTTCTCCCACCAGTTCGTACCGCCGAACCACTTCTGGATCGACGGCTTGCCCGTGGCGGGGAACTCGATCCGGACCTCGAGGTAGTTGCCCCGGCCGTCGAACAGGCGGAAGGCCCCGGGGCCGAACGCCGCGCCGTCGGAAAGGAAGGTCGGTCCGTTGAGGTCGTCGGCCGCGACGCCCGTGTCGTCCCAGTCCGCGATGGCGTTCACGTCCTCCGGGTCCTCGCCCGGCGCCTGCAGGACGATCCCCGTCGGCAGATGGTAGAGGCCGCCGATCTGGGTGGCGGGGTTCCAGGTGCCGTCCGCGCTGTCGTCGACCAGGAGGCGAAAGACCTTGCCCTGGGTTCCCGACTCGAAGACCACCGCGGTGACCTGGTTGCGCAGGTTGCCGTTGGTGTTGCCGCGCTTGACCGCCTCCATGCGCGCCACCTGCATGAGGACCGCGACTTCGCGCGCCGAGGCGACCAGCCGGGTGCGATTCAGGGTGTTCAGAAAGGCGGGGATGCCCCAGATCGCCATACCGCCGATCAGCGCGATCACCACCAGCAGCTCGATGAGCGAGAAGCCCGCCTGCCTGCCGCGGGGAGCGGGAAACTGCCGCATGTCCGGGTCCTCCTGGGCCGATTCTACACGCCCTCGCCGGGCGCCGCCGTGGCGCTCGCCACAGCGAAGAAAACCAGCTCCTCGAGGTGGATCCGCAGGTCGACGTGCTTGACCCGGCAGCCGGGCACCGGGGGGAGCGTGACCGGCGCGAAATTGAGCACGGACGGGATCCCCGTCGCGGCGATCGCCCGGAAGACGGGCACCGCCGCCTCGGCCGGGACGGCGAGCACCGCGAGGCGGGCACCGGTGGCCTCCACCACCGTTTCGAGATCCTCCATCGGGAGGATGCGGACCGGGCCGACCTCCCGGCCGATCCTGGCGGGATCGGTATCGAATCCGGCAACGACCCGGAAGGTGCCCGAGTTGAAGGCGGGAAAGCGCGCCAGGGCGGTGCCGATGTTGCCCATGCCGACGATGACGATGCGCTGGATCCGGTCGATGTGGAGGAGCGTGGTGAGTTGCTGCGCCAGGCGGGCGACGTCGTAGCCGACCCCGCGCACGCCGAAGCCGCCGAACAGCGCCAGGTCCTTGCGGATCTGCGTCGACGAAAGGTGGAACCGGCGGGCGAGCTGTTGCGAGGAGATGCGGGCCACCCCCTGGGCTTCCAGCTGACGCAGGGAGCGCAGGTAGACCGAGATGCGGTTGATGGTCAGGGGCGAGATTTCGCCGGGCGGATGCGCCGGGTTGCCGCGCACGGCGATCCGCCGGGAAGCGGCGCGCCGTCCCGGACGGGAGCTCGTCGGAGCCATCGGCGCGCCGGGGGAGGGAAGGGGGTCAGCCGCCGGGAAGCGCTGCCGCGGCCCAGCGGATCAACAGGGCCGGCCAGAGACCGAGAAGCAGACTGGCCGCGGCGGCGAGCACGGCGGCCAGTTTTCCGCCGGTGTCCAGCCCGAGGGATTCCGGCGGCGTCGCGATTTCGGGCTTCATGTAGAGCATGTAGACCACCCGCAGGTAGACGACGACCCCTATGAGGCTGGCCGCGATGCCGACCAGGGCGAGGGCCAGGCGGCCATTCTCGATCGCGTGCAGGAAGACGAGGAACTTGCCGAGGAATCCGGCCGTCGGGGGGATGCCGCCCAGCGAGAGGAGGCAGATCGTCAGGCAGGCGGCCAGCAATGGGAAGCGGTAACCCCAACCGGCGAGGTCGGAGATCGGGTGCTGCTGGCCGGACTCCGGGAAGAAGCGCGACACGATGACGAAGGCGCCGGCGTTCATCAGGGCGTAGGCCGCCAGATAGACGAGCATCGGCTGCCAGGACGATTCGCCGGGAGCGGCGAGGGGGATCAGCAGGTAGCCCATGTGGGCGACGCCCGAGTAGGCCAGCATCCGCTTGATGTCGCGCTGGACCAGGGCGAACAGGTTGCCCACCAGCATCGACAGGACCGCGAGCAGGCCGAGAAGCGCCGGCCAGCGCGCTCCCATCGGACTCTCCGCCGCGACGAGCACGACGCGGGCGAGGACCGCGGCGCTCGCCACCTTCGGCGCCACCGACAGGAAGGCGACGAACGGAGTCGGGGCGCCCTGGTAGACGTCGGGCGACCAGGCGTGGAAGGGCACCGCCGAGAGCTTGAAGGCGAAGCCCGAGGCGACCAGCAGGAAGCCGAGCAGCACGAGGCCGGGAGTGCCCCTGCCGCCATCGAGCGCGGCGACGATGCCGTCGAGGCGAGTCGTGCCGGTCTCACCGAACAGCAGGGCGATGCCGTAGAGGACGAAGGAGCTGACGAAAGCCCCCATCAGGAAGTACTTGATGCCCGCCTCGGCCGAGTGGGAACTGCGCCGATCCCAGGCGCACAGGCCGTAGAGGGCGACCGAGAAGAGCTCGAGGGCGACGAAGACGGTCAGCAGCTCGGTGCCGCGCAGCAGCAGGAGCAGGCCGGCGGTGCACCAGAGGACGAGGGCCGGATACTCGCCGGTCAGCAGGTGATGCCGTTCGAGCCACGCCGGCGCGGCGAGCAGAGAGAGTGCCGCGGCGGCGAGGACGACGAGCGAGAAGGCGCCGGTGAGCGGAGTCGACTCGACGAGCGCATGGAAGGCCGTTCCGGATCCGAGACCGACGACCAGCCAGGCGGCCGCCGCCACGGCGGCGACCGCGGCCGGGAGGAACAGGCGCCGCAGGGCCGGCAGGAACGCTTCCAGCAGGAGGAGAAGGGTGCCGGCGCCGACCAGCAGGATCTCGGGAGCGAGGGCGGCCAGATCGGCGGCCGGAATGGCGAAGTTCGGGTTCAAGGCCGGGTCCCTCCACGGCCGGAATCAGCTGCCGCGACGAAGGTCCGGTCCGCCCCGGCGGGCGCGGCGCGGGTCGTCAGGGTCGGGCTCGAAGCCGGCGGCACCGCCAGACGACCGCGATACTCCTCGAGCACCGCCTGCAGGGCGGGGCGGCTCGGCTCGAGGAACCGCTGCGGCGTGACGCCGATCCAGAGCATGAAAACGCACAGGGGCAGCAGGGCCAGCGTCTCGCGGGCGGTGAGGTCGGGGAGCCCCCGATTCTCGTCACGCGTGAGCGGCCCCCAGATCGTCTCCTGCAGCATTCGCATGAGGTAGACGGCGGCGAGCACGACGCCGAAAGTGGCGATCGCGGTGAGCACCTTCCAGCCGGCGCTCCAGGTGCCGATCAGGATCATGAATTCGCCCACGAAGCCGTTGAGTCCCGGCAATCCGACCGACGCCAGCGTCGAGAAGACGAGAACGGTGGCGAACCAGGGCATCACCTTGGCGAGGCCGCCGAAGTCCTCGAACTTCTTGGTGTGGCGCCGGTCGTAGAGCACGCCGACGAGCAGGAACAGGGCGCCGGTCGAGAGACCGTGATTGACCATCTGCAGCAGGGCGCCCTGCCAGGCGACCAGGTCGCAGGCGAGGATGCCGAGCATGACGAAGCCGAGGTGCGCCACCGAGGAGTAGGCGACCAGCTTCTTCATGTCCGGCTGGACCCAGGCGACCAGGGCACCGTAGATGATTCCGACGACCGCCAGGCCGAGCAGCCACGGCGCAGCCCGATCCGCGGCGTGCGGGAAGAGCGGCAGCGCGAAGCGCAGGAAGCCATAGGTTCCCAGCTTGAGAAGGATGCCGGCGAGGATGATCGAACCGCCGGTCGGCGCCTCGACGTGAGCGTCGGGCAGCCAGGTGTGAACCGGGAACATCGGAACCTTGATGGCGAAGGCGAGCGCGAAGGCACCGAACAGCCAGAGCTGCTGGGAGAGCGGCAGATCGAGCCGGAGAAGGTCTTCGTAGCGGAAGCTCCAGTAACCGGCCAGCTGGCCGTGCGTCCACGCCATCCACAGGATGGCGAGCAGCATCAGCAGGCTGCCTGCCATGGTGAAGAGGAAGAACTTGAGCGCCGCGTAGACGCGTCTCTCGCCGCCCCAGATGCCGATGATCAGGTACATCGGCACGAGCATCACTTCCCAGAAAATGTAGAAGACGAAGAGGTCGAGGGCGACGAGGGCGCCGAGGATGCCGCTGGTGAGCAGGAAGAGAGAGGCGGCGAAGCCGCTCCAGTGCTTCTCGATGCCCTTCCACGAGGCGAGCACGACGACCGGCAGGAGCAGTCCGGTGAGCAGCACGAGCGGCAGCGAGATACCGTCGATGCCGACCTCGTAGGCGATGCGGATGCCCGCCACGTCGACCCAGGGGAGGATCGGGTCCTTCACCCGCATCCCGGCCGCGTCCCAGTGGCCGGCGGCGAAGGCGACCATCAGCCCGACCTCGACCAGGGAGACGGCCAGCGCGTACCAGCGGACGACGTCGGGCCGGGCGCGGCGCATCAGCAGGAGCGGCAGCACCGCGAGGGCCGGGAAGAACACCAGCCGCGTCACGCTGTCACCGAGGAGGAGCGACCAGAAGCCGGCGTCCATCAGAGCACCATCCACCAGAAGAGCAGGACCACGCCGCCCAGGAAGTAGATCCCGTAATGGCGAACGTTCCCGGTGGTCGTGAAGCGACCGAGGTCACCGACGAGCTCGGTGACGAAGGCGCCGACGTGAAGCGCGCCGTCGATGATCAGGGTATCGATCACCTTCCAGGATCCGCGCGCGACGGCTGCCAGCGGACGAACGACGATGCGGTCGTAGAGTTCGTCGACCCGGTACTTCTCGGCGAGCAGTTTCTGAACGCGCGGCGCCCGGCTGGCGAAGGAGTCGTCGGCGGCCAGGCCGCGTCCGTGTCCCCAGAGGCGGGAGGCCAGCCAGATTCCGAACAGGGCGACGGCGATCGAGGCACCGATGAGCAGGGCCTCCGTCAGGTGCGAAGCGTGGTGCGCCTCCGCGGCGTGACCTGGAATCTCGGCGATCACCGGCGCCAGGAACCGCCCCAGCAGGTCGTGGTTCGCGGCGCCGAAGAGGCTCCACATGCCGGAGGGGATGCCGAACCAGCCGGCGCCGATCGCCCCGACGGCGAGGATCCAGAGCGGCACGGTCATCACCGCCGGTGACTCGTGGAGGTGATGCTCCTGCTCGTGCGTGCCGCGGAACCTGCCGTGGAAGGTGAGGTAGACGAGACGGAACATGTAGCAGGCGGTGAGGCCGGCGGTCAGCAGGCCGACGATCCAGAGCAGCTTCGCCGCCGGCACGTGGCCGAGGAAGGTCGCTCCGAGGATCTCGTCTTTGCTGAAGAAGCCGGCCAGGCCCGGCACGCCGGCGATCGCCAGGGTGGAGATCAGGAAGGTCCGGTAGGTGGACGGCAACTTGCGCGCCAGTCCGCCCATCTGCCGCATGTCCTGCTCGCCGCCCATGGCGTGAATGACCGATCCGGAGCCGAGGAACAGGCAGGCCTTGAAGAACGCGTGCGTCGCCAGGTGGAAGATCGCCGCCTTGTAGGCGCCGACGCCGGCGGCGAGGAACATGTAGCCGAGCTGCGAGACGGTGGAGTAGGCGAGGACCTTCTTGATGTCGTTCTGGGCGATGGCGATGGTGGCGGCGAAGATGGCCGTCGCGCAGCCGATGATCGCCACCAGCGCCGACACCTCGGGCGCCAGCTGGTAGATCGCGTTGGTGCGCACCACCATGTAGACGCCGGCGGTCACCATCGTCGCGGCGTGGATCAGGGCGGAGACCGGCGTCGGACCCGCCATCGCGTCCGGCAGCCAGACGTAGAGCGGAATCTGGGCGCTCTTGCCGGTGGCCCCGACGAAGAAGCAGAGAGCGATGAAGCCGGCGGCCGAGAGGCCGAGCGCGAACGGCTGGAGCGCCGCGGCGGGGTCGGCGATCACCCGCTCGGTGATCGTGGCGAGATGCAGCGTGCCGAACTTCTGGAACACCGCGAACATCCCCACCAGGAAGGCGAAATCGCCGATCCGGTTGACGATGAATGCCTTCTTGCCGGCCTCGGGAGGGAACTTCTCCTCGAAGTAGAAGCCGATCAGCAGGTAAGAGCAGAGGCCCACTCCCTCCCAGCCGACGAACAGCACGAGCAGGTTGTTGCCGAGGACGAGCAGCAACATCGAGCCCATGAAGAGGTTGAGGAAGGAGAAGTACCTCCGGTAGCCCGCCTCGTGACCCATGTAGCCGACCGAGTAGAGGTGGATCCAGAAGCCGACGAAGGTCACCACGAACATCATCACCGCGGAGAGCGGGTCGAGGCGGAATCCGATGTCGATGGCGAGGTCGCCGGCGGTCCACGCCCAGAGTACCTGCTCGAAGCCGGCCGTCCCGAGCTCGGAAACGTACTGCCAGATCGCTGCCAGCGCGACGAGCAGTGAGAGGCCCGGAGCGCCGACGCCGATCGCGGTGGCCAGCCCCTTGTAGCGGTTCCTGTTGAGCAGCCCGTTGACCGCCGCGCCGAGGAACGGCAGGGCAGGGACGAGCCAGAGCAGGTCGAGGGCTCTCATCGCATCACCACCGCATCAGGTTGAGGCGGTTGACGTCGATCGTCCGCCGCAGGCGGTAGACCGCGATGAACAGCGCCAGGCCCACCGCCGCTTCCGCCGCCGCCACCGCGAGGGCGAAGAAGACGACCATCTGCCCGGCGATCGCGTCGAGCAGCCGCGAGTAGGCGACGAGGGTCAGGTTGGCGGCGTTGAGCATCAGCTCGATCGCCAGGAAGACGGCGATGCCGCTGCGCCGCGTGAGCACTCCGACGATGCCGACGGCGAACATCGCCGCCGCCAGGATCAGGTACCAGGAGATCGGAACGGTGCTCACCGGGGCTCCTCGGCGGACCCGCCCGCGGCCGGGTCGTCGGCGCGCCGCGCCACCCAGCTCGCGGCGACGACCGCGACGAGCAGGAGCAGGCCGATGATCTCGAAGGGCAGGAGGTAGGTGGAGAAGAGCTGCTCCGAGATGGCGCGCAGGGAGACGTACCCGGGTCGCAGCGCCGGCACGGTCGAAGCCGCGTGGCCGTCGAGGAACAGCCGCGCCACCGTGCCGGCGAATACGAGCGCCAGGGTGACCACGATCCACGCCTGAGGAGAGGTGCGACGAGGCGCGCCACGCTCCCGTCCGAGGTTGAGCAGCATGATGACGAAGAGGAAGAGGACCAGGATCGCGCCGGTGTAGAGCAGGACCTGCAGTACTGCGAGGAACGGCGAGCCGAGCAGCACGAAGAGCACCGCGGTGGAAACCAGCGTGACGACCAGGCTCATCGTTGCGTATACCGGATTGCGGTGCGCGATGACCACGATCGACGAGACCAGGGCGGCGACTCCGAAGATCAGGAAGACCGCGAGCTCCATCAGAGGACTCCTCCGGCGGTCAGGGCGGCGGTGACGACGAACTGGAGAATGGCGAGGGGCAGCAGGACCTTCCATCCCAGGCGCATCAGCTGGTCGTAGCGGAATCGCGGGAAGGTCCAGCGGACCCAGACGAAGAAGAAGAGGAAGAGGGCGACCTTGGTCATCAGGACCAGGAAGCCGAGC
Organism: Thermoanaerobaculia bacterium; assembly: GCA_019911865.1. Classification (GTDB taxonomy): domain Bacteria; phylum Acidobacteriota; class Thermoanaerobaculia; order Multivoradales; family JAGPDF01; genus JACTMI01. The sequence goes on from JAIOJQ010000346.1 coordinate 19,766, forward strand.
GCGGCCTGGACGAGTCCCGAGTAGCCGCTGAAGTCGACGAAGGGGAGCGACCAGCCACCGAAGAAGAGCGTCGCGCCGAGAGCGGAGAGGGTCGCCATCGACATGTACTCGCCCATGAAGAACATCGCCCACCGCAGGCCGCCGTACTCGGTGAGGTAGCCGGCCACCAGCTCGGACTCCGCTTCCGGCAGGTCGAACGGCAGGCGGTTCGTCTCGGCGAACGAGGCGACGAGGAAGACGAGGAAGGCGATCGGCTGCGTGACGACCTGCCAGACACCCTGCTGCTGGTAGCTCACGACTTCGCCGAGGTTGAGCGATCCGACCGGCAGCAGTGCGCAGAGCACGGCCGTGGCGAGGGCCAGCTCGTAGCTGACCATCTGCGCCGAGGCGCGGATGGCGCCGATCAGCGAGTACTTGTTGTTCGAGCTGTAGCCGGCGAGCACCATTGCATAGACGCCGAGGCTGGCGAGGGCGAGGAAGAGCAGCACTCCGAGATCCGAGTCGATGACGACGAGATTCGTGCGGTGTCCGCCGATCTCCACCTCGGGGCCGAATGGCAGCACGAGGAAAGTCGTCAGAGCGGGAATCATCGCCAGCACCGGCGCCATGAGGAAGAGCGCCCGATCGGCGTTGGCCGGCGTGAACTCCTCCTTGAAGATGAACTTCACCGCGTCGGCGATGCCCTGCAGGAGACCGAGCGGACCGACGCGGTTCGGGCCCTGGCGATCCTGCATGAACGCCGGGATGCGGCGTTCGACCCAGAGCATCGCCGGAGCGACGCTGATCAGGGTGGCCATCCACAGCCCCATCTTGGCCAGCAGTGCGAGGGTCTCGGGACTCACGCCATGGCCTCGCTCTCTCGCGCCTCCAGCAGGACGCCGGTCGGCGGGATCTCCGCCCAGCGCAGGCCGGCGAGAGCCGGGATCTCCTCGCACATCAGGTCGAAGGCGACCGCCGGCGTTACCGGCGACCACTTGGCGTCGAAGCGGGCCAGCAGGTCGGCGAGAATCTCGACGCCGCTGCGCGACTGGGTCGGCGGAGCGAAAGCGCGCTCGAAGCGCTGCAGCCGTCCGGTCGAGTTGACGAAGGTGCCGGTGGTCTCGGCGGTGGTGGTCGAGGGGAGGACCAGATCGGCGACCTTCGCCAGCGGGGTGTCCGCCCACCCCATGACGACGAGGAAGCGTGCCTGGCGGAGCCGTTCGACCACGGCCGGATCGTGCGCCGCGGGCCCGAAGTCCGAGTCGGCTACGAACAGCGCGGAGCAGTGCGACGCTCCGTCCCCCTCGACGAGCCGTCCGGCGTCGAGGCCGCCGTCCCGCGCCACCAGACCGGCGAGCTCGGCGCCGCGCCGGTTGGGCGCCGCGTCCCGCCCGAAGACGCCTCCGGCGGGGTTCGGAATGTGGCGCTCGGGCCCCGGATCGACGTGCGCCGAGCGATGCGGCGTGTCGACCAGGTTGGACAGCCGGGCGAGCAGCCACGATTCCTCGGTGGTCAGGAAGCCGGAGCCGAGGATCGCCACGCCGCCGTCGGTCCGCTTGGCGCGCAGGGCCGAGAAGAGCGTGTCGAGCGCCTCGCGCCAGCCGACCGGACGCCGCTCGCCGTCGCGGCGCAGCATCGGTGCGGCGAGGCGCGGGAGCTCGTGGTACCGCTCGTGAGTGGCGCGACCGTGATCGCACATCCAGTAGTCGTTGACCTCGGGGTTGAAGCGCGGCTTGAGGCGCCGGATGGCGCCCCGCCGGTGCTCGAGCGTGATGTTGCAGCCGGCGTCGCAGCCGGTGCAGATCGAGGGATTCTTGTCGAGGTACCAGACGCGCTCGGCGAAGCGGAAGCGGGTCGAAGTCAGCGCGCCGACCGGGCAGATGTCGACGACGCAGGTCGACAGCGGATTGTCGAGCGGGCGTCCCGGGAAGGTGCCGATCTCGGCGTGCGAGCCGCGCTCGAAGAACGAGAGTTCTCCCGTCTTCGAGATCTCGTGGGTGAACCGGATGCACCGCGTGCACTGGATGCAGCGGTTCATGTTGAGGATCACCGTCGGGCCGAGCGGAATGCGCTCCTTCTCGGGATAGGTCCGCTTCTCCTCGAAGCGGAACCGCGAATAGGCCTGGCCGTGCTTGAAGGAGTAGTCCTGCAGGCCGCACTCGCCGGCCTGATCGCAGATCGGGCAGTCGAGCGGGTGATTGATCAGCAGGAACTCCATGATCGCCCGTTGCGCCTCGAGTGCCGGAGCCGACTGCGTGCGGACGATCATGCCGTCCTTCATCACCTGGGTGGAGCAGGCGGCCTGGAGTTTCGGCATCCCCTGGATCTCGACCATGCACATGCGGCACTGGCCGACCACCGAGAGGCGCGGGTGATAGCAGTAATGCGGAATCTGCACGCCGACCTTCTGCGCGGCGTCGACGAGGTTGGTTCCGGCCGGAACCTCGACGGTGCGGTCGTCGATCGTGACGGTGGGCATCAGGCTACGGCTCCGAAATCGAAGAAGGGCTGGCGGGGAAGCGGATAACGGCGGTTGCGGATGTTGTCGCGGATCTCGTCGCCGAAACGGGCGATCATCGACTTGACCGGCCCCTGAGCGGCGTCGCCGAGGGCGCACAGGGAGATGCCGCCGACGTTGGGGACCACCCCGGCCAGCAGGTCGAGGTCGGCCTCGCTGCCGTCGCCCCGCTCGATGCGCTGGAGGATGAGGCGCATCCAGTTCGTGCCTTCGCGGCAGGGCGTGCACTGGCCGCAGGACTCGTGAGCGAAGAACTTCGCCAGTCGCAGCGTCGAGCGGACGATGCAGGTGGTCTCGTCCATCACGATCACCGCCGCCGAGCCGAGCATGCTCCCGGCCTTGGCGAGGGTGTCGAAGTCCATCCGGATGCCGGCATCGGCGGCGGTCATCATCGGCGCCGATGCGCCGCCGGGTATGAAGGCCTTGAGGGCGCGGCCCTTGTACATCCCGCCGCAGCCGTCGAGCAGCTCCTGAAAGGTGACGCCGATCGGGTGCTCGTAGGTACCCGGGCGCTCGACGTGGCCGGAGATGGCGTAGAGCTTGGGGCCGGTGTTGCGCTCGTCGGTGCCGATCGACTTGAACCAGTCGGCGCCGCGCTTGAGGATGTGAACCGCGCAGCAGAGCGTCTCGACGTTGTTGATCACCGTCGGGCAGCCGAAGGCGCCCACCACCGCCGGGAAGGGTGGCTTGACGCGCGGCTGGCCGCGCTTGCCCTCGAGCGACTCGAGCAGACCCGTCTCCTCGCCGCAGATGTACGCGCCGGCGCCGCAGTGAACGAACATGTCGTGGCGGAATCCGGAGCCCAGGACGCTGGTCCCCAGGATGCCGCTGTCGTAGGCGTCCCGGATGGCGTCCTCGAGAACGCGGGCGGCGAGCGTGTACTCGCCGCGGATGTAGATGTAGGTCGTGCTGGCGCCGACGGCCCAGCCCGCGATCACGCACCCTTCGATCAGCTGATGCGGATCGTGCTCCATCAGGAGGCGATCCTTGAAGGTCCCTGGCTCGGACTCGTCCGCGTTGCAGACGATGTACTTGGGCTTTTCGATGTTGCGGGGCACGAAGCTCCACTTCATGCCGCAGGGGAAGCCGGCGCCGCCTCGCCCGCGCAGGCCCGACTTCTTGACCTCCTCGATGACCTCTTCGGGCTGCATCCGCAGGGCGCGGGCGAGCGCCTCGTAACCGCCGGATTCGCGGTAGCCGCGTACGGTCTTCGCCTCGGGTCGCCCGACGTTGCAGGTGAGGACTCGCTCGGCAGCCATGTCAGTCGAGCCTCCGCACGGTCTGCAGCAGCCGGTCAGGGGTCAGATTCTCGTGGTAGTCCTCGTCGATCATCGCCATCGGGGCGGTGTCGCAGGATCCGAGGCACTCGAACTCGACCCACGAGCAGCGCCCGTCGGGCGTCACTTCGCCGGCGTCGACGCCCAGCTCGCGGCGGAGCAGGGCCGCCAGCTCGTCGGCCCCGCGCAACTGGCAGGAGAGATTCGTGCACAGCCGGACGCGGTGCCTGCCGACCGGCTGCTCGTGGAACATGTCGTAGAAGGAGACCACCCCCGCCACCTTGGACGCCGGCAGTCCCAGCAGGTCCGCGACGGCGGCGATGACGTCGTGCGACAACCAGCCGCCGGCGGCCTTCTGCGCCAGATGGAGAGCCGGCAGCAGCAGGGCCTCTTCGCTCGGGTAGCGGGAGCGCAGCGATGCGACTTTCTCGATGACCTCGGCCGGGAGTTGGAAGCCGGCCGGCGGCGACTGGCTCACGGGCGATTGCCCTCCGCGGGACGCGCAATCTTGGTGGCGAGTTCGAGTCCGCCCTTCTTCCAGACGTAGGCGTACCCGGCGACGATCAGGCCGACGAAGACCATGACGGCCCAGAACAGGGGCATGCCCCCGTCGCGCAGCACGGTGACCCAGGGGTAGAGGAAGGCGGCCTCGACGTCGAAGACGACGAAGTCGATGGCGATAAGGAAGAAGGCGACCGACAGCCGCTTGCGCGAACGGTCGAGCAGCGGCATTCCCGACTCGTAGGTCGAGTACTTGACGCGGCCCCCGGTCTTCAGGCCGGTGGCCCAGGAGAGTGCGATCAGGACAGTCCCGAGCAGGACCGCGACGGCGAGCGCGTAGAGGACCGGGAGGTAGATCGAAGGCACCTGTGAAGACTGTCACGAGGTTTTGCGATCAGGCAAGAGGGATCGGGGTGGGATCGGCGTGTGCTATAACGCCGGGCTCCGCCGTGATTCGGAGAGACCTGTCCGTCGTCGTGCCGGCCTACCAGTGCGAACGCACGGTCGGCGACGTCGTGCAGGGAACGCGCCGGCACGTCGAACGGGTGGTGGTCGTCGACGACGGTTCCCGCGACCGCACCGGGGAAGTGGCGCGCGCCGCCGGTGCCGAAGTCCTGACGCTCGACCGCAACCGGGGGAAGGGGTACGCGCTGCGCGCCGGGATCGATCGGGCGCTCGCCGCGGGCGCGGAAGCCATTCTCCTCCTCGACGCCGACGGTCAGCACGATCCGGAAGACCTGCCGTCCTTTCTCGCCGCCTGGGATGCCCGCCGGCCCGACCTGATCATCGGCGTGCGCCTCGAGGACCGGCGGGACATTCCGCCGGCCCGCTTCTGGACCAACTACATCGGCTCGCGGATCCTCACGTGGATGAGCGGCTTCGAGCTGCTCGACTCCCAGTCCGGATATCGCCTCGTCTCCGCGGCGCTGGCGCGGCGCATGCCTCTCAGCTCCGATGGCTACGCGATCGAGTCGGAGATGCTGATCCGCGCGGCACGCCTCGGGGCGCGGCTCGAGCACGTGCGGGTGCGGACGATCTACAATGACGGCGGCAGTCACTTCCGTCCCGTCTTCGACACGTTCCGGATCTCCTGTGCCGCGATCTACTTCAAGGTCTTCGACGACTCCGATGCCCGCCCCTGAGGCAAGTCCGGCGGCCGGCCCGCCGGGGGTCGCGGTGAGCGTGGACGTCGAGGAGTGGTACCACTCCTGCTGGGTCCCGGAGTATGTCCGGCCGGACCTCCGGCCGCCGCTGACCGGCGAGCTGGACCGGCTGCTTCCCGAGATGCTCGACCTGTTCGCCGCGCTCGGGACGCGCGCCACCTTCTTCGTGCTGGGTGAGGTGGCGGCGCGCCTGCCGGGGCGGGTGCGCGAGATCGCCGCCGCCGGCCACGAGGTGGCCTGCCACGGGCACTTGCACCTGCGCGCCGACGACCGATCGGTGGCGGCCTTCCGGCGTGACCTGGCGCTGGCGCGCGACCTCCTCGCCGCGACGCTCGGCTCGCCGGTCGTCGGCTACCGGGCGCCCGAGTGGTCGCTGCGTCATGCGGCGAATCCGCGCCTGCGCGCGGTGGCCGAGCTCGGCTTCCGCTACGACAGCTCGCTGGCGCCTTCGCCCGGCGCCGGCCGGCGGCGCAACGCCCGCGGCGCCACCTGGCTGCGCTGGCCCGACGCCGCCATCCTGGAGCTGCCGCCGCTCGTCTGGGGGGGGACGCTCGGCCTGCCGGCGGG
>JAIOJQ010000347.1 GCA_019911865.1 Thermoanaerobaculia bacterium
ACTCTCAGTACGCCTCGTGCGTGTACGACTCGTCGTTCCAGCAGAACAACAACGTCGTGAACAAGTCGCACCGACCCACCAACGCGGTGATGACCCAAGCGGGCGGCAAGTGGGCCGGCGAGCGCCCCGAGGAGTACGCCGTGGACGTCTATGCGGTGACGCTCGAGGTGGCGAGCAGCGCATTCGACGTGTGCCGCACGCAGGAGTCGGGCGCACTGCCACACATCAAGTACATCAACCCGATGATGTTTGGCAATGGCTCGAACTACACGTTCGCCGATGGTCACGCGAAGTTCCAGCAGTTCGCAACTACGATCAACCCGGACAAGTTCATGTGGGGCAAGGCGTTCTACAGCGCCGGAGGAAAGGCCATTCTCGACCAGAATGGCGTTCCCGTTCGATGAGCCTCCCTTGCGTCCCCGGCCCCCTCTGCGGGGCTGGGGCGTCAGACGTGCGAAGGGCCGAGGTCAACGCCTCGGCCCTTCGCTCTTGGTGCCTCCCGGTCTACGATTCCGCGCTCGAGGGGACTAGCCCACGCTGCCTTCCAGGCTGACGGCCAAAAGCTTCTGCGCCTCGACGGCGAACTCCATCGGCAGTTCGCGGAACACTTCCTTGCAGAAGCCGCTCACGATCATGTTCACGGCGTCTTCGGTCGGGATGCCCCGCTGATTGCAGTAGAAGATCTGGTCCTCGCCGATCTTGGACGTGGACGCTTCGTGCTCCACGGTGGCCGTGGGGTTCTTCACTTCGATGTAAGGGAACGTGTGCGCGCCGCACCGGTCGCCCATGAGCATCGAATCGCACTGGGAGTAGTTGCGCGCGCCTTCGGCGCCGGGGTTCACGCGCACCAGGCCTCGGTAGGTGTTCTGCCCGTTCATGGCCGAGATGCCCTTGGCCACGATGGTCGAGCGCGTGCGCTTGCCGATGTGGATCATCTTCGTGCCCGTGTCCGCCTGTTGCTTGCCCGAGGTGAGCGCCACCGAGTAGAACTCGCCGATCGCATCGTCGCCCTGAAGGATGACGCTGGGGTACTTCCACGTGATGCTCGAGCCCGTCTCGACCTGCGTCCAGGTGATCTTGGCGCGGCGCATGGCTTTGCCGCGCTTGGTGACGAAGTTGTAGATGCCGCCCTTGCCGTCCTTGTCGCCGGGGTACCAGTTCTGCACGGTCGAGTACTTGATCGACGCGTCGTCGAGCGCCACCAGCTCGACCACCGCGGCGTGGAGCTGGTTCTCGTCGCGCATCGGTGCGGTGCACCCCTCGAGGTAGGAGACGTGCGCCCCCTCCTCGGCGACGATCAGCGTGCGCTCGAACTGCCCCGTGTTCGCGGCGTTGATGCGGAAATAGGTGGAGAGCTCCATCGGGCAGCGCACGCCCTTCGGCACGAAGACGAAGGAGCCGTCGGAGAAGACCGCCGAGTTGAGCGCGGCGTAGAAGTTGTCGCCCGGGGGCACCACCGATCCGAGGTAGCGCCGCACCAGTTCGGGATGCTCGCGGATGGCCTCGGACATCGGACAGAACAGGACTCCTGCCTCCGACAGCCTCTCCTTGAAGGTGGTCGCCACCGAGACCGAGTCGAAGACCGCATCGACCGCGACCCCGGCGAGCTTCTCGCGCTCGTGCAGCGGAATGCCGAGCTTCTCGTACGTCCGGAGCAACTCGGGATCGACCTCGGCGAGCGACTTGGGGGCGTTTTTCATCGACCGCGGCGCCGAGTAGTAGGAGATCGCCTGGAAGTCGATCGGCGGATAGCTGACGTTGGCCCAACCGGGTTCCTTCATCCCCAGCCAGTGGCGCAGCGCCTTGAGCCGCCACTCGAGCATCCAGTCGGGCTCCCCCTTGAGCTGCGACAGCCGGGTGACCACTGCCTCGTCGAGTCCCGGCGGGAAGGTGTCCTGATCGACATCGGTCACGAAGCCGAATTTGTAGTCGCGCGTCGCGAGCTGTTCGATAGTCTCGTTGTCGGTCGTCATCTTCGGCCTTTCCTGCGCGTCCCTGTTCGGCTTCACCGTGCCAGCTGCGCCGCCGGCCGCTCGCTCCCGCGGCCGAGCCGGACCAGGTCCGGCTGACCACCCGGGAGGGCGAGCTGGGCCAGCGTCACGCCAGCGAGCGCCGTGTCGATCGCCTGATTGATCGCCTGCCAGTGCCCACGCACCTGACAGAAGGCCTCCCGGTCACACTCCCCCGGGGTGCCGTCGATGCAGACGGTCAGCGCCACCGGACCCTCGAGCGCCCGCAAAATCTCGGCTGCGGTGATCTCGCCGGGTGGGCGGTGCAGCGAGTAGCCCCCTTTGACCCCCCGGTGAGAGCGCAGCAAACCGTGTCGCGCCAGCAGCTTGAGTGTCTTCGAAACCATCGGCAGCGGCAGCCGGGTCTCGCTGGCGAGGTCCGGCGCGTTGGCCACCCGATCCGGCGCCGCGGCAAGCTGCGACAGCAGCACGAAGCCGTAGTCCGTCTGTTTGGTCATCCGCAGCATCGGGAGTTGCCTCACGAAACAGGACGCTTACGGTCCCGTTTCGCACAATGATACCGGCCGGGGCCGGAATGTCAAACCGTCCGGCGGCGATTCAGCGCTCCAGCAGCTCGCGAATCCGGCGCTCGAGGGCGTCGCCCGAGAACGGCTTCTGCAGGAAAGCGGCCCCCCCCTGGGCCAGCCCGACGCGCAGCAGCGGGCTGTCGGCGTAGCCCGACATGAAGAGAACCCGCAGCCGCGGGTCGCGGCGCTGCAGGCGCTGCGCCAGGTCGAGCCCCGACATGCCCGGCATCACGACGTCGGTCAGCAGCAGGTCGATGTCGCGGCCGATCCGCGTAGCCGCCTCGAGGGCTTCGGCGGCGTTGGCCGCCGCGATCACGCCGAAACCGCGGTCGGTGAGGATCTGCTCGGCGAGGCTGCGCACGAGATCCTCGTCCTCCACCAGCAGGATCAGCTCGCGCGGCTCGGCTGCCGGCTCGGTGAGCGGCGGCAGGCGCAGCTCGCCGCTCGGCGAACGGCGGCCGAGCGGCGCCTCCACCTGCGGGAAGTAGACGTGGAAGACGCTCCCCTGGCCCGGATGGCTGTCGGCGAAGACGAAACCGTCGCACTGCTTGACGATGCCGTAGACCGTCGACAGCCCCAGCCCGCTTCCACGGCCCCGCTCGCGGGTCGAGAAAAAAGGCTCGAACAGGCGCGCCATCGAGGCCGGGTCGATGCCGTGCCCGCTGTCGCGGATGGAGAGGCGAACGTAAGCGGGTTGCAGAGGCGACTCGATGCCGCGACGCCGGATCTCCTCCGCGTCGGCGACCGCGGTCGAGATCTCGATGCGCCCCCCTTCGGGCATCGCGTCGCGCGCGTTGACGAACAGGGCGACGCAGAGCTGCTCGAGCAGACCGGTGTCGACGTGGATGCGCCCGACGCGCTCTTCGGTCAGGTCGACGACGACGACATCGTCGCTGACGATACGGCGCAGGGTGGGCAGCTTCTGGGCGAGGAATCCGTTGAGGTCGATGCGGCTCGGATGAACCGGCTGCTGGCGGCCGAAGGCGAGCAGCTCGCGGGTCAGGTCCCCCGCCCGTTCACCGGCGCGCAGGATCTCCAGAACCTCGGCGCGCAGCGGATCGGTCGGCTTGAGACGGGAGAGGAGCCGTTCGCCGTAGCCGGTGATCGCACCCGCCAGCTGGGTGAACTCGTTGGCGATTCCCGCCGCGAAGCGCCCCGCCGCTTCCAGCTTCACCGCTTGCCGCAGCTGCTCCTCGAGCCGCCGCGCCTCGGAAAGGTCCCGCCCGCTGCCCTGGACGCCGATCGGTTCGCCGCTGCGGACCACCAGCCGCGAGCTGACCTCCACCGGGATCAGGGTGCCGTTGCGGTGGCGCAGGCGAACCTCGTAGCGCGTCCGCTCACGCCGGCCCTCGAGCTTGCTGCGCATGGCCGAACGCACCACTTCGTGCTGCTCGGCGCCGGGAATGAACTCCTCCCAGGGGCGGCCGACCATGTCGGTGACCTCGTATCCGAGAAGCTCGGCCATCGTCTGGTTGACCGTCGTGAACCGTCCGCCGAGGTCGATCGCCCAGACCAGATCCGAGGCGTTGTCGAACAGCTCCCGGTACCGCGCTTCGTCCCGGCGCACCGTTTCGACCGCGGCGAAATGCGAGTTGGTGGCCGCGAACAGTTCGCCGAACCCCGGCCAGGCGAGCAGCTGCGCGAGTGCTTGCGGTGGCTCGCGCTCCGCCGTCTCGACGACGAGGATCGTCTCGATCCCCTCGCAGGCGGGGGCGGGCAGGACGACCAGCCCGGCGCTGCCCCGGGTTGCGAACGCGGACGCGAAGGGCGCGGGGAGGGATTCGACCGCGACGCGTACGGTCTCTGCCCGCCGCAGGGCCGCCGCGATGTCGGTGCCGAGGGCCTGCCAGTCCGGCGCGCCGTGAAGCGGATGCGCCGCGGCGGCCGCCGCCGCTCCGCCGGCCGCGGGCCAGACGCCGGTGACCCGCAAGGTGGCGTCCGGGATCGCCAGCGCGTGCTGGACCAGCGCGCAGGCACGGCAGGCGGCGGCAGCGCCGACTTCGGCGACGAAAGCGGCCGCGGCCTCGCGTGGAGTCGCGCGACGCAGGGCCGCGACGACCGCCCGCAGGCCGACCTCGCAGGCCGCCTCCGGCAGCGCTCCCGGTGTCGGCCTGTCGGGACCTGAGAGGCTCATGTTTCGCTCCCCACGGAAGTGCCCGGCTCGGGCTCGGCCGCCGGGCGGCTCGCCTCGGCGTCGTCGAGCAGGCGGGCGAGCCAGGACCAGGAGGCAGAGTGCTCGAGCAGGATCTTGATGCCCATGGTGAGCGGTACCGAGAGGAACATGCCGATCGGCCCCCAGACCCATCCCCAGACGACCAGGGAGAGGAAAACGGCGAGCGGCGAGAGGTTGAGCCGCCGGCCCATCAGCGCCGGCTCGAGCAGATTGCCGAGCCCCAGACCGACGACCAGATATCCGGCGCCCACCGCGAGGCCCTTCGCCGGGTCGAACTGGACCGAGGCGACGAGCATCGCCGGCGCCGCGGCGAGCACGGCACCGACGTTCGGAATGAAGTGGAAGGCGAAAGCGAGCAGGCCGCTGAGGACGGCGAAGTCGACGCCGAGAAAGGCGACCCAGAGCGCCACCGAGACGCCGATCGCCAGCGCCATCGTGGTCTTGATCACCAGGTAGCGCTGCAGCTCCTCCGAGACGCGCCCGAAGTGGGTGAACGCGTCGCGGATGCGGGGCGGTACCCGGGCCAGCCGGCGGTCGAGGACCGCCGCCTCGAAGAGCATGAAGAACAGGGTCAGCAGGACGACGGTACCGCCGGAGACCAGCCGCGCGGCACCCGAGAGCGTGCCACCGGCGAGCTCTCCCAGCGTCTCCGGGTCGCGGAAGCGCGAGGGCACCCAGTCGAGCACCGAGATTCCTTTCTCGCTCCACCACTCCACGGTGTAGGCGAGTCGCTCGCGCAGGATCTGCAGGTAGTGCGGGCCGGTCTCGCGCAGTTCGCCGAGTGAGCCGAGCAGCAACATCCAGAAGGCGGCGAACGCGGCGAACAGGAGCAGGAAATTCACCACCACGGCGAGGCCGACCGGCACCTCTCGCACCCGCAAGGCGCGCATCAGCGGCGCCGTCAACACGGCGAGGAACAGCGCCAGCGAGATCGGGATCAGGATGGGAGCCGCGAAGTGCAGGCCGGCAACCACGACGGCGGCCGCGGCGAGGCCGGTGAGTGGCCGCAGCGAGGCACCGGTTTCGCGCTCTCGCCCGACCTCGGCCATGGCGGCGATCCTATACCGGCCCGCCGCCCGGCCGGTCGGCCGCGGAGGCCGTCGCGTCAGCCGAGCAGCTCGCGCAGCCGGCTGTGCCCCGAGCGGGATACCGGCAGGCGGGTGCCGTCGGCGAGGATCGCCACCCAGCTGTCCCGGGCGTACTGCTCGAGGCGCGCCAGGCGCTCGACGTTGAGCAGGTAGGAGCGATGGATGCGCACGAAGCGCTCGCCGTCGAGCTGCGCCTCGAGGTCGCTCATCGTCTGCTGCTTGCGCAGCCGGCGGCCGCCGGAGCTGAAGCAGAGGTAGTCGTCCTGCGCCTCGATGAAGTCGAGCGCCGCGACCGGCAGGACGTGCACGCGCCCCTCCTCGCGCAACAGGACGCGCTCGAGGGTGCGCCCGGGGGGCCGCGCCGCGCGGGCGAGTCCGGCGGCGGGCAGGTTGCCCGGCGGCCGGCCCGTCCGCTCCCGCGCCCGCGCCAGCGCCGCCGCCAGACGCTCCGGCTCGACCGGCTTGAGCAGGTAGTCGACCGCGTGGACCTCGAAGGCACGCAGCGCGAACTCGTCGTGGGCGGTGACGAAGATCACCGCCGGCGCTTCCTCCCCGAGCAGCTCGAGCACCTCGAAACCGGACAGCTTCGGCATCTGGATGTCGAGCAGGACGAGGTCGGGTCGCAGCTGTTCGGTCCGCCGCACGGCCTCGAAGCCGTCGCCCGCCTCGCCGACGACCTCGACGCCGGCCTCGGCGCGCAGCAGCTCGCCCAACAGGGAGCGGGCCAGTGGCTCGTCGTCGACGATCAGGACGCGCACGCGAGCCTCAGCCGCCCGCCGCCAGCGCGGGCAGGACGAGCGATACGCGGAAATGCCCGGCCGTCGATTCGACGTCGAGCCGCGCCCGGTGCCCGTACTGGGCCTCGAGCCGCGCCCGTACGTTGGCCAGCCCGACGCCGGCGCCACGCGAGGCCGGCCGCTCCGGATCGCAACCGTTCTCCACCACCAGCTCGAGCCGGTCGCCGTTGCGGCGCGCCCGCAGGCTCACCTCGCCGCCCTCGAGCAGGTGCGCTACTCCGTGGTGCACCGCGTTTTCCACCAGGGGCTGCAGCAGCAGCGGTGGTACCGCCAGCGTCAGCGCGTTCTCGGCGACGTCGAATCGGGCGCGCAGGCGGTTGCCGAAGCGGACTTCCTCGATGGCGAGAAAGGTCTCGGCGAGGTAGACCTCTTCGGCCAGAGGGATCGCCTCGCGGCGCGCCAGCCCGAGGCTCTTGCGGAAGAACCCGCTCATCAGGTAGCACATCCGCCGCGCCGCCGCGGCGTCGGTACCGATCAGTGCCGCCACCGAGTTGAGGCTGTTGAAGAGGAAGTGCGGGTCGAGCTGCGCCTGGAGGGCGCGCAGCTCCGCCTCGCGGGCGAGAACCTGCAGCTCCAGGCTCTGCCGCTCCGCCGCTCGCGAGCGCTCGAGCGCGGCGAGGACCAGGTGCGCGAGCGTCGCCAGGACGAAAAGGAGCAGGCCGAGGGGAGCCAGCAGAGGCAGCGCGGCGAATACCCTCCCCGGCAGGTCCGGGGCGAGGCCGAGGCCGTCCAGGACGAGGGCCCAGAGCGCGCACAGGCCGCACCAGAGCGCCACCGAGACGGCGCCGACGAGCACCAGCCGCAGCGCCTGGACGCGCGTTCCGCCTCCCGTCTGCGCCGCCAGGCGACGGACGGGATACCAGACGGCGAGCGACTGGAACGCCAACGCGAGCGCCATCGGCACGCCGAAGGCGACGGCCGACGCGAATCCTCCCGGCGACACGGATTCGAGCAGCGTCGCGAGCAGGAGTCCGAATCCCGCCGCGAGGGCGAGAAAGCCGGCGAGCTGGCGCGGACGGGACAACAGCGGGTGCATGCTGTTCAGCTCCGCACCCGGACCTCGACGCCGCCCATGATCGCCATGCCCCGGACGATCAGTCGGGGCCGTCGCTCGCTGGCGCCGCCCGCCACCGGGGCGGGTCGCGTCTTGTCCTCGTACGCGCCCATGAGTGGCAGCACCCGCCCGACGACGACCCAGTCGGCCGGCACGAAGATCTCGATCGCCCCCCACAGCGCGAAGACGTCGATCTCCGCCGCCTCCCCCTCGATCCGCGCCTCCGTCAGATCGAGCGAGACACCCCCCATGAAGGCGCCCAGATCCCCGCCCCGGAACGCCGACGAGCTCGACCGCCGTTCGTTGCCCGCCATGATCGCGAAGGCGAAGACCGAACCGTCCTCGTCGCTGCCGCGCGCGTTGCCGCGTGGCGTCCGCAGCGCGCGCCAGACCAGCATCCCGCCGAGCAGCAGCAAGGCGACCGGAAAGATCACTTCCCAGAAGTCGACGGCGACCCAACCCTCCTGATCGGCCCAGAGCCACGCGCCGACGAGCAGCCAGACCCAGCCCCAGGCGCGGCCGCGCCCCGACCCGGGCTGCAGGAGGATCGCGATGCCGATCGCCGCGAGTGACGCCGGCCAGAGCCGGCGCAGCAGCGGCCCGGCGTGGGCCCAGCCGAGATTGTCGGCGAGAAAGATGCCTCCGGCGGCCAGCAGGAGCAAGCCGATCACCAGCCGGACCGCGACGATTCCGCTCTCCGTTGCGCTCCGCCGGCTGCACACTCGTTCGTCGATTCTCTTCATCGTCGCCGCTCCCTGGCCTGCTTTCCGTATCGACCCGTACGTGAGGTTACGCACGAAAACGCGCCGTCGCGACGCCCGACCGGCGAGTCGCGGATCCTCGCCGGCGAACGGCGACGATGAAGATTTTTTGCCGCACCTATTGCACTCTGTCGCGAAATGTTGACAATTACATCCAAACATCTTCTCCACTGATCCGGATCCGCACGGTCCTCGCCGACCGAGGGACAGACCGGAGAGGGGAGAAGAGGGCGGCGGGAGGCGTCGCCGAACACAAAGGAGGCAAGGAATGGCAGTGAAGAAGAAGGCCGCAAAGAAGGCCAAGAAGGTCGCCAGAAAGCCGGCCAAGAAGAAGGTCGCCAAGAAGGCCGCGCGCAAGCCGGCCAAGAAGGCCAAGAAGGCTGCCAAGAGGCCCGCCAAGAAGGCCGCCAAGAAGGCCAGGAAGCCCGCCAAGAAGGCCAAGAAGGCCGCCAAGAAGCCGGCCAAGAAGGCCAAGAAGGCTGCCAAGAAGCCCGCCAAGAAGGCCAAGAAGCCGGCCAAGAAGAAGGCGAAGAAGAAGGCTCCGGCGCCGGCTTTCGAGCTGATGCCGATGATGCCGCCTGCGATGTAAATCCGGTCACTCGACCGGAAGGTTCTCGAAACCCTGGCGTCGCTCGCCCGACGCCAGGGTTTTTTTCATCGGCGCGGACTACCAGCCGCCGCCACCGCCGCCGCCCGACGAGCCGCCACCGCCGCCTCGTCCCGGTCGAAGAG
>JAIOJQ010000348.1 GCA_019911865.1 Thermoanaerobaculia bacterium
CGCGCCAGGCGAATCGGCGCCGGCGGCGCGGCGAGCAGCGCCAGCTGGCGATCCGCCTCTGCGGCATCGATGCCGGCGGCGGCGAGCTGGTCGAGGTCGCGGCGACTCAGGGAAGCGGGCATCCGGATCGGCTCCGGCGGTTCAGCCGGCCCCGGTGGCGAGCCGGGGGAGCCGGTCGGCGAGCTCGGCGAGGCGGGGCGCTCTGGCGTCCTTCTCCGACAGGGTCGGAGCGGCGATCGGCCAGTCGACGCCGATCTGCGGGTCGTTCCAGGCGATCGACAGGTCGGCCTCGGGGCGGTAGAGCGTCGTGCATTTGTACTCGACCTGGGCCCGCTCGGAGAGCACGCAGAAGCCGTGCGCGAAATCGGGCGGAATCCAGAGCTGGCGGAAGTTCTCCGCCGACAGGACGGTGCCGAACCACTGGCCGAAGGTCGGCGAGCCGCGCCGGATGTCGACCGCGACGTCGAAGATCTCTCCCTCGGTACAGCGCACCAGCTTGCCCTGCGGCTCCGCCGTCTGCGTGTGCAGGCCGCGCAGGGTGCCGCGACGCGACAGCGAGTGGTTGTCCTGGACGAAGGCGACGTCGAGGCCGAGCGCGGCGAACTTGCCGGCGTGGAAGACCTCGAGGAAGAAGCCGCGCTCGTCCCGGTGGACGCGCGGCTCGACGAGCCGGACTCCTGGCAGCGGCGTGTCGGCGATCTTCACCCGCCCTCCGCGGCCTCGGCCACGACGCGGCGCAGGTAATCCGCGTAGTCGGTGCGTCCGAGGCCATCGGCGAGGGAGAGCACGCGATCGGCGGCGAGCCAGCCGGAGCGCAGCGCGATCTCCTCGAGGCAGGCGACTTTGAGCCCCTGCCGCTGTTCGACCGCGGCGATGAACTCGCCCGCCTGGAGCAGCGACTCGTGAGTGCCGGTGTCGAGCCAGGCGATGCCGCGTCCGAGGCGCGCGACCCGCAGCTCGCCGGTCGCCATGTAGGCGCGGTTGACGTCGGTGATCTCGAGTTCGCCGCGCGCCGAGGGCGCCAGGCCGGCGGCGATGTCGAGCACCCGGTTGTCGTAGAAGTAGAGGCCGGTCACCGCCCACGACGAGCGCGGCGCCGCCGGCTTTTCCTCGAGCGAGACGGCGCGCCCGGCGGCGTCGAGCTCGACGACGCCGTAACGCTCCGGATCCCTCACGTGGTAGGCAAACACCGTGGCGCCCGATGCTGCTGCGGCGGCTTCGCGCAGCTGCTCGGGGAAGCCGTGTCCGTAGAAGATGTTGTCGCCGAGCGCCAGGGCGACGCGGTCGCCGCCGACGAATTCGCGGCCGATGCGGAAGGCCTGGGCGAGTCCCTCGGGACGCGGCTGCTCGGCGTAGGCGAGGGAGATGCCGAAGTCCGAGCCGTCGCCGAGCAGGCGCTCGAAGCCGGGCAGGTCCAGCGGCGTCGAGATGACGAGGATGTCCCGGATCCCGGCCAGCATCAGCGAGGACAGCGGGTAGTAGACCATCGGCTTGTCGTAGACCGGCAGCAACTGCTTCGAGACGCCGCGGGTCACCGGATAGAGGCGCGTGCCGGAGCCCCCGGCGAGGACGATTCCCTTCATGCGGGTTGGCGACTCTATCAACCGCAGCCCTGGCGTAGGATCGCGCGCCGTGACCGCGCTCCAGGCCATCGTCCTCGCGCTCGTCCAGGCGGTGACCGAGTTCCTGCCGATCTCCTCCTCGGGGCACCTCATCCTGCTGCCGCGCCTGCTCGGCTGGAGCGACCAGGGGCTCGAGTTCGACATCGCCACCAACACCGGCACGATGATCGCCGTGCTGGTCTACTTCCGCAGCGACGTGGCGGGGATCCTGCGGGGCTTCGCGGCCAGCTTCCGGCGCGGCGGGGGCGGCGCCTGCGCGCCGGAAGCGCGCCTCGCCTGGGCGCTGGTCTGGGGGACGATTCCGGCCGGGCTCGCCGGCCTGCTGTTCAAGGACTGGATCTCGACTTACGGCCGCGATCCGCACCTGATCGCCACGACGGCGATCGTCTACGGCCTGCTGCTCGGCCTCGCCGACCGCTTCGGCCGGCGAGAGCTCCCGGTCGGCGCCGTGGGCCGCCGCCAGGGGCTGCTCATCGGCTGTGCCCAGGCGCTGGCGCTGGTGCCCGGCACGTCGCGCTCGGGAGTCACGATGACCGCGGCGCTCGCCCTCGGGCTGACGCGTGAGGCCGCGGCGCGCTTCGCCTTCCTGCTGTCGGTCCCGATCGGCATCCTGGTCGCCGCCAAGCAGGCTCTCGACTTCGCGCGCGGCGAGATCGTCGGTTTGTCGGCCTCCTCGGTGGTGATCGGAATCGGAGTTTCGGCGATCGCCGGCTATCTGGTCATCGCGGCGCTGCTCGCCTGGGTGCGCTCCCGGCCGCTGACCCTGTTCGTGGTCTATCGGTTGCTGCTCGGCATCTTCCTCTACGCCTGGTTCTGACCGGCGCCCTTGCCGTCGCGCGGCGGGAAGAGCCACGAAACCGCCACCGAGCCGGCGAGCAGCGTGCCGATGACGGCGAGCGAGAGGCCGATCGGCACCTTGAACCAGGCGCTTGCCACCATCTTCGCCCCGACGAACGCGAGCACCAGTCCGAGGCCGTACTTGAGATAGTGAAAGCGCCCCATGAAGTCGTGGAGCAGGAAGTAGAGGGCGCGCAGGCCGAGGATGGCGAAGATGTTCGACGTGAAGACGATGAACGGGTCACGAGTGATGCCGAAGATGGCCGGGATCGAGTCGACCGCGAACACCACGTCGGTCGCCTCGATGACGATCAGCACCAGCAGCAGCGGCGTGAACCAGCGCTTGCCGTTCTCGATCACCGAGAAGCTCTGGCCGTGATAGGTGGAAGTCACCGGGAGGAAGCGGCGCGCCAGCCGCAGCACCGGGTTCTTCTCCGGGTCGACGTTGTCGTCGCCGGCCAGCAGGAGCTTGATGCCGGTGAACACCAGAAAGCCGCCGAAGACGTAGATCATCCAGTGGAACTTCGCCAGCAGGGCGGCACCCACCAGGATGAAGACGGCGCGCAGCACCAGCGCGCCGACGATGCCCCAGAAGAGCACCCGATGCTGGAACTGCGGCGGCACCGAGAAATACGAGAAGACGACCAGGAAGACGAACAGGTTGTCGACCGAGAGGGCGTACTCGATCAGGTAGCCGGTTACGAACTCGAGCCCCACCCGGCTGCCGAAGCGCCAGAACAGCCAGGCCGCGAAGAGCGCCGCGAGCGTCACGCAGAGGCCGACCCAGAGCAGCGCCTCGCGCGGCTTGACCACGTGGGCCTTGCGATTGAGCACGCCGAGGTCGAGGACCAGGATCGCGCCGACGCCGAGCAGGAAGACGGTCCAGAACAGCGGCGTACCGATGGTCGCGAGCTCGGGCATGGCGGGGAAGTCTAGCGTGCTAGCTTCCGCCGGCGTGGCGCGATTCATCACCTTCGAAGGGCTCGATGGCAGCGGCAAGTCCACCCATCTCGAGCGCGCGGCCGCCTGGCTGGAGGCCGCCCGAGTGCCGGTTCTGGTGACCCGCGAGCCGGGCGGCACGGAGCTCGGCGCGGCCATCCGCGGGGTCTTTCTCGACCCCCGGTTCGCCGGCATGGACGGCACGGTCGAACTGCTGCTCGTCTTCGCGGCACGCCGGCAGCACCTGCTCGAGGTGATCGAGCCGGCGCTCGCCGCAGGTCGTCACGTCCTGTGCGATCGCTTCACCGATTCGACCTGGGCCTATCAGGGGGCGGGCCGCGGCGTGGCGGGCCAGGTGATCGAGCGGGTCGACCAGCTGGCGACCGGCGGCCGGCAGCCGGACCGGACCCTGCTCTTCGACCTGCCGGCGGCCGCCGCGCGGCGCCGCGGGCACTCACCGGCGCGGCGACGCAATGCCGCCGTCGACCGGCTCGACGCCGAAGCGGTCACCTTCTACGAGCGTGTCCGGCAGGGATTCCTCGACCGCGCCGCCGGGGCGCCCGAACGCTTCCGGATTCTCGATTCGGCCGGCTCGATCGCGGCCACCGAAGCGGCGGTGCGCGCCGCCCTCGCCGACCTGCTGCCGGGCCCGGCGGGCGCATGAGCCGGCGGGCGGACGAGGTGGACTCGCCGGTGGGCCGGTTGCTCGACCTGGCGCGCCGCGGCCGGCTCTATCCCGCGACCATTCTGCACGGCGGATCGGCCGACCAGCGACAGCGGGCGGCGGTCGAGGTCGCCCGCGCCCTGCTGTGCGAGCGGGAGGCGGCAGCCGACCGACCGTGCGGGCACTGCCGGAGCTGCGCGCGAATTGCCGCGCCCGGCGGAGAGACGAACCCCTTTCATCCCGACTTCGCCTGGCTGGCGCGCGACCTGAAGACCGCGACTTCCGCCGAGGCGACCCGTGACTTCCTGCGCGCCGCCCACTCGGCACCGTACGAGGCGCGCGGCCAGGTCTTCGTCATCGGCGAGGCCGACTCGCTGTCGCCCGAGGCGGGGGACGCCCTGCTCAAGCTGATCGAAGAGCCTGGCCTCGGCTCGCCGCGCCACTACTTCCTGCTCGCGCCCTCGCGGCTCGACCTGCCGGAGACCCTGCGCAGCCGCTCGCTGGCGGTCTTTCTCGGCTCGCCGGTGGAGATCGACCCGGAGAAGCGCCGGCAGCTCACCGAGAGCGTGATCGAAGGGCTCACCGCCTGGCAGCAGGAGAGGAGCGGGTTGCGGCTGCTCGACCTGGCACGGCGCCTCGGCCAGCCGGAGGACTTCGACGACCCGCGCGCCGAGGCGCCCTGGATCGCCGCCGCCCGGGTGCTGCGCGACGTGGCGATCGAGCCGCCACCGCCCCTCACCGCGCTGCGGCCGGCGCTGCTCGCCCTGGCCGACGCCCTGCTTGCCGCGCCGCCATGGCGCCTGCGGGGCATCGCCGCCGGCCGCATTCTCGAGGGACTCCTGGCCCGCCACCTCGCAACCGCGGCAACCGCGGGGACACACAAAGGGGACACACAAAAGGGACACACAAACTGAGATTTGTGTGTCCCTTTTGTGTGTCCCCGGACTATTTCTTCGGTGGCTGGGTGGGGCGGATCTCGATCAGGCTCGGCAGGGCGCGCTCGGGGAAGTCGAGCAGGTCGGTGACGACCTGCGCCACGTCCTCGGGAGCCAGCATCCAGTCCTGCGCTTCCCGCCGCATCGTGGTGCGCAGCTCGGTCGCCACCGAACCGGGACAGATCGCGGCGACCCGGATTCCGGCGTGCCGCAGGTCGAGCATCGCCGCCTCCGACATTCCGACCAGACCGAACTTCGAGGCGTTGTAGGCAGCGCCTCCGGCGAACGGGTTCTTCGCCGCCAGGGAGGCGATGTTGAGCATCCAGCCGCCGCCCTGTCGCTTCATCGCCGGCGCCGCGGCGCGCATGGCGTAGAAGGGGCCGAGCAGGTTGGTTTCGATCACTTCGCGAAAATCGTCGCCCGACAGCTCGTCGATCGGCGCAAAGCGGCCGAGCCCGGCGTTGTTGACCAGCACGTCGAGGCGTCCGGACTCCTCGACCACGCTGGCGACGAGAGCCTCGACCTCGGCCTGCTGGCGGACGTCGCAGGTGCGCGCGAAGACCCTTCCGGGATGGGCGATGAAGAGCTTTTCGTGGGCGTCGCGCAGGACGTTCGGATCGCGGCCGCAGAAGTGCACGCGGTAGTCGCGCGCCAGCAGCGCTTCGACGATGGCGCGGCCGATGCCGCGGCTGCCGCCGGTCACCAGACAGACTCGCGATTCGGTTGCGGACATCGGGTCACCTCCCGGGTCGGGAGCGGATCCGCCCCGGCCCGGGGGAATCCGCCTTCCGTCAGGGAGCGTATACTCGCCCGCGATGAGTGGAACCCGTCTGTCCGCCGCGCTGCTGCTGGCGCTGCTCGTCGCCGCCGGGATGCCCGTGCCGGCGGCCGCCTGCGGTCCGGCGGACGGCTGCCCGATGGCCGCCGCCGGGGCCTGCAAGCCGGCCACTGCGGCCTGCCCGCAC